>JBARHV010000380.1:0-24182 GCA_049799415.1 Silvibacterium sp.
CGGCAGCGGCGGCTGTGATTGCGTTTGCCAGACAGCAGCGGCGCAGGCTGGCGGCGACGCTGGCGATTGGATCCATGAGTTGCTCACTGCTGCTGGCGCTGGTGGCACTGGCGCACACGTTGCGGCAGCCAGTGGTTGCGTACGTTAATTTTCCCTGGCTCCAGTTTGGATCAGAGTGGTTGAAGCTGGGCTGGATGCTCGATCCATTGACCGCAGTGATGCTGGTGATGGTCACGCTTGTAGGGCTGCTGATCTTTATCTTCAGCGTGGGCTACATGGCCCATGACGAAAACTTAACGCGCTTCTTCTGCTTCCTCTCTCTTTTTGCCGGCGCGATGCTGAGCGTAGTGATTGCGAACAATCTTTTATTGCTGTTTATGTGCTGGGAGGTTGTGGGGCTTACGTCGTATCTGTTGATTGGCTTCTGGTACCAGAAGCCAGCGGCAGCGGCGGCGGCGAAGAAAGCGTTCATCGTAACGCGCATTGGCGACTTGGGGTTGTTTCTGGGCATGATGTGGCTTTACAGCCTGAGCGGGACGCTGCTGTTTTACGATCACGGCGCGGGCTGCCTGGAGCATTCCGCCGTAGCCGCCATGGCAGCGCATGCAGCAGCTTTCGGGCTGACGGCTTCGAGCGGCATTGGGCTGCTGATCTTTTGCGGAGCGGCGGGAAAGTCGGGTCAGGTTCCGCTGCATGTGTGGTTGCCGGATGCGATGGAGGGCCCGACCCCGGTAAGCGCGCTGATCCATGCGGCCACCATGGTTGCTGCCGGAGTTTTTCTTGTGGCGCGGGTTTATCCGCTGATGGCGGCATCGGTGAGCGGCGGCCCGTCTGCCGCACTTGAAGTTGTCGCGTGGGTGGGTGCGATTACCGCGCTGTTTGCGGCGTTCATTGCTGTTGCGCAGGACGATATTAAACGCATCCTGGCGTACTCCACGGTTTCGCAGCTTGGCTACATGATGCTGGGGCTGGGCGTGGGCGGCGTGGCGGTGGGGATGTTCCACCTGATTACGCATGCCTTCTTTAAGGCGCTGCTGTTTCTGGGTGCTGGATCCGTGATTCACGGCTGTAATGGCGAACAGGATATTCGCAAGATGGGCGGACTGCGGAAGCTGATGCCCATTACCTTTGCGACTTATGCGGCGGGCATGCTGGCGCTGTGCGGCGTTCCGCTGTTCGCGGGGTTCTGGAGCAAGGATGAGATTCTGCACTCGGCGCATTTGTGGAGCGTGTCGGCTGCTCCTTACTATATGGGCGCTGCGGGCGCGCTGCTGACGGCCTTTTACATGACCCGGCAGGTGTACTACGTCTTCTTTGGCAAGCAGCGCGAAGCGACGGAGGTTCACGTTCCTGCGGGGCATGGCGTATCGGGCGCGGTACACGAAAGCCCGGCGGTGATGACTGTTCCGCTCGTAATTCTGGCGGTGTTTGCGGTGTTCCTTGGATTTATAGGAACGCCGGCATGGCCGTGGTTCCAGGAATTTCTTGAAGGCCGGCGCGCGACGCTTGATTTCGGAGCATTTGCAGGGAGTGGCATTGTGCCGCTCATGGTGTTGTCGTCGGTGATTGTGTTTGCGGGGCTGGCGCTGGGATGGTGGTTCTATGGACGCAAGCCGATTGCAAGCGTTTCAGCGCAGGATGCTCTGGAACGGCTGCAACCGAGCGTTTTTCATGCGCTGGCGAAGAGGCTTTACGTGGACGAGTTCTATGGCCTGACTGTCATTCGCTTGGCACGGTGGGGTTCGCAATTATTTGACTGGATGGACCGCTGGATTTGGAACGGCGTGGTCCAGATGATTGCGTGGATCGTTACCGGCATTGCGTGGATGGATTCGTCACTCGATACCTACGTGGTCAACACTGGATTTGATGAGGGCTGCGAGGGCTTTGTTCAGGGCGGGCGCCTGATGTCGCGCCTGCAGAATGGCCGTGTGCAGAACTATCTGCGCGTTCTTGGCATTGCGTTGATCGCGCTGGCTCTCTTCCTTTTCTGGAGTCGCAAGGGATGAACGGACTTCCCTGGATTACGCTGCTAACCCTGACGCCACTGACAGGCGCATTCCTTATTCTGGCGACGGGGAAGAACAGGAACGCTGCACGTGCGGTGGCGGTGGCAGCGAGCGGCATTGCGCTGGCGCTGACGCTGGCGCTGTGGCACGGATTTAATGCGGCATCGGGCACGCTGCAATTTCAGGAACAGCATGCGTGGATTCCGGCGCTGGGGGTTACCTATCACGTAGGCATCGACGGGCTCGGCTTGCTGATGCTGATGCTCTCAGCCATTGTTGTGCTGATGTCGGTTGCCTCCTCATGGAGCTGCCGCGAGCATGGGTCGCTCTATTTCGCTCTTGTGCTGTTCCTGGAGACGGGCCTGTTCGGCACGTTCACAGCGCTGAATTTCATCCACTGGTTTTTCTACTGGGAGCTTGGCCTGATTCCCGCATTCTTCCTGATTCGCCTTTGGGGAGGACCGCTGCGGGCGCGCGCTGCGACGCAATTCTTTGTTTACACGATGGTAGGCAGCGTTGCGCTACTGCTGGCATTTCTGGCGATTTATCTGGCGACGGGCCAATTCGATTTCATCGATCTTGCACGTATGGCGCACGACGGACAGCTTGTTCCGGCGTTTGCGCAGAATCTGCATTGGGGGCATTGGACCGGCGGCGAGATTGCAGCATGTATCTTCTGGGCGGCGTTTCTGGGCTTTGCTGTGAAGGTTCCGATTGTGCCCTTCCACACCTGGCTGCCGTCGGCTTATGCGGAGGCTCCGTCGGGCACAACGATGCTGCTGACGGGCGCAATGTCGAAGATGGGACTGTATGGAATGCTGCGCATCCTGGTTCCGATCTTCCCGGAGCAGATGCAGCATTCTTTGACCCTGCTGCTATGGCTGGCGGTTGCGAGCGTTGTGCTGTCCGCGTTTGTTGCGTGGGCGCAGACTGATCTGAAGCGCATGTTTGCCTACTCGTCGATTAATCACCTGGGATACTGCGTGCTGGGAGTTCTGGTTGTGCTGAAGTGGACTGGCGGCTCACTGGCAGGAGAAAAGGCTGCGGCCCTTGATGGCGCTCTTCTGCAAATTTTTAACCATGCGCTGACTGCGGCGGCGCTGTTCTGGTTTATTGCGATGCTTGAGAAACGCAGCGGCGGACTACGCGGATTGAACGATTTTGGCGGGCTGCGCAAGATTGCGCCGGTGTTTTGTGGGCTGATGGGCATTGCTATCTTCTCGTCGCTTGGCTTGCCTGGGCTGAATGGATTTCCTGGCGAGTTCCTTATTTTCAAGGGAGCTTTTCCGCTGGTGACGTGGGCTACGGCGCTGTCAGTGATTGGGCTGCTGATCACTGCGGTGTTTCTGCTGCTGATTCTGGAGCGGGTATTCTTCGGCCCGGTAAACGAGCGGTGGGCTTTGTTCCCTGACCTGAGTACGGGCGAACGGCTGGTTCTGTTTCCGGCGCTGGCCTTGATGTTTGTGCTCGGCTTCTATCCTCAGATCATTGTGGGGACGGTGAACAGTACGGTTGTGCAACTGGTATCGCAATTGAGGTTTTAGCGAATGCTGGCGTGGACCATTTACATTTCGTTTCTCGGCGCGGCAGCATTGATGCTAACGCCGAAGGTAAATGCGCGCGCGGCACGCTGGATTGCCCTGCTGGCAGCCATTGCGGGATTTGCGATCTCGGTTGTTGGGGTGTGCCGGTACACGCCGGGCACGCTGGTTACGGTGACGCGCGTGGCGTGGATTCCCTCACTGGGCATTGAGTATCACCTGGCGGCGGATGGAATCAGCATGACGCTGCTGCTGCTGACGGGCATTGTCGCCATTGCCGGCGTTTTATTTTCCTGGAATGTGGAGCGGCGGCCTGCTGAGTTTTTTGCGCTGTATCTGGTGCTGATTGGCGCGGTATACGGCGTTTTTCTGAGCTTCGATTTATTTCTGCTTTTCGTTTTCTACGAGCTTGCGATTATTCCCAAATATTTTTTGATTGCCATCTGGGGTTCGACGCGGCGCGAGTATGCGGCGATGAAACTAGCGCTCTACTCGTTTGCGGGAAGCGCGATGGTGCTGATTGGCGTGATTGCAGCCTATGTCGAGGCGGGCAGCAGGACGATGAACCTGGTGGAACTGGCTCGCTTTCCTTTTCCGCTGCACTTTGAGATGTGGGTTTTCCCGCTGGTGTTTGTGGGGTTCGCCATTCTTGCGGGCTTGTGGCCGTTCCACACATGGGCCCCCACGGGCCATTCAGCCGCGCCTACGGCGGCATCCATGCTGCTGGCGGGCGTGGTGATGAAGCTGGGCGCGTATGGCTGCCTGCGGGTAGCGATGATGCTGTTTCCGGGCGGCATGGAGCCGTGGGGATTTCATGTGCTGGGGTTCGGATCGTGGCGTGAGCTGTTTGCCGTGTTGGCGCTGATTGGCATTGTGTATGGCGCGACGGTGGCGCTGGTCCAGAAGGACTTCAAGTTTGTGATTGGTTATTCGAGTGTGAGCCACATGGGCTTTGTGCTGCTGGGCCTGATGACTTTGAGCCAGATTGGGCTGGGCGGCGCGGTGTTGCAGATGTTTTCGCACGGCATTATCGCCGGACTGCTGTTTGCTGTGGTTGGACGCATGGTTTATGACCGCACGCATACACGCCTTTTGAGCGAGCTGGGACCGATGCATCTGACACGGGTGATTCCTTTTGCGGCTTTTACCTTTGTGATCGCCTGCATGGCGTCGATTGGATTGCCGGGGTTCAGCGGGTTCGTGGCAGAGTTTGAAATCCTGATTGGCGCGTGGCGCGCGTTTCCTGTACTGGCGGTTCTGGCCGGCGTGGGGATTCTGGTGGGCATTGCGTTTACCTGGCGGGCACTCGATAAGGCGTTCTTTGGCGGCGATGCGGTTGCGGCTGCGCCTGTTGCGGCGCTCCCGCGAATTTCTGTGGCCGAGCGGATGGGTGCTGCGGTGCTGATGGTGGCGACGGTGGCGGTGGGTTTGTATCCACGACTGCTGCTCGACTTGATCCTTCCCGCGTTGCAATCGCCGCTGTTTGACGGGCTGCGGAAGGGGCTGTGGCGATGAACTCGGTGAGTTATTTCGAGCTGCTGCGGCTTACGCTGCCGGAGATCCTTGTCGCGCTCAGCGGGCTGGTTGCGCTGACGCTCGATTTACTGGTAATGCAGCGGCGGAGTCTTTCCGCGCGATGGAACATGGGCGCGCTGATTGGCTGCGCCGGTTGCGTGGGCGCGATTCTGCTGCTTTTGCTGCGGCCTGAACATGCAAGCTTTTATGACGGCATGCTGGTGGTGAATCCACTGACGCAACTGGCACAGGCGGTTCTGGCGGCTTTCACGATCCTCGCGGTGCTGCTCTCGGTGACTTCTACCTTTACGACGCATGTTGGGGAGTATCTGGGACTGGTTCTATTTGCGACTGCGGCGATGATGGTTCTGGTCAGCACGCAGAACCTGCTGGTGATCTTCGCAGCGCTGGAGCTGCTCAGCCTCTCGCTCTACATTCTGACGGCGTTCAATAAGCGCAGCCGCAAGTCAGCGGAAGCGGCGCTGAAGTATTTTCTGTTTGGCGGCATGGCGGCGGCTTTCTTTTTATTCGGAATCAGCTTGTTGTACGGGCTGTCGGGATCGATTGAACTGACAGAGATTGCTGCGGCGGTTGGAACAAAGCCGCTGACTCCGCTACTGGCGGTTGCGATTGTGATGGTGGTGACCGGTCTGGGATTCAAGGTGGCGGCGGCGCCGTTTCACCTGTGGGCCCCCGACGCTTACCAGGGCGCGCCTACACCCAGCGCCGCACTGATTGCATCGAGCTCCAAAATTGCGAGCTTTTTTGTCTTTGCCGTGGTGATGACGCTTGGCCTGACGGCCGGAAGCAGCACGCCAAGCTGGGTTTCTCTGATTGCTGTGGTAGCAGCAGTGTCGATGGTTTTGGGAAATCTTGCGGCGATTGTGCAAAGCAGCGTGCGGCGACTGCTTGCGTACTCTGCCATTGGCCATGCCGGATACATGCTGCTGGGCATTCTGTGTCACAACACGATTGGACTGCGTGCGCTGCTCTACTACGTGATTACCTATGCTCTGGCTACGATTGGAGCTTTTGGCGTTCTGGCTGCCCTGGAGAAGGAAGGGATGGATCGGCTGACCGATTTTGCGGGACTCTCGCGCCGCGCTCCGCTGCTCTCCTTCTGCATGCTGATTTTTCTGCTTTCGCTGGCGGGGATTCCGCCGCTGGCCGGATTCTTTGGCAAATTTTATATCTTTTCTTCGGCGCTCACCGCGAGCGCAGGCTGGTTGTGGCTGGTGATTCTGGCGATCGGGATGAGCGCGGTTTCGCTCTACTACTACCTCAAGGTTCTGAAGCAGATCTATGTGCGCGATTCTGCCGCCGGCACGGATGCGATTGAAACACCTTTGGTGATGCGGGCCACGGTGGGCCTGATCGCCCTGCTTGTGGTTCTGTTGGGGTGCTTCCCTCATCTGCTGCTTGGCTGGATCGACGGCGCCCTCCGTGCAATGCCCCGCTAGCAGTGGTATCGTAGCGTCACTTTGGAAATGAGAGTGCCGTAGGAAGAAAGCGGAAGCTCGATGGGAACGACCCACGCCGGGAGTGTAAGGCCGATCAATTCGATACGGCAGGTTCTGCTTGCCAGCCTGATCGGCACGACCATCGAGTTTTTTGACTTTTACATTTATGCGACGGCGGCGGTTCTGGTTTTTCCACACCTGTTTTTTCCGGAATCCAGCCCGGCAGCGGCAACGCTGGCTTCGCTGGCAACCTTCGGGATTGCGTTTGTTGCGCGCCCAGTGGGCTCGGCACTTTTTGGCCATTTCGGCGACCGCGTCGGACGCAAGGCGACACTGGTGCTTGCTCTTTCGACAATGGGAGTATCAACGGTGGCGATTGGAGCGCTGCCTACATACCGCTCGATTGGCATTGCCGCGCCGCTGCTCCTTGCGCTTTTCCGTTTTGGGCAAGGGCTTGGACTGGGGGGTGAGTGGGGTGGCGCGGTACTGCTGGCAATTGAGAACGCGCCGCCGAAAAAGCGGGCGTTGTATGGGATGTTCCCGCAGTTCGGTGCGCCTCTTGGATTTTTTCTTTCGGGCGGCGTGTTTCTGCTGTTCTCGCACTGGCTCACGGACCAGCAGTTCCTCGCATTCGGATGGCGGATTCCCTTTCTGGCGAGCGCGGTGCTGGTGTTTCTCGGACTGTATGTACGGTTGAGCCTCACGGAAACACCGGTGTTTCAAAAGGCTCAGGAAATGGGTGAGCCGGAAAAGCTGCCGATGATGGCACTGTTCCGCAACCACACGAAAGCGCTGTTTGCAGGCATCCTGGTGTCGCTCTCTATCTTTGTGGTGTTTTATTTGCTTTCGGTGTTTGCGCTGTCATGGGGTACGAATGTACTTGGCTACAGCCGGGACAAGTTCCTGCTGATGGAGCTGTGTGGCATCGCTCCCTGTATGTTGGCGATTATCGTCTCAGGATACCTGGCGGAGAGAGGGCGCCGCCGGACGATGCTCTGGACGGCAGCAGCAACCATTCTTTTCGGATTGGTAATGGGGCCGCTGTTCTCGGCAGGCACGATAGGAATACTGGTCATGATGATCGTGGGGTTCTCCTTGTCAGGGCTCGCCTACGGACCGCTCGGAACTGTGGTTTCCGAACTCTTCCCAACTTCGGTCCGCTATACCGGAAGCTCCGTGGCCTACAGCCTGGCTGGAATCGTCGGCGCCTCGCTTGCGCCATATATTGCGACGTGGCTGGCCAAAACCTATGGGTTGCAATATGTGGGCTACTACGTGTCCTTGTCGGCAGTACTTACGTTTCTGGGGCTGCTCTGGATTCGGGAGACGAAGGACGACGACCTCGCAGCGGCAACGATTTGACCTCGACTCGCACCGATGCGCCTCTATCGAGATAGGATTGCAGGGGAAGGATTTGCGGCTGACGAGAGTGGAGTTCAGGGTCTTCATAGTTTGGAGAAGCCTGGCATCCTACCTCTCAGGGCACAAATTCACCAAAAGTTTCACAGCCTGATCCGCACTGAGGCATTTTTGCATGGAATTTCATATCCACGGGGCCCTTCGGGAGCGACTGAATCTCGATGATCTCCTTTTCAGCTATACCGGAAATGTGATTTTCGCGAATGTGGCTGCGAGCCGCAGGCTGGCGAAAGAGCTGAATGAGACGCGCGGAGCGGAGACCGATCCGGCGAAGACGATCCATGCGGGCGCCTTGTTCGCAATGGGGCTGATCGATGAGCTGAATCATGCACTGGTGGCGCGCTATCGCGCTGAGATCGACCCTGGGGTTCTGACAGAGGCGGTGCGCTGGTTTGCAGCACAGGCAGAGCCTGCAGAACTTGAGCGGCTGCTGTTGCTGTTTACGGAGCAGTTTCCCAACATAGCGGTTTACCGTGGAAAACTGACGGCTGCCGAGTGGTTGAAGGGCTCAACGGATGGGCTGGCAAACCGTGAGGCTGCGCTTGAAGAGCTTTTGATGCTGTGGCTGGCCAATATCAATCCTGCCTTTGCTCCCTTCCGTGAGTTGTTTGAGGACGCGGACCTGAAGCAAAAGACGATCTACCAGAACGTGACGGCGACGTTTCCGGATTATTTCAGTACGCGACCTCCGCTTGCGCCGGAGGTGGGCAGCCTGCTTGATGCTTTGCGCGCGCCGATGCTGGCCTCGCCTGAATCGCTGACGGGGCAGCTTGAGTTTATTCGCACGCGCTGGTCGCAGCACCTTGGAGAGGACGTGCGCCGCGTGCTGCTGGCGATTGACGTTCTGCGCGAAGAGGATGTGGCGATCTGGCTGCGGTTCCATCCGCCGGGACCTGACTGGCATCGCCACGGTGCGCCGGGCTGGGGCGCGGCGGGATTTGTGGGCGACGAGTTCGTTGGATTTGAGCAGGAGTTTGGGCCGGGTGGACGACGGCGTTATGCGTCCGACTATCAGGCTCCGCTGCATGAGTATGAGGCTTTCAGCTCAGACCAGGCGTGGATGCCGAACGTGGTGATGATTGCGAAGAGCACATTTGTATGGCTCGAGCAGTTGTCGAAGAAATATCAGAGGCATATTCACCGGCTCGATCAGGTCCCGGATGAAGAGCTGCAATTGCTGGCAAGCCGCGGCATTACAGCACTGTGGCTGATTGGATTATGGGAGCGAAGCACGGCTTCGAAAACCATCAAGCGTCTGCGCGGCCAGCACGATGCCGTTGCCTCAGCCTATTCGCTGAAGGGATATGACATTGCTCAGGATCTGGGCGGGCAGCAGGCGTTCGACAACCTGAAGCATCGCGCGGCGGCATTTGGCCTACGCATGGCGAGCGATATGGTGCCAAACCACATGGGCATCGACTCGGACTGGGTGATCGAGCACCCGGACTGGTTTCTTTACCGGTGGGAGAATCCCTTTCCTTCATACAGCTTCAATGGCCCTGATCTTTCGAACGATAGCCGCGTTGAGATCAAGATTGAAGACCACTATTACGATCAGTCGGATGCCGCGGTGGCGTTCCGGCTGCGGCACTACAACGACGGGACGACTCGTTACGTTTATCACGGGAACGATGGAACAAGTTTTGCGTGGAACGATACCGCGCAACTCGACTACTCGCAGGCGCATGTGCGGGAGCATGTGATCCAGACGATTCTCCATGTGGCGCGGCTGTCGCCCATTATCCGGTTTGACGCAGCCATGGTGCTGGCGAAGCGGCATGTACAGCGGCTATGGTTTCCGCTGCCGGGCGCGGGAGGGTCGATTCCGTCGCGCGCAGAGAATGCCATGTCGCAGGAGCAATTCGACGCGCTGATGCCGCATGAGTTCTGGCGCGAGGTTGTGGATCGCGTGGCGGCTGAGGTTCCGGGGACGCTGCTGCTGGCGGAGGCGTTCTGGCTGCTGGAAGGGTACTTTGTCCGCACGCTGGGGATGCATCGCGTATACAACAGCGCGTTTATGAATATGCTGCGCGACGAGGAGAACGCGAAGTACCGTTCGTACCTGAAGAAGACGATTGAGTTCGATCCGGATATTCTGAAGCGCTATGTGAACTTCATGAGCAATCCGGATGAACGGACGGCGATCGACCAGTTCGGCACAGGCGATAAGTATTTTGGCGTTTCGACGATGCTGGCGACGCTGCCCGGGTTGCCGATGTTTGGACATGGGCAGATTGAGGGATTCACTGAGCGCTATGGGATGGAGTTCAAGCAGGCGCGGATGGATGAGTCTCCGAATGAAGGCCTGATTGCGCGGCACGAGCGCGAGATTGCTCCACTGCTCAAGCGGAGATGGCTGTTCGCGGAGAGCACTTACTTTGTGCTTTACGATTTCTGGGCGGGCCATGGGTCGGTAGATGAAAATGTTTTTGCGTATTCGAACCGCCAGGGCGATCAACGCGCGGTAGTCCTGTACAACAACAGTTATGGTACGACGCACGGAACGATCCACGTGTCGGCAGCGGCCATGGACAAAGACAGCGGAGCGCTGCGGCAGACACGGCTGAGTGATGGGCTTGGGCTCTCCAGCTATGACACGGTTGCGGCTTATCGAGACTCTATCAGTGGACTCGAGTATCTACGGCGAGCGAGCGATTTTCATCACCACGGTCTAACGATCGACCTGCAGGGCTATCAGCATGTTGTCCTGCTGGACTGGCGCGAGCTTCGTCCCTCGGCGGATCATCCGTGGGACAGGCTGTGCGACGCACTCCACGGCGAAGGCGTGCACAGCGTGGACGTGGCTCTGTCGATGCTGCGGCTGCGCCCGCTGCACGATGCGCTGCGTCAGGCGATCAGTGTGGAGAATGTTCGGGCCTTCGCGAAGATCGCTGAAGAGATTGCAGTGCGGACAGACAGCGAAAGAACCGTGGAGACTCCCGCAAACACTACAGAGGCCGGGGACGCTGATACGACACAGGCGAAGGAAGCTGAGCCAGATGGCCAACTCCAGGCCATGCGGCCCCAGGCATTGCAGCTCCAGGAATTCTTGCAGAAGTGCCAGCTGTTTTTTGAGCGGACGATTGCCAGCCTTCCAGCGGAAAGCCGAGAGGTTGCGGCGAAGGTGGCTGCCGCTTCTCCAGAAGAAGACGCTGCACGAAGCTACCGCGAAAACTGCGAGCGGATGACAGTTGCCGCTGCGCGCCTTTCGCTGCTTGAGAAAAACTTTGCGACAGACTGGCCGGTGGTTGCGCGCCTGCTTCCACACTCGGACGAGCGCTGGGCGTTGATTGCTGCATGGATTGCGATTGCCAGCCTTCCCTGGAAGAGCGAGCGGGTGGCTGCGTTTGATCTGCTGCAGGTGCGTGCGGAGCTTGCGGAGATATTTTCGTCGTTCGGCATGGAGGGCGAGCGCGTGTGGCGCGCGGCAGCCCAACTGCGCGTTCTGCTGCTCAAAGCTGACGGCCTTGACCCTTACGCATTCTGGAGCGACGGAGACGTGCGCTGGCTGGCGGGTGTGAACGAGTCGGATGGCGTGGCGTATGTGAACAAGGAGCTGTTTGAGAATTTGATCGATTGGCTTGCACTGCCCGCGCTTCTGGAGATCGCGGAACAGGATGCTGGCTCACTTGAGGCTGTCCTGGAAGTGGAGGCCGAGGTCGAACAGGCACACGAGGCAATCAAAGACGCGGGTTACAAATTGGATGCGTATCTTGCATCCCGTTCAATCGCGTGGAGTCCGGAAGAAGATGCCGAGACGCTGCCTGATTAGAGAACGTGATGAAAGCCGAAGTGCAGGTATTCTTCGATTCCGATGAGGACCAGCGCGGCAAGTGACAGTGCCCACTGCAGACGCTCCATGTTGACCTGGTGAGACGTTAACGCTTTGCGGCGCCACTGTGCGGCGGGGCGATTGCGGAGATGGCGCGCGTGGATGAGGATGGCAATATTCAGCAGCGAGCCGATGAGCGCGACGGCAAGCATAGGACGGCGAATCCAGTCCGCATGAAAGTCGGACACTGCCGCTCCCGCGCCGGTGGTCATCACCAAAGCGCCGATTCCAATACCCAGACGTACTCCATTAATTGCCACGACCGCTCCACAGATGCTCTGAAGAAGAGCAAAGAGGAAGCTGGACCATGCGAGCAGGCCACGAGCGCGCGGCTTTTCAGCAGGAAGAGTCTGCGCTGTTTCAGAAAATTCGGCGGGGGGCGTAGACATGCGAGAAGCGATGCTCCTTGCAGGGGCGCTTTCACGCCCTTACAAGGAGAATTTTATCCGATCTGTTCTTTGAGCATCGAAACTCGCGTTTATGCGTCCTCCGTCGAGGAGGATTTCATGCCTTGAATCTCTGCATCGAGGCGTGCGTGGAGGCGTTCGCTGTAACCAAGCGGCAACTCGAAGACGCGCTCATCCGCGGTGAGAATGAGGATGTTTCGCGTTGAATCAAGAATGGCCGAGCATATTTCGCAATGCTCCAAATGCTTCTGCACCTGCTCCAGTATCTCCGGCGCAAGGTCGTTGTCGAGATAGCCGGAGATGTGGTCCCAGACATGCTTGCAATCTATAACCAAGAGAACCACCCCCGTTTCGGATCGATACGCTTCAACTGCGGAGCCAGTATTTTCTGCAGCATGATTCGCGCCCGGTGCAGACGCACCTTTACAGACGCTTCCGTGATGCCGAGAGCCGCGGCTGACTCGCTCACGGTCATCTCTTCAACATCGCGCAGCAGCAAGACCTCGCGGTAGATGGGCGAGAGGCCGGTGATGGCCTGCTGTAACATTTCGCGCACTTCCATTCGCTCCAGCGTCTGCGAAGGGATTTCGCGCCAGTCACGCAGGAGCGCGGGCGAGATGTGCTCGTCTTCACCAGGAGATTCGTCCAGCGACTCGATTCTGACGGCATTTTTGCGACGAAGACGGTTACGCGCTTCATTCAGCGTGATGCTCAGCAGCCATGTGCTGAACTTCGACTCAGCACGAAAACTTTGAAGGCCGCGAAATGCCTTGAGAAAGGCCTCCTGTACGGCGTCTTCGGCATCCGCTTCGTTCTTGAGCATGGACAACGCCATGACGTATGCGCTGCGCTCATAGGGGCGGATGAGATTGTGAAACTCGTGCGTGCTCCCGGCGAGGATGGAGGCGATGATCCGCGCCTCGTCTCTGTCGCCGGGAACGGTCGTCTTTTTCTCTTTGTTCAAGCCGGACCCGCCCTGTCGCTCCGAAGTATCCTGCTGCCGCCTGCGTAAGCATAGAACCGCGACGGGCCAATTGGTTACAGAAATTCGAGGAAAATTTGCGCGCTGGTTTGGGTAAACTCGCTTAAGGAGGCTTCAGTGAAAATCTCCGAGACTTCGCACAGAACCGACGTGACCTTGGCCTATGCGCTTCTCAGATTTGTGCTGGGCGTGAATATCTTTATGCATGGCGCCAGCCGCATCTACGCGGGCGTTCATGGGTTTGCGAACAGCCTGCTGCCTGGGTTCCAGAAGACACCGCTGCCTGCGTCCGCTGTTTATGCCTTTGGCCTTGCGCTTCCCTATGCCGAGGCCATCCTGGGAGGATTGCTGCTGCTCGGCCTTGGCACACGCTTTGTCTGCGTGCTGGGGTTGCTGTTGCTGGCGACGCTCACCTTCGGATCGTCGCTGCACCAGGATTGGAACGCTGCGGGTATTCAGCTCGTTTACGCTCTCATATATTCAGCGCTACTTGGATTGCGCCAATACAATCTGTTTTCACTCGATGCGTGGATTTTTCGTCGAAGACATGGAACTGCATCTTCGTAGGAGAACAAATCTTCGCTCGAAGAGTTCTCGCTGCAATCTTGCCGGGTTTTGAAAAGGTAGAATCGATACAGGCCAGAAAAATTCCATCACCACCGCTACCAAGAAGCCTGAAAGCCAAGCTCACATTCATGAATTGCCCAGGATACGTAGGCATAGCTATATTGCTCATTGCCAATTTCGCCTTCGCTCAACAACAAACCAGCCAACAACCAAACACGGTAAAAAAACCGTCGGTTTCGTCCACCGTGGTTGTGCTTGGCAGCCCGGAGCCGGTCACCGAGGCGAATTCTTCGCGGGTGGTCACGGTGATTGACACCAAGCAACATCCTCTGACAGTGCCTACCCTTGAGGATTACCTGCGAACGGACAGCTCGGTATATATCGAGCAGCGCGGAGCGGGCGATGTACAGGGGGATATCTCCCTGCGCGGCGGGTCATTTGAACAGACGCTTGTTTTACTGAACGGTCTTCGCATCAATGATGCGCAGACATCGCACCATAATCTTGATCTTCCGGTTCCGCTGGCCGCGCTCAGCACCATCGATGTGCTGCACGGAACCGGCTCCACGCTTTATGGCGCGGATGCTCTCAGCGGAGTGATCGACTTTATTACCGCGGTGCCGACCAGGACCAGCCTGAGCCTGCGGGCGGGCGCGGGCAGCTATGGCGAGAATGAGCAGTCGGTGATTGCAGACGCAGTCCGTGGAAGATGGAGCGAGGCAGCTACGGGGACACGCGACTTTTCTACTGGCTTTATGTACGACCGCGATTACCGGACTGAGTCGGCGAGCAGTGAAAGCCGCTATCGATCTTCGCTGGGCGCTACCAGCATTCTGCTCGCGGGGAGCGACCGGGCTTTTGGAGCCAACCAGTTCTATGGCAATTATGACTCCTACGAACGCACCAAGGGATGGTTCGCCTCCGCGAGCCAGGACCTGGGCGCGAAGACGAAGGCTGCGTTCGGCTACCGGCGCCATACCGATAACTTCATCCTTTTGCGCAATGATCCCGGCGTCTATGCCAACAATCACGTCGACACAAGCTGGCAGGCGGTCGCGCGGAGAAAAGAGACTCTGGGTTCCGCTTCCAGCCTGTTCTACGGACTTGATTTCCAGGGTGATGCTATTCACAGCAATAACCTGGGCCAGCATGCGCGCAATCGCGGAGCCGGGTATGCCGACCTCGACCTGCATTTCAAAGAGCGTGGAACGCTTTCGGTTGGCGGCCGTGAAGAGCTGTTGAGCGGAGGCCCGCAATCCGTTTTCAGCCCTGACCTCTCAGGGAGTTTATGGCTGGGCCACCAATGGAAGCTGCGAGCAGCCGGAGGATATGGTTTTCGGCTGCCCACCTACACTGACCTTTATTACAGCGATCCCACGACCGTTGGTAATCCCAACCTGAAACCTGAATCGGCATGGTCGGGCGAGGGCGGCGTGGACTGGTATGCAGGCGCGAAGATAACAGCGTCACTTACAGTTTTCTACTCCCGCCAACACGACGCAATTGATTATGTTCGCGCTAATCCCACCCAGCTATGGCATGCCACAAACCTGAGCGGACTTGCCTTTACGGGCGTCGAAAGCTCGGTACAGTGGGAGGCCACCTCGCGACAGGCACTGCAATTTTCTTATACGGCCCTCTCCGGGGCGCAATCGGCGCTGCACGGGCTGGAGTCGGAGTACATCTTTAATTATCCGGTCAACAATGCCAGCGCGGAGTGGATTGGCCAGGCAGCTGGATTTGTTTTAAGGAACAGGGTAGGAGTGGCCCAGCGGTACGAACAGGACGCTTACCCGGTTTGGGACGTTTCGCTCGCCCGCGAGCGGGGCTGGATCCACCCCTATCTCCAGATGACGAACCTGAGCAATACCGGGTATGAGGAGATTCAAGGGGTTCGGATGCAGGGGAGATCTTTTATAGGAGGACTGGAGTTAACGTTGCCTAAACGCTGACAGAAACGTTTGATGGGGCCGCAATTTTTTGGGAATGTGCACTGTAACTGTTGAAACAAAAGCAACAGCTGGCGAGTCTAAATCATCAACCTAGTGTTTGAGTAAAAATGAGCGCACCCATGCGCCATTTGCAAGAAAACAAATGCAAAAGGAGTTTTCCTCTATGGTTACCAATTGTTTTTCTTCGCGGGGCCTCTTGAACCGCATAGCCATTGCCGGCGCAATCTTCGCGCTTTTTGCGCTTCCCTATGCCTCGAAGGCGGAGACCGGAGCCACCGCTGCCGGAACTACCGTCGAAGGCGGGCAGCAGTACTCAAGCTCGTCGGACTGGAAGGCCTATCTGACGGATTACGACTTCGACGGAACGCCGGGAGCCAGCGCCTCACCGCAATACGGGCAATACGGAAAGAACAACAGCTATCCGGAGAGCACCAGTCGCTGGAGCCACATAGCGTTTGAAGGCGGCGCCGGATTCACCGCGCCTGTCGGGAATGATGCCCGTGATGGGTACGACACCTACGGCTACAACGTTACACTTGGCGGCGGTTGGAATTTCACTAAACGCCTTGGCGCACTCCTCGAATATCAATTCAACCGCAACAAGATCCCAGGAGCCACGCTGGCTGCGATCGGGGCGCCAAACGGCAACATTAATACCTGGTCTCTGACCGTCGACCCCATCTACTACGTGCCCATCACCCACGCCTTTGGCGGCTATGTGACGGGCGGCGGCGGTTTCTACCGCAAGGTCACCAACTTCAGTGCGCCTCAGGAAGAAGAGGAATGCTATTACTTCTGCTACACCGGTTACGTCAATGAAACGATCGGCCATTTCTCCAGCAATCAGGGCGGATTGAATATCGGGCTCGGAGGCTACTGGAAGGCCTTTGGCCCAGACAGCAATGCCAAGCTCTACACCGAGGTGCGTTATGTATGGGTGAACTCTCCTGCTGCCACTCCCACGCAGAACGGCGAGGGTACGGAGGGTCTGATCCCAGTGACCCTGGGTATACGATTCTGACCCGGTAGCAACAGGAACAAAAAGAGGGCGGACAAAAATGTCCGCCCTCTTTTTTTCATGGCATTTCAATCTTGCAACATACTTTGAGTTTGCGCAGCCTATGTAAGTCTTTTCCCTTACGCTTCTCGTCAATCCCAGTACTGAGTTGCGATGGCTGGATTCACGCGGAAGCGATTCTTATGGACGATTGGTGTATGTGTGCTGCTGGTGTTCCTGGTATCCGGCGCGCCATTCATGGTCTATGGGCAATTCGCGACCTCAGATCGCGTCAGCCAGCCGGGCTTTTGGCCCACGCAGACAATATATCCGCGCGACTCCTATGCAGAGCCAAAGGCCTGCGCTGACTGCCATGAGCAGATTTTCGATGAAGCGCAGCAGACCTCCATGGCACATACCGCCATGCTCGCCGGAGAATCCAACATCCTTCGATCAAACCCTGACCTCGCGTTCCATCACAACTCTTACCATTACGACATCCGGACAAGCGACGGGGTGAGCATCTATACCGTGATGAACGGACCGAAGCAGGAGTCTGCACAGTTGAAGTGGGCCTTTGGAACCAACCGCGTGGCTCAATCCTGGCTTTTCAAGAAAAAAGACGGCCAGTTCTATGAAGTTCGCGTGACGTACTTCAAAACGCTCAAGGGTTTGAACTTTACGCCGGGCCGCGCCCTCAATGATCCTGAAAATGTTGAGGAAGCAATGGACAGACAGGTAGGGCGCGCCGAGGTCTTCCAGTGCTTCGGTTGTCACACGACGGCATCCGGCATGGGCAGCAGCTTCGACGAGTCGAGACTGATTCCCGGTGTGAGCTGCGAGGCTTGCCATGGGCCAGGAAAAGCACATATCGACGAAATGGAGAACCTTCCTCCTGAGAGGAGCGCGAAAAAGCCGATCGAGAACACACGGGAAGCAATTTTCAATCCCAAAAAGCTGACGCCGGAAGAGTCCGTGGATTTTTGCGGCTCATGTCACGGCTCCTACTGGGATATCAGCCTCTCGGGCGCCACTGGGGTCAATACCGCAAGGTTTCAGCCTTTCCGGCTGGAGGAAAGCAAGTGCTGGAATAAGAGCGACCCTCGTTTGACCTGTATTGCCTGCCATGATCCGCACCAGCAGGTCGATCCGGTGGCTGCAGACTATGACCATGTGTGCCTGAGCTGCCATCTGACAAAGATGAATGCGGCCCAATCTGTTTCCTTGCATCCGGATAAAATGCACCCTGGCACAGCCTGCCCTGTGGCAACGGGAAATTGCACGACATGCCACATGCCTGAGGTCTATGTCCCGGTCATGCACCGTAGCTTCCCGGATCACCGCATCCGCATTGCGCGGGAGGGCGAGCCGTTTCCAGACTGAGCGCGTATTCCTGGCCACATCCCGGCCAAAGCGCGATACGCTATAAGGTCATGTACACGCGCTTCTTTGCCCTGCCTCTGTTGCTCGCTGCCACTGCCGTTCAACTTCCGGCGCAAGTTAAACATGTAACCACGCCTCCCGATCTGGTAAGCCGCGCGGATATGCTGCGCGGAGCCTATGGGCCGTATCGCGCAAACAATGACCTGCTTTATTACCATCTCGATGTCCGCGTCGATCCTGACAAGCAGACGATCAGCGGCGACAACACGATTCGCTTCAGGATGCTGAAGGACGGCGCGCGCATTCAGCTTGACCTGAGCGAGGCGCTGCATATCGACAAGATTGTCTGGGGCTCGATTCCGCTCAAGTACCAGCGCGATACGGGCGCGGTGTTCGTTGACTTTCCCCGAACACTGCGTGTGGGCCAGGTCTACAGCATCGACTTCTACTATTCCGGCCGTCCGTTGACGGTAGGGCGCTTCGGCGGCATGGTGTTCAGCAAAGACCCATCCGGCCATCCGTGGATTTACACGTCGTGCGAGGACGATGGCGCGAGCATCTGGTGGCCCAACAAAGACCAGTGGCGCGACGAGGTCCAGAGCATGGACATCAGCGTGGCAATTCCGAATGATCTGGTGGATGTTTCCAATGGCCGCTTTGAGGGCAAGACAAACCTGGGGGACGGCTATACACGCTGGAACTGGTCGGTCCACTACCCCATCAATAACTATGATGTGGCGCTGAATATCGGCAATTACGTTCACTTCGGCGGCCAATATGGGGCGCTTACTCTCGACTACTATGTGCTGCCTGAGGACCTGGACAAGGCGAAGAAGCAGTTCGCGCAGGTTCCAGGAATGCTCGATGCCTACACGCATTACTTCGGGCCTTATCCGTTTGAGAAGGATGGGTACAAGCTCATTGAGGTTCCCTATGCGGGCATGGAGCACCAGAGCGCTGTGGCGTATGGCAACCACTTCACCAACGGCTATCTGGATCGCGACTGGACAGGCGTGGGGATCAGCCCGCGCTTCGACTTCATCATTATTCACGAGAGCGGGCACGAATGGTTCGGCAACAGCATTACAGCTGAGGACCGCTCAGACATGTGGATTCATGAGGGATGGACCACATATCTTGAAGGCCTTTACGTCGAGTACCACTGGGGGCATGCAGATGCCGTCCGGTATTTGAACGGTCTCAAACCCAAGATCGACAACCGGATGCCGATTGTTGCTGAACGGGGAGTCAATGCTACTCCGCCGGAGGACCAATACTTTAAAGGCGCGTTGATGCTGAACACCTTACGCAGCATCGTCAATAACGACCCAAAGTGGTTTGCGCTGATTCATGGGTTCTATCAGCACTTCAAGTATCAAAACATCATGACGGACGACGTGATTCGATATTTTAATCAGCAGACCGGAATGAACCTGACGCCTGTCTTCCGACAGTATTTATTCCACGCCCAGATTCCGGTGCTTGAACTGCTCTTTGATCCGACGGAACATACCGTCTGCTACAAGTGGCAGGCCGAAGAGCCGGGCTTTGCCATGCCGATCGAGGCTGGAGATCCTCAACACTGGCAGATTCTTCATCCAACTTTGGAATGGCAAACCATGAAGACCCCTTTGACCAGGGATCAGTTCCAAGTGGCTACAGACCTCTATTACGTTTATGTGGACAAGCAGTAGGAGCCTGGCGCGGAGAGAATTTTGGAGCACCGGGCGGGAATTGAACCCGCGAATACTGGTTTTGCAAATGACATATATTGTTTATTATCAGAGATTTAAATAAACACAACGGCAGCCAAAAGCACTGAAAAGGAAGGCAAGGAATTCTTTCAATGGTGTGAAAGTGGTGTAGCGGAAGCGAGTCCAGGTGCTCTCTGTCACTCCTATTTCTTCTATCAACTGCGCGCCGCTGGTTGGTTGAGGGTCATCCACCAAGTACCGTCACCGTCGTAAACGATCGTCACAGCGCCGCCGCTCATCGTGGTCGTGTTGTTTAGGTTAGAGTTGTGGGTGACTTGAAGGCTTGCCACGAGTCTGGCTCTTTTTCAGCCGGTCGTCTAGGTTTCCGCTGATCCGTTCTCCGCAGTGGCCAGCGAGGTCTTCTGCCACTCGCGCCGAGCGAGCGCTGCGAAGAGCATCGCGGCTAACAAAAGAGCAACGATCAACTCCCATTCGATCGAGCCGGAGTGGTGATCAAGATCAATGCCAAAGACTCGCTCGATCCAATCGCGCCATAAGGCCGTGACAATCGCCAACAGGGCGGTAACTGAAGCAATAACGGTTTTAATCCAAAAGGTTGAACGAAGGCTGTATTGCATGTCACCCTCCCTGATTTCGATCTAGCCGGGCAGCCGTTGCGCCAGATGGCTCTCTGCCAGCGGCTGCCGGTAATACAGATGAATCACATCAGACCGGATTCTCTTCATCGTCATCGCAACAGCAGGGATAGCCCTGGCGGCAGCATTGGTCGTGATGACATCTTTCGCAACATCCCTTCCTGCAATCCTCACAATGTTCCTTGCAGCCGCAGACATCCCAAATCGTGTACGCCATCACGTCAAGCGTTTTGACTGGAGTTACCGGGTCGTCACTTTCGATCACCAGCTCACAGCATCTCGGGCACTTTTCGTCGGCCTTGTATCGAATGACAACGGATAGACAAGAACCCGGACGCAAGGTTGCAGGGAAGGGGTTAAGGATCAACTTCCAATGACGGCTTGGCCGCTTAAACGCGAGGCTCTTTACATGCAGATTGCAATCGCCAACATTACAAATGGAAATAGTGCGGTCAGCACAGCAGCACGCCGTCACTCCGCCAAAGTAGGTCGAGCCGGTCACTGCAAGCTTGCCGGAAGGCGCATCGCCGGAAACATTGATGGTCTGTGGCCCGGCCGGATCGTCGCTGGTGACTGTGATCGTCGCGGACTTCAAGCCAAAGCTGGTGGGTTGAAAGCGGATGGGAATGGGTAGAAAGTTTCCCGGCGCAATCGTAATTGGGTACGACAGCACCTCAGGCGCGAGAAACTCGGCGGAGGAGGAAGCGATGTCGAAGATGGTGAGGGTGCATTTGCCACTGTTGGTCAGGATCAGCGGCTCATCGACAAACGAGCCCACGCAGACCCGACCGAAATTACCGCTATTAGCGATGATGAGGTTGAGCTTGGGTGCTTGAGCCACGCCGAACACGGACACCGTATGCGGCCCGGCCGGATCACTGCTAAGGATTGTGATGGTGCCAAATGCTGGGCCGAAGGTGAAGGGCTGGAAGCGAATCACTACATCGATAGACGCACCTGCGCTCACGACGAGCGGATAAGAGACCACGCCCGGCGCTACGAAAGCCGTTGATGCCGTGATGTCGAAGATGGACAGAGGGCAGGAACCGGCGTTGTTGATGGTGAGCATTTCATCGATGAATGATCCCAGGCAGACGTTTCCGAAGTCGCCGCTGTTTGCGATCGCAGTTGCTACCGTGCCTGTACCCTGGATGCCGGTCGCGGCCACATCGACGAAAGGAGCTGTAGGATCGTTGCTGCTGATGCGGATGATGGCCGTCTCCAGCACACCCGCAACCGTAGGCGAATACTGAATGGTGAAGTCAACGCTGTCGCCGGGGTCGATGATCAACGGCGTGCCGGGCAACGGCAACACCGAGAAATCACTTGAGCCCATGAGCCACTGGACACTGTTGATTTCCAGGTCCGCCGCTCCGACATTGTAGATTTGCAGCGTCAGATAATTCTGACCGCTGCAGACGGTACCGAAATTCAAGTCGTCCTGCAGATTGATGGCAATGGCGGGACCCGCAGGCTTGATGAATTTGAAGACGCCGCGGCCATAGGTGCCGGCACACAGTACGCCCGCGGTCTGATTCAATACCAGATCGAGGACCGGTACACGCGGGAAGTGAAGGTCGTCGAGAACGGACCACGACACACCTCCGTCGACCGAGCGCAGCACGCCAAGATCGGTGCCCACGTAAATCGTGGTCGGGAGTTCTGTGCCGTCCAGCGCAATCGCGTTGCAGGGGATATCGATCTCAACCGGCGGATTTCCCGATGCGGGCGAAATGTCGGTCCAGGATGAACCACCGATGGTAGTGCGGAAAACATGCCCGGTTTGTCCCGGCCCGAAGCCGTTGAGGCCACCGAGCACGGCATAGATCACCGTCGGATCGACCGGATCGAAAAGTACTCGAGCAACATTGCGGCTGGGGAGGTTCCGTGTGATGTTCGTGAAGATCACAGTGGCTGCGAGTGCGTTGGTGGTCACGAACACCTGGTTTGTGTTCACCGCAATAACAACGTTGTTGCCGTCTGTCGCGGCCACGTCGATGTCGCCGGTTGATGGGAAAGCGGATAGTTTGCGCCACGTACTACCGCCGTCCTTCGTTTGCCACAGATTCTGATTGCCGCTGACATAGACGTGACCGGCGTTGCTGGGATCGGTAGTGACGGGAAAGACGCCGCAATTTTGGTCGCTCGTCGTGCCCCACGGCGCTATAGGTGACGAAAAAGTATTGCCGTCGGTCGTAGAGATTTGAAATTGCGTGCAGGGCGCTGGAGACCAGAACCCGCTTGTTCCGTAAACCTGGCCTGGGGTAACGCCATCGTAAGCAATGTCGAAGCCGTCAGCCCCCTGGCTGATCCAGTCCGGACTCACGCCGCCAGCCGTGGTTTGGAGTCCATTATCCTGCGCCGAACCTACAACCACGCTTCCCGTAGCATCAGGCTTGACGTCGATATTGAAGAAGAGCCCGGTTTGCAAGCCTCCGGCGTTAAGAGTGTTCCAGGTTGCGCCCCCGTCAACCGACGTGTCAATACCGCCATCATTTCCGCAAAACACGATTGATGGCGGGCCAGGCTGCGGAACAAACGTCCAAGCGTGCGTGTCGGCGTGCTCCACGTTCAAATGAGTGAAGGTGTTTCCAGAATCAGTAGACTTTGCCTGCGAGACCGTGCCGAAATAAATGATGTCATTCACGCCGTCGCCCGGCGAGGCCGGGTCTACGGCCATGTGAAAGCTGTATCCACCCTGCGATCGCGTCGGCATGCTGGTCGCGGTTTGCTGCGTCCACGTTGCGCCTTGATCCTTGCTCAGGAATACCCCAATCGGGTCCTTGAAGCCGGTGGTTCCAGTCCCTTCGAGGGTTACATACAGCACCTGTACGCCAGCGGGATTGGGTGGGGAGGTGGGCGGAGGAATGGCGATGATGACTTTGCTGAAGCCCGTAGTTGGCGATACAAGCGCTGCAGCCACCGCAGGCGTGGACCCACTTAGAATCTGCGTCCAGTTTTGTCCGCCGTCCGTGGACTGATAAGCGCCGGCTCCGGCAATACCGGCGTACAGGATGCGCGATGCCGCTGGCGAGGAAGTATCCAGCACCAGAGCGCGGGCATCCCCGGCAACGCCCGCACCGGTCGCCCAATTCTGCCCGCCATCGATGGAGTAGAAAATTCCAGTTGAGCAACCAAGGTAGAGGTTCTGACTATTCGCGGGATCAACGATCACAACGTTGATCCACTGTCCCACGAAATTGATGGCGTTCCCCGTATTCGCAGAGGGAAATCCCGATCCCAACTGAATCCAGCTATTGCCGCCGTCTGTGGATTTGAAGAGTCCCTGCGACGAATCGGGCGAGCCGAAGATCCCAGTGTTCTGATAGAGCAATCGCTCGCTCGTGCCGACATAAACGGTGTCGGTATTGTTTGGATCGATCGCTATTCCGGCCGGCTCTCCAATTCCGAGTGCCAGTTGCCGGTCGAAAAGCGGGGTCCAGGTAGCTCCGCCGTCGCGCGAACGCCAGACGCCGCCGCCGGAGGTGCCGATATAAATGATCGATGAATTGTTCGGATTCACGGCGATGGTTGTAACCAGACCGTTGTCCTGGTTGCTGCCCTCAGTGATGGGGCTGGGGCCGATTGGCGCCCATACGGTTCCTTTGAGACTCATGACCGGCGCTCCCCGTCCCGCGTTTTATGCGCCTGCTTGTGCGACGAGTGCTTCGAGTTATCGACGGGATGTGAATCCGGAATCGTTCCCAGGTCGGTGGCCGTTGTCCCTACCGCTCCAGGCAACTGACGCCACTGCCTGAGCGCTCGTGC
>JBARHV010000381.1:0-5984 GCA_049799415.1 Silvibacterium sp.
GCCCAGGCCGACGGTGCGCAATCTGCGGATTCGCGGCATTGACGTGGAAGAGAATCTTTTGATGGTCGAGGGAGCGGTTCCGGGTCCCCGGGATGGGTATGTGCTGATCTCAAAGGCCAAGGCTCCGCCGCGCGAGCGTCGTGGGTTTGCGGGTGGCGGCACGGTCGATCCGTTGAAGGCTTCGAAGAAGGCTTCGGCAGGCAAGAAAAAGTGACGCTCGCCGCGTCGGGCACACGCGCCTTGCGGCGCACAGAGTTTAGAGCCTGAGCGGAGAGCGCTTTGGGTTTGAAAGAGAAGATGATGGCAAACATTGACGTATTGGATCTCGGCGGAAAGAAGGTTGGCTCCCTGGAGCTGGCCGATGAAGTCTTTGCGCCGAATCAGGTGAATGAGGCGCTTCTGTGGGAAGCGGTGAAGCACTATCGTGCGGCGCTGCGCCAGGGAACGGCTGCGACGAAGAATCGCAAGCTGGTTTCCGGTTCCGGCAAGAAGCTGTGGAAGCAGAAGGGCACGGGCCGGGCGCGTGTGGGTTCGGTGCGTTCGCCTCTGTGGCGGCATGGCGGCACGGTGCATGGACCGCAGCCCCGCTCCTATGACTATGCGTTTCCGCGCAAGAAGCTGCTGGGCGCGCTGCGGGCGGCGCTGGCTGCGAAGCTGGCGGATGGAAAGCTGACGGTTGTCGAGAGCCTGGAGCTGAAAGAGCCGAAGACCAAGCTGTATCGCGCGGCGCTGGACAAGCTGGAAGCGAATCGCACGACGCTGCTGGTAGAGAGCAGCAAGGAGCTGAGCCCGACGGTGGTTCTGGGCGCGCGCAACCTGAAGGGCGTGGAGCTGGTCCTGAACAACGAAGTGCACCCTTACGACTTGCTGCGCTATGAGCGCGCGATCTTCTCGCGGCCGGCGATTGAGAGTCTGCAGGAGTCGCTGAAGAAGACCGTGTCTGCACGGAAGCTGGCGCAGAAAACAGAACAGAAAACAGAACAGAAGACCGCACAGAAAACGGCACGGAAAACGACGCGCAAGAAAGCAGAGGTGGCCTAAATGCCGACGACTTATACAGTCATTCGCCGTCCGCTGATCACCGAAAAGGGATTGGGCGCCAAAGAGACGGAGAGCACGCTGGTGTTTGAGGTGGCTCCCAGGGCAACGAAGACGGAAGTGAAGCAGGCGGTGGAGCTGCTGTTCAAGGTGAAGGTGGCAGCGGTCCGCACGGTGAGCGTGCTGGGCAAGGAGCGCCGCCGGGGCAAGTTCTCGGGCTATCGCCCGGACTGGAAGAAGGCGTATGTGCGCCTGAAGGCCGGCGAAAAGATGCCGGATTATGTGAACAATCTGTAAGACAGGGGCTCAGAAGTCAGGGTTCAGGTCTCAGGGAAGCAAAGAGATTAAGGCTCGGGTGAATGACCTGAGTGAGCGCGGGTGAAAGCGGCCTGCGGGTAGAGAGAAGATACGATGCCGATTAAGACATATCGACCGATCACGCCGACATTGCGGTTCAAGACCACGCTGGTCAACGACGATATCACGACGGATAAGCCGTACAAGCCGCTGCTGGTGGTCAAGCAGCGCACGGGCGGACGCCGCAACTCGGGCGACATGACCATTCGCCATCATGGCGGCGGACACAAACAGAAGCTGCGCCTGATCGACTTCAAGCGCGACAAGTATGGGGTTCCGGGCCGGGTGGCGACGATTGAATACGACCCGAACCGTTCCTCGCGCATTGCGCTGATCAGCTATGCGGACGGCGAGAAGCGGTACATCCTGCAGCCGGTTGGCCTGAAGGTGGGGCAGACGGTGACCAGTGGGCCGGAGTCCGACATTCTGGTGGGCAACGCGCTGCCGCTTAAGAACATTCCGGCCGGCACGACGGTACATAATGTGGAGCTTCGTCCGGGCAAGGGCGCGCAGATGGTGCGTTCGGCGGGATCGTCGGCTCAGCTGGTGGCCAAGGAAGGCGAGTACGCGCTGTTGAAGCTGCCTTCCGGCGAGACGCGCAAGGTCCTGGTGGATTGCATGGCGACCATCGGGCAGGTGGGCAACACGGACCACGAGAATGTTTCGATCGGCAAGGCGGGACGCAACCGCTGGAAGGGCATTCGCCCGACCAACCGCGGCGTCACGATGAACCCGGTGGACCACCCGCATGGCGGCGGCGAGGGCAAGACCTCGGGCGGACGGCATCCGGTGACGCCGTGGGGACAGCCGACACGGGGATACAAGACGCGCAACAACAAGCGGACCGATGCGTTTATCGTGAGCCGCAAGAGCAAATAAGGCAGGAAACAGGGCACAGGGCGCAGGGTAGAGAAACCCGGCCCTCCCTTGAGGAGAGATATGGCACGGTCGACAAAAAAGGGTCCTTTTATTGATGGGCACCTGATGGTGAAGATTGACGCGCTGAACCAGGCGAACGATAAAAAAGTCGTCCGCACCTGGTCGCGTCGCTCCACGCTGCATCCGGACATGGTGGGCCACACGATCGCGGTCCACAACGGCAGAAAGTTTGTGCCGGTGTATGTGACGGAGAACATGGTGGGCCACAAGCTGGGCGAGTTCGCGGCGACGCGGACGTTCAAGGGCCACTCGGCGAAGGCGGCGGAGTCGTCGACGAAGCCGCGGTAAACGGGAAGATTGGGAACGAAGGATTAAACGATGGCAACAGCATTGGAAACACGGGAATTTCGGGCTCAGGCGCGCTTCCAGCGGGTATCGCCGCAGAAGGCGCGGCTGGTGCTGGAGCTGATCAAGGGCCGCAGCGTGGAAGAGGCGCTGACGACGGTCGCTTTCACGAAGAAGTCGGTGGCTCCATTGGTGGAGAAGGTGCTGCGTTCGGCGCTGCAGAATGCGAACTACCTGAGCCAGGAGCAGGGCCTGGACGTGGATGTGGACAACCTCTACGTGAAGACGGCGGTGGCCAACGAAGGGCCGCGCATGAAGCGGATTCGCCCGGCTCCGATGGGGCGCGCATACCGCTATCAGCGGAGGATGGCGCACATTGCGATCTCGGTGGCGGAGAGAAATCAGAGCCACCTGGCGGAGACTGTAGGGGAAAAGCTCGAGATGGATTCGGTCCCGCGGGGCGTGAAGAGCGCGAAGAAGAAGGCGGCGGCGAAAAAAACTGTGAGCAAGACTGGGGCAAAGAAGGCGGCGGCGAAGAAGGCTGCTCCTAAGAAATCTGAGAAGTCCGCAGCGAAGAAGAAGGCTGCGAAGTAAGTAACGGTTTGGTTGTGAATGGTTCGGGCGCGGGCGACCGCGCAAGGGTTTAAAGGAAGGTTCAAGAGGAAATTATGGGACAGAAGGTCCATCCTTACGGATTTCGGCTTGGCGTAAACAAGCCCTGGCGTTCGCGCTGGTTTGTTGAGCGCGACTACGACAAATTGCTCATCGAAGACGTGCACCTGAAAAAGGAATTGAAGGAAAAGCTGAAGGCCGCGGGCGTCAGCTCGGTGGAGATCGAGCGTCCGGGCAATAAGCTGCGGCTGATTATCCGCACGGCGCGTCCAGGCATCATCATCGGGCGCAAGGGCGCGGAGATCGAGAAGCTGAAACTCGATATCCAGAAGCGGACCAACCGCGACGTGTTCATCGACATTCTTGAGGTGAACAAGCCGGAGCTGGATGCGCAGCTGGTGGCGGAGAACATCGCGCTGCAGCTGGAGAAGCGCGTGGGCTTCCGCCGGGCGATGCGCAAGTCAGTGGATTCGGCGCTGCGTTTCGGCTGCAAGGGCATCAAGGTCCGTGTGTCGGGCCGCCTGAACGGCAATGAGATTGCGCGTTCGGAGTGGTATCTGCAGGGGCGGTTGCCGCTGCATACGCTGCGGGCGGACATTGATTACGGGTTTGCGGAGGCGCATACCACCTACGGGATTATCGGCGTGAAGGCGTGGATCTATCGCGGCGATATCTATCAGCAGAAGCGGCGCGAGCCGCAGGCAGCGGTGGGAACGTCGGTGTTTTAGCCAATAGCCAATAGCCATTAGCCAATCGTGCTGACGGCTATGGGAAGAGGCAGGGCGGCGAGAGTTTGAGTGAATGGCTGTTGGCTACTGGCTGATGGCTGCTTTTAAGAGGGTTTTCTTATGTTGATGCCAAAGAAGGTGAAGTATCGCAAGCAGCAGCGCGGGCGTATGCGCGGCAAGGCATGGCGCGGCAGCGAGCTTTCGTTCGGCGATTACGGACTGAAGGTGATGGAGTGCGGCTATATTACGGACCGGCAGATTGAAGCCAGCCGTATCGCGATGACCCGCTTTATCAAGCGTGGCGGCAAGATCTGGCTGCGGCTGTTTCCGGACAAGCCGGTGACCAAGAAGCCGGCTGAAACCCGTATGGGTAAAGGCAAGGGCGCTCCCGATCACTGGGTGGCGGTGGTTCGTCCGGGCAAGATCCTGTTTGAGATGGAAGGCGTAACGCCGGAGATGGCGCAGGAGGCGATGCGTTTGGCGTCGCACAAACTGCCGCTGAAGACGCGCTTTGTGCAGCGCCATGATGTGAAGGTTGTTGCCGCAGCGAAGTAGGCACGGACAAGGTTTGAGAGGGATACCGGTTTTCTTAGGAAGCCTGGTCCCGGAGAGAGAAGAAGAGAAGCATGGAACTCGAGAAGATTCGTAACCTGAGCGACGGCGAGCTGGCGGTGGAGCAGAACAAGTCCGCAGAGCAACTGTTTCGCCTGCGCTTCCAGCTGACGCTGGGCCAGACGGATGTTGTGAAGAAAGTCCGCGTCGCCAGGAAAGACATTGCCCGCATCAAGACGGTGGTGCGCGAGCGCGAACTGGGGCTGCATGGCGCCGCACACAAGACGGAGTCGAGCGCTCCGGCGAAGGGGCGCAAGGCTGCGAAGACCGTTGCCAAGGCGACTGCCGTGAAGAAGGCCGTGACGCATACGGCGGCAAAGAAGACCAAGACGAAGTCCACGACGAAGAAGGAGGCGCGCTAGACCATGAGTGAAACTACAAAGACGGCGAGTGAAACAGCGAACGCCACGCAGGCAAAAGTATCGCGCCGCAATGAGAAGGTGGGCGAAGTTGTTTCGACCAAGATGCAGAAGACCATTGTGGTCGAGGTCGAGATGCGCAAGGCGCACCCCAAGTACAAGCGCGTGATGAAGACCAACAAGAAGTTCTACGCGCACGACGAGCAGAACACGGCGCGGGTGGGCGATATGGTCCGCATTCGTGAGACGCGCCCGTTGAGCAAGCTGAAGCGCTGGAGTCTGGAAGAGATCGTTCGCCGTTCCGCGCTGGCGCAGGTAGAAGAAGCAGCAACCGCAGCGAAGTAAAGCCGCGCGTAGGACATTAAGGAGAGATCGCCATGGCAGTGCAGATGAGAACCATGCTTGAGGTCGCCGATAACTCGGGCGCGCGCAAGCTGCAGATGATTCTTCCTCTGGGCGGGTCGAGCGGCAAGAAGGCCGGCCTGGGAGATGTGGTGACCGCCGCGGTGAAGGAAGCTTCGCCGGACGGGCAGGTGAAAAAGGGCAAGGTCGTGAAGGCCGTGATTGTGCGCACGCGGAAGGAAGCACGGCGGCGGGACGGGACGTATATTCGCTTCGACTCAAATGCCGCGGTTCTGATCAATGACGCGGGCGAGCCGGTAGGGACGCGTGTTTTCGGGCCGGTGGCCCGTGAGCTGCGCGAGAAGAAGTTTTTGAAGATCGTATCGCTTGCCCCGGAAGTTCTTTAATCGGGCGCGGGAGCAGAGGAAAGATTTTATGAGTTTGAACATACAGCGCAATGACCAGGTGGAAGTGATCTCGGGAGCCGATCGCGGCAAGCGCGGACGCGTGCTGCGGGTGATTCCGGACACGAGCCGCGTTCTGGTGGAGCATGTGCGGGTGGTGAAGAAGAACGTTCGCCCCAATCCGCAGAAGAACATCAAGGGCGGCATCGCCGAGCAAGACGCGCCGATTCACATTTCGAATGTCCTGCGGGTGTGCCCGGACTGCGGTCCGACCCGCATTGGCCACAATTTTGAAGGCGACACCAAGG
>JBARHV010000382.1:0-3409 GCA_049799415.1 Silvibacterium sp.
GGGTACCAGTTTTCGGACGATTTGAACTGGAACCGCGGCAACCACAACATCAAGATCGGTTGGACCATCCGCCGCGACAATGTGAGCGACTACAGCCCGTCAGAATTTACCGGCTCGCCAGAGGCTGTTGCCTTCAACAACTCGTTCCAGCAGGGTCAAGTGGATGAGTGGGTCGAGAACTTTCCCACGCACTATGACCAGTCGGTGGCTCTGTACGCCATGGGTGGTTATATCCAGGACCAGTGGAAGCCGATGCCGAATCTGACGCTCACCGTGGGTCTGCGCCTTGAACACGGCTCGAATCCTACATGCGCCAACAACTGCTTCGCGCGGCTGCCTGGAGATTTCTCCAACACCACCTCGTCTCCTGATGCGCCGTATCAGAACATCCTTACGTATGACCAGCATGTGGCCTTCAAGAGCCTTCAGAAGGTGGGCTATGAGCCGCGCGTTGGCTTTGCGTACCTGCCCGGTGGCTCCGATTCCAAGACCACCGTTCGCGGCGGCTTCGGAATGTTTTCCGATTCCTTCCCTGGACAAATCGCCGACTCTTTCCTTAACAACCCGCCTACAAATATTGCATTCACGCTCTTAAGCAGTACGATCCTGGGACCTCCATCGACCAGCACATACGCACTTATTCCGGGTGTCGCTCCCAATGCAAGCGCCACTCAGGGAAGCGCCCGGGATGTAGCAACCGCTTCGAGCCAGGCCTTTTCCAGTGGTTTTGCCCATGGCGCAACATTCAACTCTTTATCCGCGGTACCGGGCTTCAGCCCGCCCAGCATCACAACTGCGGCCGAGCATATCAACTATCCGACCTATGAGGAGTGGAGCTTGACGTTAGAGCGCGAGCTGACTCCGACCGTATCGTTGTCGGTTGGCTATGTGGGCAATCACACCTATCACCAGCCAATCGTGGATAATTCGGTCAACGCGTTTGGGTTTGGTTCTCTCCCTGCGGGTCCAAATCCGAATTTTGGCGCCGCTACCCAGGTCTACAGCGCGGGCGGCTCTAATTACAACGGTTTGATCACCTCACTGGTCGATCGTTCACGCTGGTTGACCTTACAGTTGAACTACTCTTACTCCCATGCACTGGACGATGTTTCCAATGGCGGTTTTGATGGTTTCGGTGCGAATTCGGAGAATCCATCCAATCCCAACATCTCTTTGTTGAGCGACAATTATGGCAATGCCGACTATGACACACGGCATTACGTCAGCGGAGCCTACGTCATCACCGTTCCGCATTGGGGCGGCCCCAGGGCTCTGACGGATGGCTGGAAGATCTCAGGAACAACCTTCCATAATACGGGCTATCCATTCTCCGTTACTGCGAATGCAGTTGCGAGCGGTATTCCTTATTACGGCGGCCCGCTCTATGCTCAGCAGATTGCGCCGATCACGGACAACCACTGCGGCGGCGCAGCACATAGCGCCTTCGCTGCTTCTCCGGTAGCCTGCTCGTTCGTTGCAGACTTCGCAGACCCCACGGGCTTTGGTCAGGGACGCCGCAACTCCATGTTTGGTTCGAGCTACACGGATTCCGATCTGTCTCTAGCCAAGAACTTTCAGGTGCCTGGCTGGGAGTCGGCAAAATTGACGCTCGCCATAGCAGCCTACAACGTCTTCAACCATCCCAACTTTGCCCAGGCAAATGGCAACATTGATTCAGGTGCCGGCTCATTTGGTTTGATCAGCGGCACTGTGAATACACCTACCTCCATTCTCGGCTCGTTCCTGGGTGGCGACGCCTCGCCTCGACTGATGCAGACGAACATTAAATTCAGCTTTTAAACCAGAGAGTTGAATAGAAAAGAAAAGAGGACGGCAAATGCCGTCCTCTTTTTTATGACGATCACGCTCGAATGAAGGTTGAAGATCACCTTTAGCAGATGTGTTGGAGCCGCGTGTCTCAATGGAGCGGTGAATCAGCCATCTATAATGGGACTATGCCTTTAGAGAGCGTCAGGAAAGTGGCCGATGCGGATTTTCCTACCCGCTGGGGACACTTTCGCATTATGGGTTTTGAAGGAACGTTGGTCGGTCCTGAGCCGTGCCGCGAAGGCGCGACCGCGCCTTCTGTGAAAACCGAATGCGCCGTTGCGCTGGTGATGGGCGATGTGTTCTCCGGCGCACCTATTGTGCGAATCCACTCGCAATGCCTTACGGGAGATGTCTTCCACTCGCTGCGCTGCGATTGCCGCCAGCAGCTTGAGCTGGCACTTGAAAAAATTACGGAAGCCGGCAGCGGCATTCTGCTGTACGAGCAGCAGGAGGGCCGGGGGATCGGCCTGATGGCGAAATTAAAGGCCTATGAGCTGCAGGACCAGGGCTTCGATACGGTAGAGGCCAACGTTGAGCTGGGTTTCAAACCTGATTGCCGCGAGTTTGAGCTTCCGGCTGCGATTCTGAAGCTGATGGGCGTCGATTCTGTCCGGCTGATTACGAATAATCCTGAGAAGGTCGCAGCGCTTGAGGGCGCCGGCATTGCGGTAGTGGAGCGCATTTCGGCGGAGATTGAGCCGGAGGACACATTTCGCGAATACCTGAAGGTCAAGCGCGAAAAGATGGGCCATCTTTCCGATAGCCTGCCTGCCAGGTGAGAGTAGAGTAAGAGCGTGATCGAGCCGAAACTCATCCTCATCACGCTTCTGGTGAAGCTGGGAGTGGCGGCAGCCATCTCCGGAGCGCTGGCGCGTTCGCGCGTCTTCCAAAACCTGCTTTTTATGCCGAAGCGACGGCCGGGGCAGTCGCTGAAGCTGGCCGCCTTCATTGTGATTCCGCTGGCGCTGGGGGTATGGGTGCGCGTGATCGTCCCCAACTTCCTTGCCGCCGATATTTCGTTTGAGACTACGATTCTGCTGGGCGTTCTGCTGGGTCCGCTCTCGGCCATTGCAGGAGCCGTTGCGCTTTCGCTGCCGGCGATGCTGCACCATGAATACCTGTCTCTGCCGTTCGATCTGGCCGTGGCCATTACTGCGGGGATTTTTGGGAAGTTCGTAGAGCAGGAGGAGGTGTGGTCATTTTCTCCGTTTGTCGATCTCAGTATTTACCGATGGGTCCGCCGCAACCTGCGCAAGCCGCGCTTTGACCGCCAGATTCTACTGCTGGTTCTGATCATCGGCATGGAGATTTGCCGTGAATGGCTGGCAAAGCTCTATCCGCATCGCCTGTTCGCATTGCTTACCGATAGCTGGCTTATCCGGCTGGCGGTGTGGACGTGCGCGGCAATGGTCGTCGGCATTCCTCTCAAGGTGTGGAACGCAATTCGCAACGAGCGTTTTCTCGAAGAGCAGAAGCGACTGCTGCTGGAGGCGCGCCTGGACGCGCTGCAGCGGCAGATCAATCCGCCTTTCCTTTTCAACACTCTGAACTCTATCGCGTCGTTGGTGCGGTTCCGTCC
>JBARHV010000383.1:0-11413 GCA_049799415.1 Silvibacterium sp.
GGCCAGTTCTACGTCCTCGCCGCCGGAAGATCTTTCCGTCAGGTCACCACCAAAGCCTTCTATGGAGGGGCGCTCGATTCCGTCGAGCAGAACATCGTCCTCGAACCCGAATGGGTGCGCCAGTCCATCGTCGTCACTCCAACCGGAACGCCCACTCCGCAGGCGCAGGTCAGCGCCTCCATCACCACCATCCACGCCAATGACTTCCTCAACCGCGTCGATATGGTGGATGCTCTCCGCCAGGTCGCCGGACTCGATGTCGTGCAGACCGGTCAGCGTGTCGGCGTCACGTCCATCTTCATCCGCGGCGGCAATTCCGACTCCAACAAGGTCCTCCTCGACGGCGTGCCCATCGAAAACATCGGCGGAGTCTTCGACCTCTCCGGCCTCTCCACTACCGGCATCGCCAATGTTGAGGCCTATCGCGGCCCCAACAGCGTTCTCTACGGCTCAGACGCTGCCGCCGGAGTCATCGCCTTCACCACGCCGCGCGGCAGCACGCCTTTTCCCACCTTCATCTACGAAGGCGATCTCGGCAGCTTCGGAACCTATCGCAATGAAGCACAACTCGGCGGCACGCACTCGAAGTTCGACTACTACGGAGCCTTCTCCGATCTGCAAACTCAGAACTCTGTCCCCGCCGACGAAGCCCACAACATCGCTGAAGCCGCCAACCTCGGCTACGCCTGGTCCAGCAAAACCGCCATCCGCGTTACCGCGCACAACAATGACAACGCCACCGACCTGCCCGGCACCTACGCTTTCTGGGGAATCCCCAACGACGGCAAGGAGTCCGATCAGAACCTCTACCTCGCCGCCAGCATCGACCACAACTTCAGTGATAGCTGGCACGGTGTCCTGCGCTATGGCCTCGCGCGCAAAAGGGAAGAGTCCGAGCAGTGGTATCCCGCTGGCAATCTCATCGAAGGCAACTACTACGGCAATTACACCACCATCACTGGAGCCAACGGCTACTCCGCCAGCGGCCAGGCCATCATGAACTACGCCGGAACCTATCCGGCCACCATCAACCTGGCGAACAACCGCGACAACCTCTACGCGCAGACTGACTACAACATCACGCCGCACCTCGGCGTCGTTGCCGGCTTCCGTTTTGAAGACGAGCGCGGAGCCGAAAACGAATACGTCTACGATTTTGCCGAAACTCTCGAGCGCGCCAACTACGACTACATGGCCGCCATCAATGGAGACTTCAAGCAGCGCGTCTTCTACTCGCTCGGCGGAGGCATCCAGAAGAACCAGCTTTACGGCACCGAAGGCACGCCGCGCATCGGCCTCTCGTATTACCCCATCCGTCCCGGCAAGGGCATCTTCCACGGGACCAAAATCAACTTCAACTTCGCCAAAGGCGTAAAAGAGCCCAGCATCGACGACCAGTTCGGCTCGCTCTACACCTTCCTGCTGCAGAACGGAGGCCAGTCCACCGTCTCACAATACGGAATCCGCCCCATCGGTGCCGAGCTCTCCCGCACCTACGACGGAGGCGTCGAGCAAAGCCTCTTCAGCGAGCGCGTCACGCTGCGCGCTACCTACTTCCACAACGAATTCGGCGACCAGATCGAGTATGTCCCGGCCAGCGAGGTTCCATTCCTCCTGCCCAACCTCACGCCCGCACAGCAGCAGGCGCTTGAGGCTTTCCTGAACAGCGAGTATGCCTACTCGCTCACGTTGAACTCGCTCGCCTTCCGCGCGCAGGGCCTTGAAACCGAAGTCCAGTATGGCCTCGGTCGCAACATCTTCGTCCGCGGTGGATACACCTACCTCGACGCCGCCGTGCAGCACTCCTTCTCATCGGACGCGCTCGGGCCCAGCTACAATCCGCTCTATCCAACCATCCCCATCGGAGACGATTCGCCGCTTCGTGGCGCGCGACCCTTCCGCCGTCCGCCGCACACCGGCTTCACCACCGTCAGCTACAACGGCAAGCAATTCACCGTCGTCGGCACTGGAGCCTTCGCCAGCCGCAGCGACGACTCTACCTACCTCGGCTACGACACGCCCGCCGGAGACAACTCGCTCCTGCTGCCCAACCGCAACCTCGACCACGGTTACGCCAAGCTCGACCTCGGCGGAACGTACACCGTCACCTCCTGGCTAGGCATCTACGCGCAACTCGACAATCTCCTAAGCCAGCAGCACATCACCCCCATCGGATACACCTCGCAGCCGTTCAACATGCGCGCAGGTCTGCGCTTCACGTTCGGGCACCTGCACAAGAACCAGTAGAAGAAAGCAAGACCGGACACAACTCCACTGTCCGGTCTTGTGCAGCGCATGTGTTCTCGCTGCCTAGGCATTCAACGTCAAAGCGGGACTAGCTGGCTGCGAAGGCTGGATCAGCTGCGAAGTAGGCTCCGCATCGCGCGGATGCGTGTTCGGCAGCAGCTTCGCTCCATCGCTGCCCACCAGCAGAAGCGCGCCCACGATACAAATCAAAACTACAACGCAGCTCATAATGACGATCAACAAGAAGTTCGGCCCCTTGGGATGAACACGATCATTCGCAAGTAAATTTTGATGGCTCATAAAGATTGGGATGCCGGAACACGGCGCCGGGATTTGCGTCTACATCCTCCACGCCGATGCGCCGAGGCTTCTTTCGGTTGTCTATATAAATGAATTATTTTTACAGTTTTATCAGGCCAAATCGCGCAATTTGTTCATATTTTGGCAATATTTTCGTACAAAACGGTCATATTCCCATGCTATCTTGGTGGCGCATTTTCTCCCTGTTTTCTTTGAAAGGAATGTGCCATGCGCAAAACCACCACCTCCATCCATCGAGCGGGCCTATGCATCGCTGCCCTTGCCACGCTCACGATTCTTCCCGCCAGCTTTTTGCACGCGCAGGTCGTCACCGTGCCCTCCGCTCCGCAAATCGGCTCCTCAAATCCCGTTTCTGCCGCGCCGCTTGTATCGCGCCCCAGCACCAAACCCTGCGTGGTGCAGCTCTTTAGCAATCTCGCCTTTGAAAACTTCACGCCCGCAACCTTCAGCTACACGCCGCCGTCCAACTGCCCCGGCCCCTGGGCCAAAGTCGTCTTCACCGCCGACTTCACCGTAACCGCCGGCGTTCAGTATGATCGCACCGCTGCCTTTTACCTCGGTCATGCCAGCATCTATTACGGAACCACCGCCGAGCCTGGCTCCACGCTCAGTCCTTCGTGGCACGTCGAGCGCGACGTCACCGACCTCTCGGCCATCTTCAAATCCGCACAAACCGGAGAAGCCAACATCGGCAACCTCGTAAATTCCACCTACACCGGAATCATCTACTCCAGCGCCACGCTTGAGTTCTACCCCGCGTCCTTCCGCGATCCCGCTCCGCGCGTGCCCGACATCGTCGTCCCCGTCAACGGAACCGGCGGCGATGCCGGCACCCTCAACACCACCACCGACCAGATCACGCAAACGCTCGATCTGCCCACCAACGTGGAGAACGTCTACCTCGACGTCATCGCCCAGAACCAGAGCAACGACGAGTTCTACTATTTCTGCGTGCCCAACGATCAGACCACGAATTTAGAAAGCTGCGGCAATACTCCATTCCGCGAAACGGAAGTCACCATCGACGGCCAGCCCGCCGGAGTTGCACCCGTCTATCCGTGGATCTTCACCGGCGGCATCGATCCATTCCTATGGCAGCCCGTTACTGGGGTGCAGACCCTCGACTTCAAGCCCTACCGCGTCGATCTCACCCCGTTCGCTGGCTTGCTCTCTGACGGCAGCCAGCACACCGTTGCCGTCAGTGTCTTCAACGCCGACAGCTACTTCCTCGCTACCGCCAACCTCCTCGTCTACACCGATCACGGCAGCAAGCGCATCACCGGAGGCATCCTCACCAACACCCTCGCCGCCGCGCCAACGCCCACCGTCGACGAGAACATCAGCTACAACGCCACCACGCAGGCCTACACCGGCACCGTCGCCGTCGGCTCAAAACGCAACTTCACCATTCGTGGATACATCAACACCTCGCACGGCCGCGTGGAGACAACCGTCCAGCAGAGCCTGAACTTCCTCAACACTCAAACTTTCGACGTGACGCCCACGATCGACGAGCAGAACGCCGTCGAAACCAGCACCGTCGATGCGCAAACCACAACCCAACAAGGCCCGTTTGTCACGAGCAAACAACAGCACTTCTCCTACCCGCTCACTATCGACTATGACTACGTCGTAAACTCCGACGGAAGCGCAGCGCAAAAGGTCAGCGTGAACCAGCAATACCTCGTCAACGCTTCCGATGGCCTCTTCGGTCTCCCTGTTTACACCAGCAACCTCGTCAATACCGTTCAGGCGCAGGACACGCTCGTCTTCAACACCGACGGCACCTACGGCCCACAGGGAGCCAAAACCACCCAGACCTACACCTTCAACAACAACCGCGGCAACTGCTACAACGAAGCCCTCACCGCCGCCAACAACGTCCTCACCAACGTAAGCAAAGGCTGCCAGAACGGCAACGGCTGGTAGAAACAAACTGCCTCCAATAGAAAAGGGCTCAGTCGCAATGACTGAGCCCTCTTTTTTAAATCAATTTAGCCGGAAAAGTAACTCTGAAGCTCGCTGCTAAGCTCTCTTCAACTCCGCCGCCCGCTCCGTCCCGCCCATCCGCACGCTCACAATCTTCGATACGCCCGGCTCCTGCATGGTCACGCCGTAGATGATGTCGCCTGCCGTCATCATGCGCTTCGAGTGCGTCACGATCACGCACTGCGTCGTCGCCGACATCTCCCGCAGCATCTCCGCCAGCCGCCCCACGTTGGTCTCATCCAGCGGAGCGTCCACTTCATCCAGCACGCAGAACGGGCTCGGCTGATACCGGAAGATCCCCACCAGCAGAGACAGCGCCGTCAGCGCCTTCTCGCCGCCCGAGAGCAGCAGCACGTTCTGCAGTTTCTTGCCCGGAGGCTGCGCCACAATATCAATGCCGCTGTCGATCGTGTTTTCTTCATCCGTAAGCCGCATAAACGCCTGCCCGCCGCCAAATAACTGCCCGAACGTCACGCTGAAATTCTCGTTGATGCGCGCAAACGCCTCATCGAACTTTGCTCGCGAGATCACATCGATCTCCTTGATCGTCGCCTGCGTGTTCTCAATCGAGTCCAGCAGGTCGGTGCGCTGCGTGTCCAGGAACTCGTGCCGTTGCGCCGTCTCCTTGTATTCCTCCAGGGCCATCATGTTCACCGGTCCCATCGCTTCCAGTTTTTGTTTCAACCCACGGCACGCCTCGTCTTCCGCGTGGAGCGTCTCGCCCTCAACGCGCGCAATCTCCGCATCGCCGCGCAACGCGACAGCCTCCGTGCCCAGGTCGTTCACGCACGTCTCTTCCAGATGCGTCAGCTCCGCCGCCAGTGTCGCGCCGCGTGTGCTGCGTTCGCTGCGAGCCTCGCGCAACGCATCTGTCTCTGCGCGCAGCGTCTTCAGCTGTGCTTCCATCTCGGCAAGTCTCGACCGTAGCTGCGCAGCCTCTTCCGTTAACCGGGCAACTTCAGCCAAAGCCTGCTCCCGAACTCCGGCCAGTCGCTCCTGGTCCACACCCAACTGCTCATTTTCGCGCGCGCGCTGCTGTTGCTCCGCGCCTGCCGCAGCCAGCTGCTGCTCAATCTGTGCCACGCGCTGCGCCAGCTCCTGGTGCATGCGGTCGATGCGCGCAAACGCTGACTCGGCGCCGCGCCGGCGCTCTTCCAAACCGGCCAGTTCCGCCGATACCTGGGCCGCCGCCTGCTGCGCCTCTTCACGCGCCTGCCGCAGTCCGTCTACAGTGCGCTGTAATTCATTCAGCCCGGACTCTGCCTGCTCGTGCTCCGCCTCAAGACGCTGCGCCTCATCGCGCCGCTGCTCAATGAAGGTCTGTTTCGCCGCCCGCGCATCCTTGTTGCGCTCACTCTGCAGCGTCCAGTCCTGCAACCGCCGCTCCAGCCTCTGAACCTCCGAATCCATCTGCCGCAACGCCGCCGACTGGTTCGCGCTCTCGCGCTCCGCGGTCCGCAACTCTTCGCTCTTTGCATCCAGCAGCCGAGTCAAATCGGCAAGCTCTTTCCCCAGCGTCGCTGCCGCAATCTCCGCCTGTCCCAGCTCGCGCTCAACGGCATCCAGCTTTTGCTGTGACTCGCGCAGCTCGCGCTTCAGAGCCAGCGGGCCCTCGGCACGCGGCTTGCCGCCCGTCACCGTCACATTATGGAAGCACTCGCCCGTAGGAGCCAGGAAAAACGCATCCGGATTCTCCAGCGCCAGCGACCGCGCCATCTCCGAGTCTTCCGTCACATAGCCATCGCGCAGCTTCGGCAGAATCACTTCCAGCGACCGCCCGAATCCGTCCAGCACGCGGATGCACTCCTTCAACCGCACCACGCCTTTATTCTGCTCGTGCCCCGGAACATCCGCTCTCGCCGCAAACGAAAACTTCGCCTGCGAATCCTCCGGATGCACCAGGAACGTAGCGCGCCCGTCCACGCCTGCCTTCAGCAGGCGCATGCCTTCATCTGCCGCGTCCCAGCTCTTCACCACGATGTAGTTCAGTTCATCGCGCAAAAATTCGTCGACCACAGTCTCATACTGGCCGTTGACTTCAAGAAAATCCGCCAGCGTGCCCACCGGAGCCAGCCCACCCCCCAGCGAGTTCGACTGGAACAGCTTCCGCACCGTGTCTGTCGAGTAGCTGTGCTCGCGAATCAGCGAGTCCAGCGAGTTGCGCCGTCCCGTCAACGTCGCCAGCTCCGCGCGCATCGCATCGCCGTGCCGCTTCGCCTCGGACTCATCATTGCGCTTGGCCGCGATCTCCGCGCGCAGCGCGGCAATCTCGCCCTCCAGCCGCTTCAGCGTCTCGGTCACCGACTCGAACTGCATCGAAACCTGTCCACGCTCCGACCCCAGCGCCTCCAGATCGCCCTTTGCAGAAGCCATCTCCGTGGCCAGCCGGTCCGCATCGCGCTCCAGCGCCGCCAGCGATTCCTCGCCCTGCGTCGCCTGGTTGCGAACCTGCCCCAGCTGCGAAAGCAGCTGCATCGCCTGCCGCCGACCCGTCTCCGCGCGCTGCTCCGCTGCGGAAACAGCCGCAACCGCATCCCGCGCCTGTGCCTGCCGTGCTTGCGCCTGCTCGCGGAAGCTCGCCGCTTCAGCCGCCGCCGTCTCCAGAAATGTCTTTTGCGACTCGCGCTCCGTCGTCAAATTCGACAAGTGAGTCCGCGCCTGCTCCAGCTCCGCCGCGCCCGCTGCCGCCCGCGCTTCCAATTCCGCAATGCGCTCCAGATTCGCCGCCTGCCGCGCCGCCGCCCGCTCCAGCTCAACCGCCGACTGGTTCGCCCGCGTCTGCGCCTCCTTCGCGCCGCCCTCCAGCTCATATCCGCGCGAACGCCCCGCATTGTGCTCCGCGTCCAGCGACTCAATGTTGGCGCTGTGCTCCTCAATCTGCGCCGTCTGCGCTGCAATCTCAGCGGCAACCGCCGCCTGCTCCGCATCCATCTGCGCAATCTTGCTCGCCAGCACCACCTTCAGCCGTGCCCGCATCTCGTCGCGCAGCGCGCCGTAGCGCTCGGCCTTCGCCGCCTGCCGCTTCAGCGACCCCATCTGCCGCGTGACCTCTTCAAAAATATCGTTCACGCGCGCCAGGTTCTGCTTCGCTTGCTCCAGCCTTAGCTCCGCCAGCCGTTTCTTCGTCTTGAAGCGCGTAATTCCCGCCGTCTCTTCAATAATGGCGCGCCGGTCATGCGGCTTCGAGCTCAGCAGCTGCCCAATGCGCTCCTGCCCGATAATCGCGTACGACTCCGGCCCCAGGCCCGTGCCCATAAAAATGTCCTGGATGTCCCGCAGCCGGCAAAGCTTCCCATTCAGCAGATACTCGCTGTCGCCCGTCCGGAACAGCCGCCGCGTCACAATCATCTCGCCCTGCTGCGGAGTCTTCGTAAACTTCCGCCGCCGGATCTTCAGCACAACGGTGTTTCCGCCATCGCCTTCCCCAGCCCGGCCTTCTCCGGCAGGTAGGGAAGTCTGTGCCGCGCCCTCTTCTTCAATCGTCTGCCCCGGCTGCGCCTCGGCAATCATCTCGTCAGCCTCAGCCGCCCGCTCCGCCCGCAGTTTCCCTTCGTCCCAGTCCGCGCTCGCTTCGTCTTCGATCACAACTTCCGGCTCCACCAGCAACGGCCCGCCATACGCCTCCGGATCGATCAGCGTCAGCGACACCTCGGCCATGCCCAGCGCTTTGCGGTCGCGCGTTCCCGCAAAGATCACGTCTTCCATCTTGCCGCCGCGCAGCGTCTTGGCGCTCTGCTCGCCCAGCACCCAGCTCACCGCGTCCAGGATGTTCGACTTCCCGCAGCCGTTCGGCCCCACAACGACGGCCACACCCTGTCCCGGCAGCGCGACCTCGGTTCGGTCGCAAAACGACTTAAAGCCCAGGATCTGGATTTTCTTGAGTTTCAGCATGAGGAAATACTCCTTCGGTTCTCAACACGGCAAGAGAACGCTCCGCGCCGGCCAGCATGGTCTTTCCAAAAACTCTAGCTGCGGCAACAGGCAGGGTCAACATACCCACCCCAACATCTTGTGGATAAGCCGTCCATAATTCAATTTACAGTGCAGGAGACGGAAGTTCCAGCCCAAACAGGCCAAGGCGGAACATTCTTATAAGGAGGGCCGCAGAGAAATCGCCATCTTCAGGCTAGTCCCGCCCCCACCGCCGCGCAAGCGAAAACCCAGCGAAAGAGAACCCAGCCAGATAACCCCATTGTCGGGAAATGGATCGATCTGGCGTTCCGTCCCTGAAATACCTGGCACACATTTTGTCATCCCGACCGGAGCGAAGCGAAGCCGAAGGACCTGCTGTTTCTTCATCCCCCACAGAGGCAAAACCCTGTCAAGCCCCGGCCTTCAAATCTTCCAGCAACTACCACATTCCAAAGCGCAAATCGCTCCCCAGGAAATGTAGTTGAATTTTCTCAGTTCGATAGAATTGAAATAGGGGGCAAAATTCCAGCAATTGCAACGGAGGCGTCAGTCTAGCGTGCCGCGCGCTCCCCTCTAACACTCGCAAAGATGTGTATAAGTGCTTTAGAATACATTACATAGATAGTATCTTCTTTGTTTGCCATCAGATAGCGCAGCAATTTCGCATGAGCATCAATGTTTGCTATTAGATACAAATTTTAGGGGGAGGGGTGAGCGACGCGTATGAGCTGCCCTGACAAACAACCGAACCAGCGCCGTGGCTTGCATTTTGCCCTTGTAAGCAAAGCGCGTGCTGGATGTCATTACAGAATGGAATCGACGTAACCCCTTTAGGTACTATGATGAACAAAATAATTTCTCCGGCCCTCACGCCTTAAAGGTAGGCCGCAACAGCACCTCGCTCACAAACGACTGCGGAGCCTGCGTCACCAGCATCGCCACCACATGCGCCACGTCCTCCGGCTGAATCTTCCGTTCCGGATCCTTGCCGCGGCTGACATTGAATCCCGTGTTCACCGACCCCGGAGCCACCACCGACACCCGGACCCCATACTCCCGCAGCTCCTCCGCCACGGAGTAGGTCAGTCCATTCAGCCCCCACTTCGACGCCGCATACGCTGCGCCGTTCTTCAACGGATTATGCCCCGCCAGAGAGGAGATGTTCACAATATGCCCACTCCGCGCCGTCATCATCATCGGAGCGAACGCCCGCATCATCAGGTAAGGTGCGCGCAGATTCGTGCCCATCACTACGTCCCAGTCCTCAGGAGTCATTTCGTGCAGCGGCGTGCCCATCCTGCCCACCCCGGCATTGTTCACCAGCACGTCGCACCGCCCGTGCCGCCGCTCGATTTCAGTGGCGAACGCCGCAACGGCCGCCTCGTCCAGCAGATCGAAGCACGAAGCCTCGGCCTGTCCCCCGGCGGCCTTGATCTCACGCACCACCTCGTTCAGCCGAGCCTGGTCTCGAGCCGTCAGCACCACGGTCGCGCCCATCGCCGCCAGCCGTTTGCCAATGGCCGCGCCGATCCCGCGCGTTCCGCCCGTAACCACTGCAACCTGTCCGGAAAGGCTTCCCATGGAACCTCCTTATTGCACCCAAAGTGACGTCGGGCGATGTCATCCGTCAAAAAATCTGTAAACGGCCTCAAAGGATGCTTGTCACAGTGTGCTGGGGCTTTCTATAATCCAGCCAACGTCGTATCATTCGCTAGCCCTCAAATCGCTTTTGCTCTCGGGCTTCAATCGATTCGATACAGACTGTGCGCATTCTCTCAGGATCGCACTCGTACTATTTCAATTTTAAGGATTTTCCTTAGGAGCGTTGAATGAAGAAGGTCGTTTTTGCTTCCATGCTGGTTTTTGCCTCCATGGTTTCTGCTGTGGCTCCCGCTGCTCTGGCGCAGGACCAAGGTTCGCAGCCTGGCCAGATCACGATTAAAGACCCAGCCGAATACAACGCTTACACCAATGCCATCGGCCAGTCCACGCCGGCCGCCAAGGCAGCGGCCATCGAAAGCTTTCTCCAGGAATACCCCAACAGCGTTGTAAAGCAGGGGATGCTCGAGCAGTTGGTCGGCGCCTATCAGGCAACCGGCGACACCGCGAAGACCTTTGACGCAGCCAAGCGCCTGCTCCAGGTCGACCCCGACAACCTCCGCGCCCTTACCTTTGTTGTCTACGTTGAAAAGGCGCAGGCCAATGGCGACCAGGCCAAACTCGATGACGCTTCGGCCCTCGCGCATCGCGGACTGAGCGCCACCAAGCCCGCATCGATGGAGCAGGCGGACTTCGACAAGCTGAAGGCCGTGGCCACGCCCATTTTCTACAATGCCATCGCAGCCGATGATCTTGCCAAAAAGGATTATCAGGCCGAGATCACAGACATCACCGCGGAGTTGAAGGCAGAGCCTGCGGAACAGACGACGCAGCAACCTGCCCTCGCCGACACCTATTATTTGGGAACTGCCTATGTGCAGGAAAACCCAAAAGACCTGGTGAATGGCATCTGGTTTCTTGCCCGCGCCGCGCAGTACCTGCCCGATCCCTATAAGACCACCGCCGAGAAGGCCGCCGAGTACTGGTACAACAAGTATCACGGCAGTATGGACGGCTTTCCGCAGATTCAGCAGTTGGCCCATGACAACGTTTTCCCGCCCGCTACCTACAAGCCAACTCCTGCGCCGCCGCCGCCTTCACCGCAACAGCTCGCGCACAACGCGGTTGTGAACACGCCTGATCTCAAAACCCTCGCCCTGACGGACAAGGAATACGTTTTGGCGAATGGAGCGCCGGACGACGCTGGAAAGGTCTGGGCTGTCCTCAATGGCGTAACCGCCGAGGTGCCGGGAACGGTCATCTCAGCAACCGCGAATTCCGTGCAGCTCGCTGTCTCCGACGATGCAAAGCAGTCGCAGAAGGCGGATTTCACCATCAACATGAA
>JBARHV010000384.1:0-45232 GCA_049799415.1 Silvibacterium sp.
CCGCCGGCATGACAATCAATGGGAATGTCCCGATTCGAGCGAATCCGCCTGGGCTGGCTTGAGCGTTTTATCGAATTCCTCGATCGCACAACTGTGCGGCGCAACCGGGAAGCGGCGCATCTCACGACCGGACGGCGTGGTGAGCGAGCGGCTTATTTTTATCTGCGCCGGCTGGGGTATGTGGTGACCGCGCGCGGATGGCGCTCAGCCAAGGCCCGCGGCGATCTTGACGTAGTCGCATGGGAGGATGAGGTGCTCTGCTTTATCGAGGTAAAGACGCGGACTACGCGCGCGGTTGCTCCGGCAGAGGCAGCCGTCGATGGCGAGAAAAGGCGCATGTTGCGGAAGATGGCGCACTATTACCTGCGCCAACTGCCGAAGCAGAACGTTCCGGTGCGTTTTGACATCTTGTCAATCTATTTTGAGGCAGGCAAATCCGCGGATTTTGAGCTGTTCCGCGGAGCCTTTGGCTGGGAATAGATCAGCGGACATTTAAGAAAACTGGTCGGGGCGGAGGGATTCGAACCCCCGACCCTCTGCTCCCAAAGCAGATGCGCTACCAGACTGCGCTACGCCCCGACTTTTGAAATTGTATCGCAGAGTCCCTGGCAGATTTATGCCTGTTGCATGAACCATGTCATCAGCCAGACGATCGCAATGATCGGGATTGCGAAGATCACCAGCAGCACCAACGCAATACAGAGCAGGAAGACGTAATCCTTCCAGGTGTGCCGATGCGGCTGGCGCAGGTGCCGCGTCAGCAGGTTGTAGTTGCGGCGGTTGGCCTTCCATGCAATGTCGAACGCATCGCCTAGAATTGGAATTGTGCCGACCAGCACGTCGAGCGCGAGATTGACGACCATGCGCGCGAGCGTCACATACGGCACTCCGCGAAACCACGCCGCGATGACGAGGACACAGGAGGCCAGACCGGCGAGAACGTCTCCGGCAAAAGGAACGAGCCCGATAATTCCGTCGAGACCGAAGCGGATGGATGTGCCCGGAATGCGAAAGCAATCATCGAGCACGCGCGCCAGCAACTCAAGATTCTCGTCGGCAAACAGCTTGCGGCCCGCGCGTGTTCGCGAATGCAAGGGCTCTTGACCGGGCTGGAGAATTTCGGGGTTCATTGGATGCGGGACCGCGATTGAAACCTGCCGATACACGCTATCTTCGGCAGATCCGTCGCGGCGCGAGGCTTCAACGCCAATGTTATAATTTTGTCTGGTACGGCGGCTATAGTTCAGCGGCAGAACGCCGGTCTGTGGCACCGGATGTCGTGGGTTCGAACCCCACTAGCCGCCCCATAACTCTCTTTTTCCAACCAAACAATCCTGTGACCGGCAAAAACAAGCACACTCACCCTCGTGGCGAAATTTATGCCGGATGCTCCGGATGGGCCTATCCCACCTGGAAACCTGATTTTTATCCCGCGACTGTTCCGGCAAAGAAGCTGCTGGCATACTATGCCACGCGCTTGAACTCGGTTGAAGTGAACTACACCTTTCGCAGCCTTCCCTCGGCCTCCACGGTCAAGGCGTGGCTGGAAGCTACAGGCGACGATTTCCGCTTTTCCTTCAAGGCTCCGCAGCGCATTACCCACATTTTGCGGCTCAAAAATTGCCAGGAAGCTTTGGACCAGTTCGCGCACGCTCTGGCTCCTGTGGCCGAGGCAAACCGCCTGGGACTGATTCTCTTTCAGCTTCCGCCCAATATGAAGGCCGATACCGAGCGACTCAGCTCATTTCTGGATGCAGCCAAAACACTGGAATTGAGACTGGCATTTGAGTTTCGCCACGAGTCCTGGTTTGCCGCGGAGACCTATTCGGCATTACGCAGCCACTCTGCTGCTCTGTGCATTGCGGAAAGCGATGAATTAACCACTCCGGAAGAACACACCGCATCTTTCAGCTGCTATCGCTTTCGCAAAAGCGAATACTCAGCCGCCGACCTTGCTGCGATCCGCCACCGGTTGCAACGGCGCGCCGCCGACGGCGATGCTTTCGCTTACTTCAAGCATGAAGAAGCCCCGACCGGAGCACTCCGCGCTGTCAGCGTTCTCGAAGGGCTGCGCGGCGCATGAGCACGCTAATATCTTCTCCCGCGGTAGAAACGTGGCTCACTCCGTTTACTCCTCGACCATTTCTGCGAAACCGCCATCTGCAGACCCTCGCGGGAAACTTTATGCGGAGAAACATCTCTCTGCCGGAGCCGGAGCGGCTGCTGGTTGAGGTCGAAGGTCCCGTCTCCGGTTATGGGCCGAGCTATGTGCTGTGCCATTGCCACTGGCAGCCGCAAGAGGTGCGCGCACAGCGGCTGACGGTTGTTCTTATCCATGGATTGGAAGGCTCGTCGAACTCTCAATACATGATTGGCAACACGGCGCGCGCGCTGGCTGCCGGCTTCAATGTTGTTCGCATGAACATGCGAAGCTGCGGAGGCACCGATGAGATTTGCCCCACGATCTACCACTCCGGACGATCGGGCGACGTAGCTGCTGTCATTAGAAAGATTGTTGAGACGCAGCAGCTTGAATCGATCGCTCTGGTCGGCTACTCGATGGGCGGCAATCTTATCCTGAAGTTTGCGGGCGAGACAGCTTCGGCGCTCCCTCCGCAGCTGAAGGCGCTGGTCGGCGTTTCTCCGCTGATGGATCTCGCTGTATCGTCGGCTGCACTGCACGAGCCTCAAAATCGAATCTACGAATGGCACTTCCTTCGCAACATGATTGCGCGCGTTCGCCGCCGGGCCGTGCTGTTCCCAGCGATTTATGGAGGTGCAGAGATCGAAAAGATCCACACCCTGCGCCTGTTTGATGAGCATATTGTGGCACGCTATGGAGGGTTTGCCGGCGCCGACGACTACTACTTCAAGGTTGCCAGTTCGCATTACGCGGACCGCTTGAACGTTCCCACGCTGATTCTGCATTCGATCGACGATCCGTTTATTCGCATGCTCCCCCAAACACGCGCGACATTGATTGCCAATCCCAACGTGACTTACGTCGAGATGCAGCGCGGCGGCCACTGCGCCTTTCTTGAATCGCCACAGAACGGCGACGACGGGCGATGGGCGGAGAAAACCCTTCTCGGTTTTTTGCAGGCGCGCGCGCATGGAAGCTGACTGGTCTGTCGAGATCGGCTCCGGCCTGCCCCGCATCGATGCATCCTGGGAGGGCTTTGTCGATCTGCAAACCTCTCCGGGGAAGATCGACACTGTAGACGAAGCGCAACACCCCTCACTGCGCAATGCCCTTCTGATGTTGAATGCAAAGAACTCGCCGGTGTTCACATCAAAATGCGACACATGGACGCTTGATCGGAGCGAAATTGATTCCGATGAATTCGACGCCGATCCGGAAGATGCTCACGCAGGATTTGCATCCTACATCGACATTCTGGAGCATGACGCCGCGCACTTTGCTTCGTTTGCATTTCACGAGCAGCGAGTGCGCGATCTTACCTCTCGTCTCCGCCCGTTTGCTCTTCGCCGTGGCCGTGTGGACCTCGTGGTGCGAGTTGCGGGCTGGAAGGCGCAAAGCGGCTACGGCCTTACTCTGTATGCCGCCGGCTGCGGAGCCGATGAGACAGGCGCCTATGCCGCCTGGCAGGCCGTGCTCACGGCTGCGGTTGCCGCTACAATAGCAGCAGCGGCACACCCTCCACACACGGGCGAGTAGCTCAATTGGATAGAGCACCGGCCTTCTAAGCCGGTGGTTGTGGGTTCGATTCCCGCCTCGCCCACCATTTACAATCCCCTTGCGCTGCCTGCCTCGCTTTCGAAGGCGCAGAAATGGGGTTCCCGAAATGCTGACTGCAGTCGACGATGTTGTGCTCGTGATTCTCATCGTGACTTTTTCTCTGCTTTTCATGTTCATTCTGAACCGCTTCTGGCGGCCGGAAAAACGGAGCGAGCACAACGATATCATTGGCTGGCAGCTCGGCATTCTCGGCACGACCTATGCCGTCATCATTGGATTCATGCTCTACGCTGTCTGGACCGACTTCGGGCTGGCAAGCGCCAATGCGAATGCCGAGGCAAACTCTATCCTGAATGTTTATCGCCTTGCAGACGGCTTGCCCGATCCGCAGCGCGAAGAGATCAAAGATGCCGCGCGTTTGTATGCGGATACGGTAGTGCAACAGGACTGGCCGATGATGGCCCATTCCATTGATGCCTCGTTGAAGAGCCGCGAAGTCTCCGTAAAGATGTGGCAAATCCTTATGTCCATCAAAACTGCCACGCCGAACCAGATTCTTGCTGAAGACCATGCGCTTTACGAACTGAGCGCGGTGGCGGCATCCCGCAAACTGCGTCAGACCCAGAGCAGCTCGAAGCTGCCTGCGGTGCTCTGGTTTGTTTTGATCATCGGAGGCGCGCTTACGATCATGTCGAGCTGCACATTCGGCTCAACGAATCTCCGGCTCCATTGGCTGCAGGTGTTTGCCTTTTCTCTGCTCATTGCGCTGGTGCTCGCCGCCATCGGCGATATCGACCGCCCCTTCCAGGGCTCGGTTCACGTCAGCGATTCCGCTTTTCGCCGTGCGCAGATGAACATGAAAGAGTAATCAGCGGCTGCCGGTTTCATGACTTCATCCCAGCCAGCACCAGCTTTGCGATTGTGGCCAGCTGCATGTTCGAGGTTCCCTCGTAGATCTTTCCGATCTTGGCGTCGCGATAATACTTCTCGACGGGATAATCTTTGACGAATCCGTATCCGCCATAGACCTCTACTGCCTGGCTCGCTACACGCTCGGCCACCTGCGACGAAAAATACTTGGCCATTGCCGCTTCGCGCACATAATCCAGCCGCGCGTCTTTGAGCCGCGCCGCGTTGTAAACCAGCAGCCGCGTCGCTTCAATCTCCGTCGCCATCTCGGCGAGGGAGAACTGCACCGCCTGAAATTCAGCGATTGCTTTTCCGAACTGCTTCCGCTCCAGTGCGTATTTTGCTGCACAGTTCCACGCTCCCTGCGCCAGGCCCAGCATCTGCGCGCCGATTCCGATGCGGCCCTCGTTCAGCGTCTCAATGGCGATCTTGTAACCTTTGCCGGGCTCGCCCAGCACGTTCTCCGCAGGCACACGGCAATCTTCCAGGATCAGCTCGCAGGTCGAAGAAGCGCGGATGCCGAGCTTATCTTCCTTCTTGCCCACGGTGAACCCGGCAAAACCCTTCTCGACGAGGAACGCGGTAATGCCTTTGTACCCAGCCGCCGCATCGAGCGTCGCAAAGACGAGGAAAATCCCCGCTTCCTTCGCATTCGTAATCCACAGCTTCTGCCCATTCAGCACATACTCGTTGCCGCGCTTTTCGGCGCGCGCCTGCAGCGCAAAGGCGTCGGACCCGGATGCTGCTTCGCTCAGCGCATAGGCGGCTACGGTATTGGCGGCCATGCGCGGCAAATATTTTTGCTTCTGCTCCTCGGTTCCCCAGCGCAGAAAAGCGTTCACGCACAGGGTATTCTGCACATCGACCAGCACGCCTACGGAAGCATCGATGGCAGAGATCTCTTCCACCGCGAGAATTGACTCAAAGAAAGTTCCGCCCGACCCGCCATGCTCCGTGGGAATCTCAATGCCCATCAACCCCAGGCTGAAGAGCTGCGGCAGCAGCTCCGCCGCGAAGTGCTGCTCGTCGTCCATCTGCCGCACCAGCGGACCGATCGTCTCGCGAGCAAAATCGCGCACGGTCGAACGAAAGAGCTGTTCGTCTTCACTCAGATGGGTCAAAGGAAGGGCGGAGTGGTCCGTCGTCGTCACTGAAGTCATGGAGAATCCTTTGCGGCGGGTTTTCGCGAGAAGTCCACCTCGCGCTTTCCTGCGCTGCATGAAGATTCTATTCGCTCCTGGAGACGCATGGCGCGAGCAAGGCGGAGGAGCTTTATCCCCTGGTTCTGGCGCTCAGGCAATTCGCTCCGCGCCACACGATCGTCAGTTTTTCGCGGTCGAGGATTTTCTTGGCCTGGCAACGCGCATGGTTCGCCCATGCGCCGGCGGGATCGAGCTTGAGATAAATCTCCCAGTGCCTCAATGCCTTGCGCCGCTCGTTCAATCGCTCCCAGGCGAGCGCAAGGTTGTAGTGAGCATCCGCATATTTAGGCACCAGCCGAATTGCGGTCCGGTAGGCTTCGACGGCCTCCGGCAGACGCTGCAGCTCGTCGAGAACATTGCCGAGATCAAAAAAAGCCAGCGCATAATTCGGATCAGCATCGACCGCCTGGCGGTACATTCGTTCCGCCATCGAAAACTCACCCTGGTTATAAAAGATGGTGCCTAAATTGATGGCAGACGGTGCATGGCCCGGGTCGCGGCACAGGATGCTCTCATACAAAGTGACGGCCTCATGAGTCTGCGAGGTTTCCTCGCAGTGTACCGCGTCAACGAATACCTGAGAGATCCAGGCATCTTTCTGTTCGGCGGAAAGTCGAACACACTCGATTCTTCCCGGCTCCTGCTGGCCGTCAAAGTCTAGAACAAACTGCTTGGCGATCGGCTCCATAACCGCGCCCGAGTGCCGGAAGACCAGCCGTGAGCCTTTGCGGGCCGCACTGGCCTCAAGCAGCGGATTGGCCATGCCGGAGACCGCACGCATAGCGCTGACACCGGCGCGGATGCTGGCCGCGGAGAGGCGTGTAGCACGCAGATCGCGCAGCGTGCGTAACTGCACCAGGTCTTCAAATCCGTAACTATCGGTAGAGGCGACTAAGCCTGCGCGCTCCCACGACTGGAGCTGGCGCGCGTGTATGCGTAGAATACGCAGAACATCTTGACGGTTATATCGGGTCACTTTTCCTGTGCTCGTAAACGTACCGTCGCTTACATCTGAGCAAATTATCGGACGCTTGTCCTGTACAGACAAGAGGACAGGCATAAATTTCCGTGGATAATCAGGTACGAATCTGGTTCGCCTGGATCGCCGGCTGTGAAGAAGAATGAAGTGAATGGCAATTGGAGCCGACGATCGGACTTGAACCGATGACCTGCTGATTACGAATCAGCTGCTCTACCAACTGAGCTACGTCGGCCTTGCTCTCTCTGGATTCTAACTTCCGCGTGCGAGAAGGTAAAGCCATGCAACAGCACCGACGACGCACACACGAGTCAGCACAACGCGCATCGCATTTGCGTCCTCGACAAGTTTTTTATGACGCGGATTGAGGAGAGCAAATCTGCGCGAGTTGAGAACATAATTTGCGCTCAGAGAGACATGAAAAGGCCGCCCGGCAACAGGGCGGCCTTTTCTTTAGGGAGAATAGTTCCAACGGAGGCAAAGCCATCAGAACTTTCTGGCGAAATAGTATGTTTGGGGGCGGAGGGTGTCAAGGCAAAATCCTGAAAGAATTAAACCATTTATTTTCAGCTGTTTAAAAGATGCACTTTTTCGCATTCCTACGTAATTTGTTCGCCTTATCTTCACTGGGCGGCCTTGCAGAAATGGAGCAATGCGTTATTTATCAGCGATTTAATCAGGGGGCTGCACAGGAATTAAGGCAGTTCTTGCGGCGAATGTGGGGCCCAGTCCTGCAGATTCAGGCTGATGAAGTCCTCTTCATAAAGCACGGATGCAGGTTTTCCGTGCATGATTCGCCACAGCGCGCGCCCTCCTCCGAGGAAAATTCCGAGCAGAAGCGCACACGCTGCGACAACCCCCGTGAGGTATGCGATCCCCAGCAGCATACTCGCCGCATTCTTCACTTCGCTCGTTGAACCTGTGCCGCGATTCCAGGTAACCTCAGCCTGGTACTTCACCTGCGCGAGCAGCGCCTGCGCCTCTGCGCTTGAGAAATTGCCGCTGGTCACTGCCACAATCGGCCCACTGCGATGCACGCCCAATGCCGCCGCGTTGCCTTGCTGCAAGGTTGCGGGCAGCTGCCCTTTCAGCAGCGCATCCAGAGCCTTCTCGGTGCGGACCGCCAACTGCGGCGTTGGATATTCAATCAGCGTCAGCGTTCCCTGCCCGCCTTGCGCTGCATAGTGCGCGGTGACGGCCTCGGCTTCGCGGCTGAAGTCGATTGCGTCCGGAGGAAGCACACCACCGCCGCGCGCGTAAGCCGTTGGACCAATCGCGTAGCGCACGGTTGCCTTCTCAAGAGTGTTCGGCGGGAGATAGTCGGGCAGCGTCGGCGCAACAGCGTCCGAGCCTCCAGCCGGGGGCAGCTTCGCTGCCAGAGCCTTCAGCGCCCGCTCCCCGTTCTCCACAGGATGCTCGAAGATGGCGTCCACCAGGATCACTCCCGACCAGAAGACAACCTCGCTTGCATCTCCAGCGCCGCTATTCCCGATTGCCTCCGGCTTCATCCCGGGCCGGCGATAGTAGGTGAACGCTCCATAGGCTCCCGTCGCATCGGTAAAGCGCATGGCGCGTATGCTTGCCTGGGTGTCTCCGTAACGGTACGTGCTCTCGGCAAATTCCTTCAGGCCGTACTCGTTCAGGGCATCGGCGTTGGCCTGGTCGATTGCAGCAGGAGTTGTGCCGGTTTTCGCAGCGCCCACTTCGACCCATCCGGAAAAACTGGCCGGCAGCAATCTCTGTTGCGCCGGAGCATTCTTTGAGACAGGGCTGGGGGTCTGCGCAAAACAGAGTGCGGCGAAAGCAAAGAAGCAGGCAGTCATGCCGGCATGGCGGCCAGCGGAACGCAGCGAAAATACCATTTCAAACCTGAGACTACAGCATTTCTGCGGCAGGTGTCTCAGCCGGGGCGCTAGCGGGCAGAGTGCGGCGAGGCGTCCGCGAGCCGCACGCCATTCAGGCTATCAACATAGCGCGCAACTCCGCGGTAGAGCGACTCTGCGATGCGCTCGCGATACTGCGGCTCCCGTAGATCATTCGCGCTCTCAGGACTGGTAAGAAAAGAAATTTCCGCCAGAATCGACGGCATGTTCGCGCCGATCAGCACGACGAACGGGGCTTTCTTCACGCCGCGATCCTTGAGCCCAGGATTGCCCGCCTCAAGGCCCGCGTACAGGCTCTGGTCTACATCCGCCGCGAACTCGCGCGATTCATTGATCTTGTCCTGCAAAGCGATCTTCCTGACCAGTTCAGAGAGCTGATGGATGGACTGATCGGAGACCGCGTTCTCGCGCGCCGCCACGCCGAGCGCGTCCGCCGAGGTCGTGAAGTTCAGGTAATAGACCTCCACGCCGCGCACCGAGGGATCGGAGCTGGAGTTTGCGTGGATCGAGATAAACAGATCGGCCTGTGCCTTGTTGGCGATCGCGGTGCGCGTTTCCAGCGGGATAAACGTATCGTCGTCGCGGGTATAGATGATGTCCGCGCCCAGCTTCTGCTTCAGCAAGGCCCCGAGCCGCAGAGCAACATCGAGCACCACGTTCTTTTCCTCAATGCCGCCCGGGCCAAGCGTTCCGGAGTCGTGGCCTCCATGCCCCGCATCAATGACGATGCGGTTGATCTTCAGGCCGAGCGTGCGCACCAGCGTGGGCTCGCCTTCCGCAGTGGGCGGCGCTGCGTGAGCTTCTTCAGTCTCCGTATTTTGTTTTCGGTTGCGGGCCTGGCTTGCGTGCGATTTTGTGGGCGCCGGAGCCGCCGAGGCAAGTGCCGCGGCTGCTGCGACCTCGTCCGGTTGTGGAGCAGGGCTGGTGCCCGCAACCGACTGTGCCACCGGAGCCATGGTTGGACGGAGCGTGGCGCGCACCCGGTTCGGCTGGCTGCTCAACGATGCCACGTCATCGGAAACAGCTGCATTCTGCACATCTGCGCCCCGCGCGGTCTTTCGTTCCGTGGATGATGGCAGCGGCGTTCCGAGCTTGCTCGCAGGAACAATATCCGGCCCCAGGCCAATCGCCTGGGCCGCCGCGATGTTTGTGGCAGCAGCAGCGGTGTGCGCACTCTGCATCGTCTTCGGCGGGGCAGAGTCCGCGACGTAGACCGGCTTCGCACGTTTGGTTCCATGTACGTCAATAATCAGACGTGGAGGGTTCGGCAGGAAAAACGCGGAATAATCGCTGATGTTGCTCACGTCGAGAACGATACGCGTAACGTCCTTCGAGAACTGCGCAGCGCGAATCTGCTTGAGGAACCCGTCGTCGATGACCTGGTCCGATTTGCCGCTCAGTGTGGGCGAAAGGTGCGTTCCGTAAAAGTCGAAAAAGATTCGGTCCGGGTTCGGCACACGCACCGCCTCATAACGCACCTCGTCTTGAAGATCGATGGCCACGCGCGTGTATACCGGGGTCGACCAATAGCGGATTCCTGTGATCAGCGGAATGCGCTCTTGCTGCGATGAGGGCGCTTGCTGGTCTGTCTCGCGCACATTTGACGGCTCAAAAGACGGCGATGCAGACGGCACCGGAGACGAAGATTCCGTCGCAGCCGAAAGATCGCGCTCCGCCATGCCCTGCGACGGTTGGCGTTGCTGTGACGGCAACCCTGCATCGGAACCCGTGCGGGGTTGTGATTGCCTCGGAGCGGCTGGAACCGGCTCCTGTGCCTCGCTGCTCGCGATCTCCGTCACGCCCTGCCGCGGGCGAGGCGCGTGGCTCAGATTGCGTAGCTCAACCCGCGTCTCCGCTGCCTGTGAGCTCTGCGGATAAAGCTGGAGAAACTGCACGAAGGCCGACCGCGCATTCTCCGGATCGTTCAGGTCGTGCAAATAAATTTTGCCCGTAGTCAGCAGCGCGCTCTCGCAGTAGCTGCTTTGCGGATACTTCGTGCGCAGGAACACATATTGCCCAACAGCGTCACGCAGCGCCCTGTTGTTATGAAAGACGCGCCCATCTTCAGCCAGCAACTCGGCCACGGCGACAACCGACGCATCGGCATGCGGAGAGGACGGGTTGGAGTGATAGATGGCCCGATACGCATTCATGACGCGCTCATAGTCGCTATGCGTGCGCTCCTGCTCAGGCATGCCCTCGAGCGCTTCGCGCATCTGCTGCGCCTGCGCGAACGGCGACTGCGCTGCCGCGTGATGCCGCGAAGAGGCTGAGGAATAAACTCCGCTGAACAGGCAAAGCAGGCCGGCAATTGTGAGCAGGCGGAGGCGTCCTGCATGAAAAATAGAAGCCGGCATGGAGAGACGAAACAACTCTGATTATAGTTTCTGCGCAAGGCGTAAGCTGCGGGGCGAACCCAGATCGCAACCTCCGGTCGCGCCGTTCCGGAACCGAAGGTGTTCTGACAAGTCAGAGCAGTTCTAGAAATTGCTCCACTGTCATGCCAGCCGCGCGGATCAACGCTCGCAAGGTTCCGGTTGAAAGTTCCCGGTGCTGAGGAATAGAGAGATTTGCTCGCTCACCTTGTTTGGTCATCACGCAATGGCTGCCAACCTGACCAGCCAAAGTCCATCCAGCTTTGCCGAATGCTTTGAGAGCCTCTTTGCCCGAGATGTTGGCAAGCTTACCCATGCACTTACTTTAGTGCAATTCAATCAATGTCGAGATGTGGAAAAAGAGGACGATCAGTGCGAAATTACACCGCAACAACAATCTGCGTGTGGTCCGCAGGAATCGCTTTCATGGCCTTCTGATCTTCAGCCCACATCCAAGCGGTAATCGCTTCGCGGATATTCTCGAGCGCCTCTTTTTCGTCGTGCCCCTGAGAAATGCAGCCGGGCAGAGCCGGGCATTCGGCTACGATCCAGCCATCTTCCGCTTTTTCGAGAGTAACGTGAAACATCATGGGAAACTCCAAGCTTGCGTCAGTCTAGCATCGCATGTTTTGTACAAAATTTCGATGGGACCGACGGACGCGCTCTTTCCATTACCCCAGCAAGTCGCCCACCACGCTCGCCGCGCTCTTCAGCGCTGCGTCCAACTGGCTTGCGTCCTTGCCTCCGGCTTCCGCCATGTCGGGGCGTCCCCCACCGGAGCCGCCGACGAGTTTCGCGATCTGCCCGACAACCTTCCCCGCCTGCACCTTCGCCGTCAGATCCTTGGTCACGCCCACAATCAGCGCAACCTTGCCTTCGGCATCCGCCGAACCGAGCACGACTACGCCCGAGCCCAGCTTGTTGCGCAGATTATCGACCAGCGTCCGCATCTGTCCGCGGTCCAGCGCATCCACACGCTGCGCCAACACCTTCACGCCCTTGACCTCAACGGCCTGGTCCGCTGCTCCTGACACCGCCGAAGCCGCCGACTTCATCCGCGCCTGGTCCAGCTCGCGGCGCAGCTTCTTCAACTCCTCATCCTGCGCAGAGAGCCGCGCGCGCAACGCATCCGCCGGAGCCGTCTCCGCGTTCGGAGCCAATTGCGAAGCCAACTGCGCCACGGCGTAATCGCGACGAAACTCGTGCAGCGCGCCCAGCCCGGTCACCGCCTCTACGCGGCGCACTCCTGACGACACCGAACCCTCGCCCAGCAGCTTCACTACGCCGATCTCGCCCGTCGCGCCCGTGTGCGTTCCGCCGCAAAGCTCGGTCGAGAAGTCGCCGATCTTCACCACGCGCACCTTCTCACCATACTTTTCGCCGAAGAGCGCCATCGCGTGATACTCATTGACGGCCACGTCAATCGGAACATCCACCAGCGTCTCCACGCGAAGGTTGTTCAGCACCTCTTTGTTGATAAGGTCTTCGATGTCCTGCAACTCTTCGTCGGCAACAGAAGTGAAATGTGAGAAATCGAACCGCAGGCGCGTGGGATCGTTGAGAGAGCCCGCCTGCTTGACGTGCTTGCCGAGAATTTCGCGCAGCGCGGCATGGAGCAGGTGCGTTCCCGTGTGGTTGCGCTGCGTGGCGTTGCGGTAGTTTGCATCGACCACCGTATCGACCTTGTCGCCGACGGCCAGTGGCTGGCGCAGAATCGCGCGATGCGCAAACACGCCCTGCACCGGCTTGGTGCATCCGCTCACATCGGCAACCACCGAGTTGTGATCGTCGGAGTAGAGCCATCCAATATCGCCAACCTGTCCGCCCGAATCTGCGTAAAAGCTGGTCTGGTTCAGAACCACCTCGACGGCCTCGCCCGCGCTGGCGCTCGGCACACCCGCGCCATCCTTCACAATGGCCAGAACTTCTGCGCCTTCCACCTTGAGATGCTCGTAGCCCTCGAACACCGTCTTTGGAAGCTCACGAAACGCGGGACTCGCGGATTGCTTCGATCCGCCCTTCCATGATGCGCGGGCGCGCGCCTGCTCTTCGGCACGGGCCTGCTCGAAGTCAGTCATGCCAAAATCGATACCCAAATCCCGAGCTGCATCGATCATGAAATCAAGCGGCAAGCCATAAGTTTCATAGAGGTGAAATGCTGTCCGGCCAGAGAAAATAACTTGCTCGCGCTCCTGCGTAGCCGCACGCACAAGTGAAGCTCCAAATGTTATCGCTCCAGTTCTAAGTGGGTGAAATTGTCCCATCCTCAGAATGCTAAGGAAAAGATCTCCGTTATTGGATTGTTTGACCCAGTGATCCACTTCTTGAGGTGGCAACGTATCAATCTTTCTGCCGACCTCCAAAGCGAGTTCAGATTCGAGACGACTCGTTCCTTCCTTCAATACACGGTCAAACTGACGTTCTTCAGCTTCCACTACTCTCGCAACACGATCCGCCGATTCCTTCAACTCCGGATACGCACCCGCCATCTCATCCCGGACGGCAAAAACCATCTCGTGTATGAACGGCTTCTCTTGTCCAAGCAAGCGTCCGTGCCGAATTCCACGACGGAGAATCTTGCGCAGCACGTAACCACGACCTTCGTTCGAAGGAAGTACTCCGTCAGAAATCAGGAATGTCGCGCAACGGGCATGATCGGCAATGATGCGCAGACTGGCATTGCTGACAAGCCGCCCCAACGCTCCTGATTCCATATATCTCGCTAGATTCGATGCGGGTGCTAATGTTGTTGCTAACTCGACCGTCTCCGCTGTCTTTGCTAATCCTGCTGCTAGCTCCGCTGCTTTCACAATCAGCGGCGTAAACAAATCCGTCTCGAAGTTCGAGACCACGCGTTGCAACACAGCCGCCAAGCGCTCCAGCCCAGCGCCTGTATCAATGGAAGGCTTGGGCAGCAGGTGCAACTCTCCCTGAGCATCGCGATCGAACTGCATGAAGACCAGGTTCCATATCTCGACGTAGCGGGCCTCATCTTCTCCAAAAGGTTTATCGACGCCCGGAGTCTCCGCGGCTTCGATTCCCATGTCGTAGAAAATCTCCGAGCAGGGGCCGCAGGGGCCGGTATCGCCCATCTGCCAGAAATTATCTTTGCTGCCGTACTCTTTGATCCGGTCCGCCGGAACGCCTTGATCGAGCCATAGCTGATAAGCCTCGTCGTCACGGGGAACGCCGTTTTCGCCTTTAAAGATCGTGACGTACAGCTTGTCCTTCGGAATACCGAACCACTCCGGAGACGTGACCAGCTCCCACGCGTAGGCGATGGCGTCCTTCTTGAAGTAGTCGCCAAAGCTGAAGTTGCCCAGCATCTCAAAGAAGGTGTGGTGGCGGCGCGTGAATCCGACGTTTTCGAGGTCGTTGTGCTTGCCGCCCGCGCGCACGCACTTCTGCGACGTCGTGGCGCGCGAGTAGCCGCGATGCTCCAGCCCGAGAAACACGTCCTTGAACTGGTTCATGCCCGCGTTGGTAAACAGCAGCGTGGGGTCGTTGGCAGGAACGAGCGAAGAGCTGTGCACGCGGCGGTGCCCCTTCGACTCAAAAAAACGCAGAAAGGTCTCGCGTATGTCCGAGCCTTTCCATTCTTTCTTTGCACTGGATTGCATGTTTTGAGTTTACAGAGGACGCGCCGAATCAGTCAGCCTGATCTTCTTCAACAGACTCCAGCCCGGCCAGTGTCTCGTCTGCCACGTCCCAGTTCTTGAGAATCGAGAAGATGACGCCGGTAGAAAACCCGGCCCGCATCAGCATTCGCATCACGCGCGCCGCTTCTTTCTCATTCGCAGGCTTCTTCACGCCCTTGCGCTCCAGGTGCCGCCGCGCCAGCGCTTCCTCATTCACGTTTTCGTATGCGGCATCGAGCGTCGCAGCGATCACCTCGGCGTGGACGCCCTTTACGGTCAGGTCCTGCCGCACGCGCCGCTTGCCGAAGTGTGCGTTCTCCTGCCGCAGCTTCGCATAGGTGGCGGCGTAGTCGGCGTCGTTCAGATAGTCGTATTCCTTCAGGCGCGCAAGCACGGCATCGATCTTCGCCTGGCCGCTTTCGCCGGGCTCGACCCGCTTGCGCATCAGCCGTGTGAGTTCGGCGACGGTACGCATGCGCCGTCCCAGAGCGCCCGCGGCGTATTCGTAGAGGGCAGCCTCGTTCAGCGGCTCAGATTTTTTCCTGGCGCGGGGGAATGGCATTTGTCATTGCTCATCGAGAAGCAGCCGAAACGGCCTGGTTTTGCGCCAGCGGTAAGAACGAAAGTCGCTGTCGAGCGTGAGGATGTCTCCGGTGTTCAGCTCTTCGGCCATCCGAATCAGGCACGCATCGGCCAGTGAGGAAGGCGTGTCGCGGTATTTCGTCATCAGGGAACGAATGGCAGCGGCTGAATCCGCAAGACGCAGGGGAAGCTGAAAAATCCCCTGCTCGACATTCTCCATGACCGCATCGACCGCACCGGAGGAGCGCCTGAGAAGAATGCAGCTTTCTGAAATTACCGCCTCGCATGTAACCAGCGGGCGGTCGAGGGTCCGGACAAAAGCTGCGCATTGCCGATGGTGCTCTTCGCGCTGATGGAGAAGAGCCACGATGACACTGGCATCCAGAAGAACAGGCGTCATCAACGCCCAAATCCTTCCATGTGTTTCTTATTTGTTGCCAGGTCTGACGGGCCGGCATTGAACTTACCCAGACCGATGATTTTTGTCCCGGAGGGCAGACGGTGATCCTGAGCAAGCAACCGCAATCCTTCACGTACGATCCGCGAAGGGCTCCATCCCAGACGCTTTGTCAACCGTTCCAGGATGACCTGGGTTTCGGAATCGAGCCTTGCCTGAATGCTTGTCTTCATGTATCTATTGTACGACAAATATCATCCATGTATTACAAATCTTTTTTTCACTTCGTCCACTGGTCCACCCAGTCATTCACCGTCTTATACCAAAGCTCGGAGTTCTGCGGCTTCAGCACCCAGTGGCCTTCGTCGGGGAAATACAGCATCTTCGAAGGAACATTCATTCGTTGCAGCGTCGTGAAGAGCTGATACCCCTCCGACACGTCCAGCCGGTAGTCGAGTTGCGAGTGGACCACCAGCGTCGGCGTTTTGAAGTTCGTCTCGGCCAGCATGGGAGACCAGCGGCGGTACATTGCCCGGTTCGTCCACGGAGTGCCCTTGAACTCCCACTCGTTAAACCAGAGCTCATCGGTTGTGCCATATGCCGACTCGGGATTGAACATGCCATCGTGCGTCACGATGCAGCGGAAGCGATGCGTGTGCCCCAACATCCAGTCGGCCATGTAGCCGCCGTAGCTCCCGCCCAGCGCGCACTCGCGCGACTTGTCGATGAACGGATAGTGCGCCTCCGCATAGTCGAGACCACGCATCAGGTCGATATAAGGTTTGCCGCCCCAGTCGCCGTTCACGCCGTCGATAAACGACTGTCCATATCCGGTTGAGCCGCGCGGGTTGATCATCACAACCACGTATCCGTTCGCTGCAAACAGCTCCGCGTTCCAGCGGTAGCTCCAGCTCTCGCCCCACGCTCCCTGCGGGCCGCCATGCATCAAAAACTTCACAGGATATTTTTTCGAGGGATCGAAGTTCGGCGGCTTGATGATGAATCCCTGCACATGCACGCGCCCGATGGATGGAAACCAGAAGGCCTGCATCTCCTGCATGTTGAGCTGATCGAGCAGCGCATCGTTCAGGTGCGAAATCTGGCGCTCCTCGGCAACCGCAAACACCGGCGCATGCGAATCCGCATTCTGTCCCGATGGCGAAGCGTTCTCTTTTTCCCCCGCATTCAGCGCGTATACCTCGCCCGGCATGCGCACCGTTGCCTTCGCGGCAATCAGCAGCTTGCCGTCGGGAGTCAGGTGCAGGTCGCCGTATTCGCCGCGCCGCGTGTAGCGCAGGAAATGCGATCCATCGATCGCGACCGACCCAACGCGCTCGTCGCCCTCATCGCCGTAAGCGAAATAGATCGTCTGCGAATCGGGCGCCCAGGTGAACTCATCGATCCAGCGGTCGAAGCGCGGCAGCACATCCTTAATCGTCTTCGTCTGCCGGTCAAAGATCACCAGCCGGAAGCGGTCGCTCTCATATCCGGCCCGCGCCTGCGAGCGCCATGCGATGTACTTCCCGTCCGGCGAATACACGGGCGAGTGATCGCCACCCAGTGCCGTCGAAATCTTCACAGGCTTTGCATTCGGATCGTCCAGCCGCAACGTAAAAATGTGTGGGCTGGTGCTGATCGCCGGAACCGGATCCAGATTCTCCTCGAAGGCAATCTCTTTCCCGTCCGGAGAAAACCCATATTGGTCTGGCCCTTCTAGCTGGAACGGCGGAACATCGCGTGGATCGCCGGGGTTCAGGTCGCGCGGCGCGCCTCCGTCTGCCGAAACCAGAAACAAATGGCTGCGCTTGTCGCCGGTAAAGGCGTTCCAGTGCCGATAGAGGAGATGCGTGAAGATCCTGGCCTTCACCTTCGACTGCTCCCGATCTTCGTCGCGCTGCTGATTGCAGGCATCGTCGCTGCAATCCGGATACACCTCCGAGACAAACAGTATCTGCCTGCTGTCCGGCGACCACATCGCGCCGTCCGTCTCCGTGCTCAGCGAGGTCAGCCGGTGCGGCTCTCCAATGGTGCCGTTGGCGGTGTTGAAGCTGGCCAGCCATATCTGCTGGCCGCCCTCGCGCGCGCTTTCAAACAGAATCTGCGTTCCATCCGGTGAAAACCTTCCCCGACTCTCGCCCGCCATGGAATCCGTCAGCGCGCTCGCCGCGCCGCCCGCCACGGGAACGATCCAGAGGTGCGAGGTGCGCGTGTTCTTCGCCAGATCCACATCGGTGGCCGCATACATTACCCAGCGCCCGTCGGGCGAAACGGAGAGATCGCCCAGCCGCCGCATCTGCATCATGTCATTGAAGGTCATGGGGTGGCGCGTCTGCGCTCCCGCCGCTAAGCTCAGCAGACCTCCAAGAAGAAAAACCGCCGCAATCCGGCTTCCCGCCATTTTGTTCCCCATTCAGGCTAATCCAATGAATTGGCCACCGAATATAGTAGCCGGAATTGGCCTTTTCTTTCTCTTCCGCGTCTATTTGAGTAGCATCTTTCTCAACGAGGAAACCCGTGCCTGCCCTGTCCCGCTTCCGTCTTCTGCTTGCAGCCGCATTCATCGCAGCCTCTGCGCATGCCCAGGTTTCTTACACCTCCATGCCGCTCGACTCCGGCTTTGGGCCGCTTGACATCTCGGCGCCCAAGGTTCCGGCGGCGCAGCTCATCCAGGAGTTCACCGCGAGGGAGAGTGTCTTCCGCGCCGCGCTCGACAACTACACTTACGAGCGCAGCGTAAAGGTCGAGACGATCAACGACGACGGCAAAGTCGATGGGCAGTACTACCAGGTCACCGATATTTCCTTCGACCCCGATGGCCACCGCATCGAACATGTTGTCTATGCACCGCTGGGCGAACTGGGCGAGGGCATTACGATGAGCCCCGCTGACTTCTCAGACATTGAAGAGCGACTGCCCTTTGTGCTGACCACTGAAGACGCAACCCAATACAACATTACCTATGTAGGCAAACAAAAGATCGACCAGGTTGATACATTCGTCTTCGATGTCGCCCCCAAGGTCATTGAAAAACGTAAACGCTATTTCGAGGGACGCATCTGGGTGGACCAAACGGACCATCAGATTGTTGTCACCAACGGAAAGAATGTGCCCGACGATCTTCGCAAGGGCCACGAAGATCTTTCTTTGCCGTTCATCACGTATCGCCAGCAGATCGACGGCAAATATTGGTTCCCGGTCTATACCCACGGCGACGGCGTTTTGCACTTTACGGCTGGCAACGGCTACCTGAGCCAGGACGCGCACATGCGCGAAACGGTGAAGTACACGAATTACAAGCAGTACCGCTCAAGCATCCGAGTGCTCTTCCAGGGCCAGGACATCTCAAACGGAAAGCAACCCGCACAGCCACCGGCGCAACCGGCTCCGCCCCCGGCAAAACCGCAGTAAAGGCTTTTGAACCCAGCGTGAAAGTGTCCGTATCCGGACGTGAGCGTCCGGATACGGACAGCGATCACGCAGCCTGCGACATCCATCTCTTGTAATTTCAAACACATTCCTCTGGAACAAAATGGCGCGTTAAGTGCGTACATGAAGACTGAGAGGCTCTGTCCATGATCCTTCGTGATTTTCGCCATGCGCTCCACCAGCTTCTCCACATGCCTGGCTTCACCGTTACCGCCATCCTCACTCTGGCGCTTGGCATTGGAGCCAATACAGCCATCTTCAGTGTCGTAAACGCCGTTCTCCGCCATCCCGCGGGAGTCGATCATCCTGAACGGATCGTGATCCAGAACACGCGCTACAAGAGGCTCGGCATGGATTTCCCCGGAGTCTCCGTCCCCGACTATGCGGACGCAGCCTCGCTCCACAATCTGGTTGAGGCAGCGGCCATTGGGAAGACCAACAGCTTCAACATCGAGCATGACGGAACGGTGGAGCATATCTCCGCCGCCCAGGTAAGCTCCCAATGGTTCCAGGTGTTCGGCGCGCGGCCTATCCTTGGCCGCACTTTTACCGCGGAGGAAGACCAGCCCAATGCCGGTCCGGTGGCAGTCATCAGCTATGGCTTGTGGCAGCGCGTCTTCGGTGGCGAGCGTGACGTCGTCGGCAAGACCATCCTTCTCGACCAGAAGCCGTATCAGATCCTCGGCGTCATGCGCAGCGATTTTGATTGGCCGCGAGGCGAAAAGATATGGACGCCCATCGCGCTTCCGCCCACGGCCTTCACTCCCAATCAGAGGTTCAACGAAGGCTCCTTCGCTATCCTGCGCCTTCGGCCTGGAGTGTCCGTCGCCCAGCTCAACGCCGCACTCGGCGAAAAAGCTCTCGAAGAGTACCGCCGGGAAGGAAAGGTCTCCTTCGGCGAACGAGCACAGTGGTCGATGTACAGCAGCCAGTTGACCGAATTCGCCGCCGGGCCTCTTCGCAAGCCGCTCTACGTCCTCTTCGGAGTCGTACTCCTCGTTCTGCTCATTGCCTCGGCCAATGTAGCTGGTCTGTTTCTCGCTCGCGCCTCCACGCGCACTCGGGAATTCGCGATCCGCACTGCGCTCGGAGCAAGCGCCTCGGCTATCGTGCGCCAGACTCTTACCGAGACCATGCTCTTAGCCGGAGTCGCGACCATCCTCGGCATCGCCACCGGCCCCATTTTTGGAAAATTGCTTCTCTGGCTCATTCCGCACAGCCTGGCGCAAGGCTATACCGTGCGCCTGGAGCCTGCCGTGCTCGCCTTTACCGCCGCTGTCGGGCTGCTCACCGCGCTCATCGCCGCAGTCGGCCCCACGCTCCGGCTGGCTCGCCAGCATCAGCATCTCAAGCTGCACGACGGGGGCCGCAGCGCAACGGCATCGGCCGAGAAGCAGCATCTGCGCAGCGCGTTTGTGATCGGCGAAGTCGCGCTCGCGTTCCTGCTGCTCACCGGAACCGGGCTTTTTCTGGTCAGCCTGCGCCAGCTTCAACACGTCGATCCCGGATTCAACCCACACGGTGTGATGGCCGCCACCGTCGACTACTCAGGTCAGGACTTCACCAAAAACCAGGCGCGTCAGGCTGTGTTTGTCGATTCCGTCCTCAACAATATGGCCGCGCAGCCCGGAGTCTCCGCAGTCGCCGCCATCGATCCGCTTCCCTTCGATCCGCAGCAGGGAGGGTCGAGTTCCTTCGACATCGTAGGCCGGCCCACGGGCCCCAACGATCCTGGGCCGCATAGCGGAATTGCGCTGACCACTTCCGGCTACCTGAAGGTAATGCGGATTCCACTGCTTGCCGGACGATGGATTTCGCCTGAAGATCAGGCGAATACTGAATCGGTCGTGGTCATCGACAACCGTCTGGCCAAAAAGTATTGGCCCGGTCAGAGCCCCATCGGACAGCACCTCTCCAACTCCAACGGCAGCGGCAAGCCTGCGGTCATCGTCGGAGTCGTTGCCACCATTCGCAGCAACTCTCTTGAGGAAGACTTGAGCGACGGAGTGCGTTATTACGCCCTTCCTCAAACCATGAACAATGAGACAAATTTCGTCGTTCGCACCAGTGGCGACCCAGCCGCGCTCGCGCCCGTGATGCAGCGCGCCATCGCCTCTGCCGACAGCGCCCAGACTGCATCGGACATTCAACCTCTCGAAGACCTGGTATCTGATTCGCTCGCGGGACGCCGCCTCATCGTGGACATGCTCGCCGCATTCGCCAGTCTCGCGCTTCTTCTCGCCATCGTCGGAATCTATGGGCTCATCAGCTACATCACGACGCAGCGCACCAATGAAGTCGGAATCCGCATGGCGCTCGGCGCGCAGCGTATCGACGTAGTTCGACTGGTGATGGTGGACGTTCTGGGCTGGGTCATCATTGGCCTCGGCATCGGAGCAGCGCTCTCGCTGGCAGCCGACGCGTTGCTGCGGCATTCGTTTGCCGCCTTCGGCTCCGGAATCCTGTCCTCGCTGGTTCTGGCCGGGATTGCTCTTCTCACCGTGGGCATACTTGCCGCCCTTCTTCCTGCGCGGCGTGCGGCGTCCATTGAACCGATTCAGGCGCTCAGGAGCGAGTAAACTTCTTTTGCGTGAGCGCGCAGAAGAAATTTCGCGGGGTGTTGCAGCGCGACGGTACCGCGCTGAAATGGGTGATCGTAAAAGTACCGTTCGAGCCGGCGAAGGTGTGGCCCAAGCGCAATCGAATGCGCGTCAAGGGCACGATCAACGGATTCGCCTTTCGCACCTCGTTGTTCACTTCAGCTCTGGGCGGACATGTCCTGATGGTGAACAAGCAGATGCAGAAGGGCGCGGAGGTATCGCTCGGCGCCCAGGCGGAGATCGTGCTGGAGCCGGACTTTGAGGAGCGGCCGGTGGTTGTTCCTGCCGAGTTTGCCAAGCTGTTGAAGGAAGACCGCGCGCTAAAGAAGTTTTTTGAGCAACTGAGCGAGTCGGCGCGCCGGGAAGTTGGGAACAACATTCTTGCCGTGAAAGACTCGGCAGGACGAACGCGTCGGGCCGAATGGATGGCCGAACGCATGCTGTTGGCGATGGAAGGCGAGCGCGAACTGCCGCCGATCCTCCAGGTCGCATTTCGCCGCCAGCCTCGCGCTCTCGTTGGATGGAATGCCATGACCCCCGTACAGCGCCGCGGACACCTGCTCGGCATTTTCTACTACCAAAGCCCCGAATCCCGGCAGAAACGCGCCGACAAGGCCGTGGCTGAGGCTCTGAAGGTGGCAAAACGCGGAGCTGAACGACAGACTGACTGAATTTGAGGCTTGTGCTGCTTGAGGAATCATCACTTCCGCGACCAACGGAAGCGGCCACAGAAGCCAGCGCAAGGATGGCGCGAAGCGCGTGTGCCTGGACGGCCAGTCCCCTGATAAACTGGTTGCATCTTGGTTGAGCTGCTCCCATCCATCCTTTCCGCCGATTTTGCCCGTCTGGGCGAAGAGGTTCGCGCCGCAGAGCGCGGTGGCGGAACCGTTATCCACGTGGATGTGATGGACGGCCATTTTGTACCCAACCTTACGCTTGGCCCTCCGGTTGTGAAATCGCTGCGCCGCGTCACGCATCTGCCGCTCGACTGCCACATGATGGTCGAGAACCCGGACGAGTTCGTCGAGCCATTTGCCGAAGCCGGGGCCAACTGGATGAGCGTCCACTACGAGGCCTGCCGCCACCTGCACCGCTCGCTGGAGCTGATCGCGCATCACGGCATGCAGCCGGGTGTGGTCATCAATCCGGCTACGCCCGTTGACCTGTTGATTCCCGTGCTGGGGATGGTCCACCATGTGCTCGTGATGAGCGTAGACCCCGGATTTGGCGGGCAGAGCTTCATCCCCTACTCGCTGAATAAAATACGGCGGCTCAAAGAACTTCGCCAGGAACTGGGTCTGAGTTATAGGATTGAAGTAGATGGTGGCGTCGCTCACGACACCATTGCCATGGTCGTCGAAGCAGGAGCCGAGCTCCTGGTCGCCGGCAATGCCGTTTTTGGAGCCGGGCGGCCTGAACAGGATGCCCGCGCGTTGCTGAAAGCAGCGCAACAGGCGGCAGAACGAATCTAAGTTCGAGAAACACCAGGGTTCGAGAAGCACCGGGTTTTGAGAGGCGTGGGGTCAGGACAGGGGCCATCCGCCGGAAAAGCGAGTAAGTAGCCTGTCAGCTTTGAGGTTTTATGAATCGAGTTGTTACCCAGATTGCCGTCGCGGGGTTATGCATTGCGCTGATGCCGTCCGCGCATGCCCTCCTTCACAAGAAAAAGAAGAAGAACGTCGACCTGAGCGCGAACCCGCTGGCCAACGTGAACTCGAAGCAGCCGGATAAGGTGCTCTTCGACAAGGCGATGCTGGCCCTGAAGAAGGGCAAGTACGACGTGGCCCGCCTCGACCTGCAGACGCTTCTCAACACCTACCCGGAAACCGAGTACGCCATGCGCGCCAAGCTTGCCATTGGCGACACCTGGTATAAGGAAGGCGGTTCGGCTGCGCTCAGCCAGGCCGAGTCCGAGTACAAGGACTTCATCACCTTCTTCCCCAACGCTCCGGAAGCTGCAGAAGCGCAGATGAAAGTGGGCGACATCTACTTCCAGCAGATGGAAAAGCCTGACCGCGATCCAGCCAATGCCGTCCAGGCCGAGCAGGAGTACCGCACCATGCTGCAGGACTTCCCTGACTCTCCGCTGATTCCGCGAGCCAAACAGCGGCTGCGCGAGGTGCAGGAAGTTCTGGCGCAACGGCAGTATGAGATTGGCGCATTCTATGCGAGCCGCGAGAACCCGGCAGGGGCCATCGCCCGCCTGCAAACAGTAGCGGACACCTATCCGCTCTTCAGTCACTCAGACCAGGACCTGATTACGCTCGGCGATGCCTACGCAACGCAGGCCCAGGTAGCCTCCCATCTGCGCCTTCCACCTAAAGCCAAGGCGGAGCTGGTCGCGATTTATAACGACCGCGCTGCCGCTGCATGGGACCGCGTAGTGTTGCGTTACCCCATGGCTCCGCATGTTGAAGACGCCAAGGACCGCCTGATCGCGATGGGGCGCACGATTCCTGAACCCACACAGCAGGAGCTTGCTGAGAGCGAAGCCGAAGAGGGCAGTCGCATCAACGTCAAGCTGCGGGACCGCGCACTGCTGCTCGTGAAGCACGGCCCGTCCACGATTGAGGCTGCACGTGTCGGGGAGCCTACGCTCACAGACCCGCCGCCAACGATCGCGCCGACCATCAACAAGCAGAACATGGCAATGTATACGGCTGCGATCGAGGGCAAACCGATTCCTGGACTAACACCCAGCGGCACCGACGCCACAGCCACTGCGATCAGCAATGGCACGGCGCCTCCGGTGTCTGGCCAGAGCGGCGCGCCTCTGCAGCTTGAGACGATTCCCGACCAGGGCGGCTCTGCCGGCAGCACGGTAACCGTTGAAATTCCGAGCGGCAGCAGCGACTCCTCCAGCGCCGGCAGCGGAGGGGGATCGAATGCCCCGCCCACAACGGCCCCAACATCGGATCTAACAGCGGCTCCGGCAACCCCTGCGGCTGCGGATGATGCGGTTGTGAAGCCCGTCGGCCCGGTGGTCAACAAACCCCTTCCGGCAATCGACAAGCCCGCCGCAGCTCCTGATCAGATCAACGATGTGAAGAACAGCCCGGCGCAAATCAAAACCGGCACAACCGCCAGCGGCAAGAAACATAAGAAGGCTCCTTATAACTCGAAAGAAGAGTCTTCGAGCACGCATAAAAAGAAGAAGGGCGTTGACAAGCTGAATCCCTTCTAACTCAAACGATTCAAATCGCGCGGAGAGGCCGCCTGCGGGCGGTCTTTCCGTTTCTTACAACCAAATACTGTGCCCAGTTTCCTGTGCCCGGTTTTCCGTGTTCAGGCTTTTCTTCCGTAGGCATGCGCCTATCGCGGAAATGCTATATCGTCAGAAGTTGGACCCCAGCAATGCCCCAGGAACTACAGAAAGCCTATGACCCCACCGCGATTGAAGATCGCTGGGCCGCCTATTGGGTAAGCGAGCGCCTGTTTCACGTGGACTCCGCTGCCGATTCGCGCGCGCATCCCTTTACCATTCTGCTGCCGCCGCCCAACGTCACCGGACGCCTGCACATGGGCCACATGCTCAATCAGACGGAGATGGACATCCTCACCCGCTGGCGGCGCATGTGCGGCGATCTGGCGCTGTGGGTTCCGGGAACCGACCACGCCGGCATCGCCACGCAGATGATGGTCGAACGCCAGCTCGACGGCGAAGGCAAAACCCGCCAGCAGCTCGGACGCGAAGCTTTCGTCGAGCGCGTCTGGCAGTGGAAGCAGCACTACGGCGGAGCCATTCTCGACCAGATGAAGCGCCTCGGCGCCAGCGTGGACTGGTCGCGTGAATACTTCACCATGGATGAGAACCTGTCCATCGCCGTGAAGGAAGCCTTTGTGCGCCTCCATGAACAGGGCCTCATCTATCGCGGAGCTTACATCGTCAACTGGTGCCCACGCTGCCAGACGGCCATCAGCGACCTCGAAGTCATCCATGAGGAGCAGCAGGGCAAGCTGTGGGAGATTCGCTACCCCGTCCTCGGCGATCATGGAAAGCCGGAGCCGGGCCAGTTCCTGACCATCGCCACCACGCGGCCTGAGACCATGCTGGGCGACACGGCCGTGGCCGTAAATCCCGGCGACGAACGCTACAAGCATCTGCACGGCAAAAAACTGCTGCTGCCCCTCGTGGGCCGCGAAATTCCCATCGTTACTGATAGCTGGGTCAGCGCCGACTTCGGCACCGGAGCCGTGAAGGTCACGCCTGCACACGATCCCAACGACTTCGCCATCGGCCAGCGGCATGGCCTGCCGTCCATCTCCATCATGGACGATACCGCGCACATCAACGCCGAGGGCGGCAAGTACGCCGGGCTCGATCGCTACGTCGCGCGCAAACGCATCCTCGAAGACCTGGAAGCGCAAGGCCTGCTGGGAACCGTCCGCGAACACACCAACTCGATCGGTAAATGCGACCGCTGCAAGACAGTCGTGGAGCCGCGCCTCTCGACGCAGTGGTTTGTAAAGATTCAGCCGCTCGCCGACAAGGCCATCGCCGCCGTCGAGCAGGGCTACATCAAATTCACGCCCGCGCAGTACGCAAAGACCTACTTCGAGTGGATGCGCAACATCCACGACTGGTGCATCTCGCGCCAGCTCTGGTGGGGCCATCGCATTCCCGCATGGCACTGCAAAACCTGCGGGCAGATCACCGTCGCGCGCAACACGCCTTCGCACTGCGTGCATTGCAGCAGCGCCAGCATCACCCAGGAAACCGATGTGCTCGACACCTGGTTTTCGTCGGGCCTGCTGCCCTTCACCGTCTTCGGATGGCCCGCGCGCACGCGCGATCTCGAAACCTTCTACCCGACGCAGCTGCTCGTCACCGGCTTCGACATTCTCTTCTTCTGGGTCGCCCGCATGATCATGCTCGGCTGCCACTTCATGTCGGATGTTCCCATGCCTGACGGAAGCGAGCGCGACCTGAAAGACTCCGTGCCCTTCCGCGAGGTATACATTCACGCGCTGGTCCGCGACGCCGATCGCCAGAAGATGTCGAAGACCAAGGGCAACGTCATCGATCCCATCGAGATCGTCCAACGTTACGGGACCGACGCCGTGCGTTTCACGCTCGCCGCCATGGCCTCACCCGGAACCGACATCGCCTTCAGCGAAGCCCGCACCGAAGGTTACCGCGCCTTCGCCAACAAAATCTGGAACGCAGCCCGCTTCATCTTTATGAACGTGGAGCGCGCTGCCGAGGTAGGGATTCACGTCGATCCCAATACGCTTGCAAACTCGCTCGGCCCGGCAACCGACGCGCCCATCGAGGCCCGCTGGATTGTCTCCCGCCTCAACAGCACAGCCGCGCAGGTCAATCAGGCGCTGGCTGAATACCGTTTCCACGAGGCCGCAAACATCGTCTACCAGTTTTTCTGGGGAGACTTCTGCGACTGGTATCTCGAAATCGTAAAGTTACGCCTCGACTTCAACGAAGCAGCGGACAAAGCTGCGGCGCGAACGGCGCTCACAACCCTGCTCGCCGTCTTCGAGTCGGCCCTGCGCCTGCTCTCGCCCTTCATGCCCTTCATCACCGAAGAGCTATGGCACGCAATTTACAACGGTCAGGCACCGGCAAAATCCATCGCTCTTTCGCACTATCCTCAGCCTCTTGAAGAGGCGCTGGATAAAGAGGTGGAAGCGGAAATGACCACATTGCAGGAGCTCATCGTCACCATCCGCGCCCTGCGCAAGGATCTAGAGATACCGGAGCGCGAACTGGCCGCCGCGGAGATCCAGGCCTCCGCTGTGATCCAGCAACTCGTCACAGCAAACGGCAGCGTCGTCGAAAAGCTTGCTCGCCTTTCCTCCTTCAGCTTCCCCGCGCAATGGAACCTGAATCCCGGCAACACCCGAACAACGGCAACCTTTACCGCCGGACTGGCCTATGAGAAGCAAATCGACATAGCCGCCGAGCGTGAGCGCCTGAGCAAGAAGCTGGAACAATATGAGAAAGTACTCCTCAACGCTGACCGGCAGCTGAAAAATGAGGCCTTTCTCGCCAAAGCTCCTGAGAAAATTGTTGCGGGATTGAAAAAACAGGCATCGGAAGCTGCCCTGCTGCGTCAGGAAACGTTGGATGCAATCGAGAAGCTGGAGCAACTCGCGTAGAAATCGGGAAACCTATGGACTGGAAAAGCAGAAGGATCGAAGCCATCCTCGAACAGGCGCTCGTCGAAGACAAAGCCACCAGCGACGTAACCACCGCCATTACCATCGACCCCGGCCTGCGCGCTTCCGCAACCATCCTCGCCAAGCAGGACTGCGTTGTCGCCGGCCTCGGCTGCATTCCGCGCTTCCTCGACATCTACGCACGCCTCGATAAAAAGGCCAGCGGGCGTTACGAGGTCATCAGCCATCCAGAAATGTTCGACGGCGTGCGCGTGAAAAAAGGCCAGGCCCTTGCCGTCATCCGCCACAACGCGCGCGTCATCCTCTCCTGCGAGCGAGTCATCCTCAACCTCATGCAGCGCATGAGCGGCATCGCTACGCTCACCCGGCAATACGTCGATGCCATTCAGGGTACAAATACAAAGATTCTCGACACCCGCAAAACCGTCCCCGGCCTGCGCATTTTGGATAAGTACGCGGTACGCTGCGGTGGCGGCGAAAACCACCGCCTTGATCTCTCCGACGGAATCCTCATCAAGAACAACCACATCTCGCTAGGCGGCGGCATTGAGAAGGTCCTCGCCCGCGCCCACGAACTGCGCGGCGAAGGCCAGACCATCGACATCGAAGTCCGAACCTTCGACGAACTCCGCGCCGCGCTCGACCATGGAGCCGAATCGCTGCTGCTCGACAATATGTCGCCCGCCGACGTAAAGAAGGCCCTTAAAATCGTGCACGAGCATGGAGGAAATATCCCTACGGAAGCCTCCGGCGGCATCCTGCTCGAAAACATCCGCAAATACGCGCAGACCGGCGTCGAATACATCTCCGTCGGCGCGCTCACTCACTCCGCGCCTGCCGTTGATCTGAGCATGAAGATCACCGCGGAGATTTCCTAACCGCATGATTGAGGACGGCTTCGACCTGGCCGCGCTCAATGTGGCGCTTCTTGAAACGACCGGGAGAGGCCGCTTCCACGACAAGCTGCATTTCTTCCCCAGCATCCACTCGACCAATACCCACGCCATGGCGGAAGCTGAAGCAGGCGCGCCCGACGGCTCCGTTTACTTCGCCGACGAGCAGACCGCGGGACGCGGGCGCAGCGCGCATGAATGGTCTTCACCGCCAGGTTCCGGACTCTATGTAAGCGTGCTGCTGCGCCCGGTCCTAGCGCCCGCCGACGTGCTCTGGCTCTCGCTGGCCGCCGGGCTTGCCGTGCGCCAGGCCGTGCAGCAGATCACCGCACTCGAATGCGATTTGCGCTGGCCCAACGATCTACTGTTCGGCAGCAGGAAATTCTGCGGCATCCTCACCGAGCTGAACGCTGAAGTCACGCGCGTGCGCCATCTCGTCATCGGCATCGGCATCAACGTACACCAGCCGCAGTTTCCGGCTGAGCTGCGCGACGTTGCAACCTCGCTCCACATCGAAACAGGCCGCGACTGGCCGCGCCAGGAGCTGCTTCTGGCTTTGCTACAATCGCTCCATCGCGAAGTCGCTGCGCTCACCACGCCCGGCAACCTGCATGCAGCCACAGCCAGCATCCTTAGCCGCCTTGAGCGCGCCTCAACGTGGATTCACGGCAAAAAGGTTTATGTTGAAGAGTTGGAAGGCTACGCCGGTGTAACTGAAGGCCTGGACGCGCGCGGCTTTTTACAGATTCGCACCCCGGCGGGACTGCGCACGGTCTTTTCCGGTGGAGTGCGTGAACAAAAATCAAAGCGGTGATCGAATGCTTCTTGCGCTCAATGTAAACAACACAAATACCGTCATCGCTCTCTACCCCTTGCAGAATGGGCGCGTCGGCGAGCTGCGCATCACCTGGCGCATCAGCACGCGGCAGACCCAGACTGCGGACGAGTACGGCATTCTGGTGCGAAACCTCCTCGAAGGCGAAGGCGTAAAGAGCACAGACATCACCGGAATCATCATCGCTTCCGTAGTCCCTCCCATCGACTGGATTCTGCGCACCTTCTGCGAACGCTACTTCGCCCAGAAGCCGGTCTTCATTGAGCCAGGCGTGAAGACAGGACTGCCCATCCGCACCGACAATCCTGCTGAGGCCGGAGCCGACCGTATCGCCAATTGCGTGGGCGCCTACGAGAAATACGGCGGACCATGCATCGTCGTTGACTTCGGCACGGCGACCAACTTTGACGTCATCTCCGCCAAGGGCGAGTTCCTCGGCGGAGCCATCGCTCCCGGCCTCAACATCTCTGCAGAGGCTCTCTTCGCGCGCGCCGCGCGACTGCCTCGCGTTGAGATCAAGCGTCCGGCAAAAATTATCGGCACGAACACCGTAGACAATCTCCAGATCGGCCTCTTCTATGGCCACATCGGGTTGGTCGACGGCATCCTTGAGCGCATGATTGCCGAGCTTGGCCCGGAGACGACCTGCGTGGCGACCGGCGGTCTCGCACACCTTATCGCCAACGATTCGAAATACATCACCCACATCAACGACACACTGACCCTCGAAGGTCTGCGGATCATCTACGAGCGTCATCGCGCCGCCAAAATGCGCTCGAACCCCGATGACTCCGCCGCAAAGGCTTGAGCGCGTTGGAAAACTATTTCAACTACTTCACGGAAATCGAAGATCACTTCCAGCGCCGCCGTGGCTCTATTCTTCTGCTCTCTACGCTCGACTGGGCGCTCATTGAAACCTGGCGCGAGGCCGGAATCCCGCTCGAAGCCGTGCTGCGCGGCATCGATGACGCCTTCGATAAATACGATGCCCGCAAGTCCCACGCCCGCATGCGGCAAATCAACGGGCTCGCCTGGTGTACGCAAGCGGTTATGGACGCGGTCGAAGCAATGAAAGAAGCCTCCATCGGCGCGCAGCCAGCAATCGCAGTATCGGCAACCGCGCCCGGATTCGAGCACGAGCGCATCGCCGCCCACCTCAATCGTTGCGCAGCGCAACTCCGGCAGGCGCATCTCAACGGCCTCGCATCTGAGGTCGCGGAACAAACCAGCGCGCGGCTGATTGAACTCGCGGCGAAACCGCAGCAAAGCCTCGAAGAATTAGAACGCAACCTCACCGTAATGGAAGAGAAGCTCTTCAGCACATTGATCGCAACTGCTCCGGAAGCAGACCTGCTCGCGCTGCGCGAAGAGAGCGCGCGCGAGCTTACTCCGTATCGCGGACGCATGAAGACCGAACAGATTCGCCAGGTCGAGCAGCAGTTCCTGCGCAAGCGCCTGCTTGAAAAACACAGCCTGCCGCGCCTCAGCCTCTTTTATATGAGCCAGCAATGAAGCTGCGTATTGAAAAGCTTATCTATGGAGGCGCAGGCCTGGCGCGCGATGAAGGCAAAGCGATCTTTGTTCCTTTTACTCTGCCCGGAGAACTGGTCGAAGCCCGCGCTGCACAAGACCACGGAAGCTACGCCAACGCAGAGCTGGAAAACATTCTGGAAGCAGCACCCGATCGCACAGAGCCCCTATGCCGCTGGTTCGGCCGGTGCGGGGGCTGCGATTACCAGCACGCCAGTTACAAACAGCAGGTAGAAATCAAACAGCAGATCCTGCGCGAAACGCTCGAACGCGCGCAGCTCAACAGCATTCCCGAAATCACCACCCTTTATGCCGAACCCTTCGCCTATCGCAACCGCATCCGCCTGCACGTTGATCGCGCAACTTCGGCACTCTGCTATAAACGGCGCGCGTCCCATCAGAACCTTGCCATAGATCAATGCCCAATTGCAGCGCCGGTTCTTGAAGAGGCTCTCAAAGCGATTCAATCTACCGCGCAGGCATGGCAGCTCGGCAAGCATTTTTCAGAGATCGAGCTCTTCGCCAACGCCGCGCAGGATTCCATCCTTCTTTCGCTCTTCACCAATGCCACTCCAAAAGCCGCGACGCAAATGCTCCAATCCCTCTGGCCGCAGCTGCAGGCACAAATTCCGAAACTCGCGGGCGCCGCAACGTATACAACAGAACAAGGCAGGCAGCAGAGCCGGCTCCTCGCGCAGAGCGGCCAGCCATCCCTCGTCTACACAGCAGCGAACCGCGAATACCGTGTAAGCCTCGGCTCATTTTTTCAGGTCAACCGATTCCTCATCGATCCCCTCGTTGAGCACATCGCAACACGCCCATCCGGTAACCTGGCCTGGGATCTCTACGCAGGCGTGGGCCTCTTCGCCGCTGCGCTTGCTTCGCGGTTCGATCAGGTCGTGGCCGTAGAATCCGCTGCCAGCTCCGTCCGCGATCTGCGCCAAAACCTTCAGGGCACACAGCACCGCATCGTTGGCGGCAGCACGCTCGACTTTCTTCGCAGCGCCGCTGAGCGCAAAGAAAAACCACCGGATTTTGTGATCGTCGATCCGCCCCGCGCCGGGCTCGGGAAAGAGGTCACGACTCTGCTCGCCGCCATCCGTCCCGCGCACATTACTTACGTTTCCTGCGATCCCGCAACTTTGTCGCGCGACCTTAAATCGCTGCTAGACTCCGGCTATCACCTCAGCTCCATGCGCATGGTCGATCTGTTTCCGCAGACCTTCCATCTGGAAAGCGTAGCCTCGCTCTCGTTGCAGTAACGCGCGCCGGCACTGCGGTGCCAACGTCATGGCCGCAGCAACCATTCCCGACGCATCCGCTGAAACCCGGCGGAAGCCTGCCCGCCTTTTTCCCTTGCAATCTCTTGTTGCGCTCGCCGCGCCATCGCTCTTCGCGGCCATTTGCTTCGCCGCCGGAATCCTCGTCTCGCATCTCGCCTGGTTCCTGCCCGGCCTGTTTCTGCTCGCGTTGCTGGCCGCATTTGCAACGGCGGCTCTCGCAGCGGCAGAGGCGCCGCGCATGGCGTGGATGGCAACCACGCTTGTCTACATGCTGCTCGGGGTCTTATGCGCTGAGATTGCGCCCGCCATTAACCCGCAACAGCAACTCGCACTGTTGGCCGATAACACGCACCGAACGGTAGAAGGCGAGGTCGTTCGCGTCGGAGCCGTCCGCAGTGTGACCTCAAGCATGCCCTTCTCCGACAAAACGCGCGAAGAGCACAGCCAGCAGTTTGACCTGCATCTCAGCGTCCTTGGCACAGCGCGCATCATGCTCTATGCGCCCATCGAGCAGCCTTTTCCAAAACTCGCCTGCAATGATGAAGTACGCGCCACGCTGGCACTGCACCAGGAGGAGCGGTTCCTGGACCCCGGAGTGTGGGACGCGAACGCCTACCTGCACCAACAGGGAATCGGCGCGCTCGGCAGCGTCAATCCGGAACGGCTCTCCGTGATTGCAGTTGGCCACAGGCGCAACCTGTCCTGCTGGCTGCATTCCATGGAAGAGGCCGCGAGCTCGCGCCTGATTGATTTCGCCGCCGACCCGCACAACCTTCGCCTGCCTTCGTTCCTGCGCATCGACCAGGAAGACGCATCCATGCTAACGGCGATGCTCACCGGTGACCGCACCTGGCTCGAGCATCGCGTGCGCGTAGGCTTCGAGCGTACCGGCTCGTTTCACCTGCTGGTCGTCTCCGGCCTGCATCTCGCCATCTTTTCCGGCCTCATCTTCTGGATCGCGAAGCGCCTGCGCCTCTTGCGTCTCTGGGCGTCGCTCCTCACCATCGCGCTGTCCTTTGCTTACGCGGTCTTCACCGGCTTCGGCCACCCTGTTCAGCGATCATTCTGGATGGTTGCGCTCTACCTTGTCGGCAGACTGCTCTGGCGTGACCGCTCCGCGCTCAATGCCATCGGATTCGCTGCTCTGGTCATGCTCGTCGCGAGTCCCCGCTCGCTCTTCGACTCCGGCCTGCAGATGACGCTCCTCTCCGTGCTGGCCATCGCCGGAATCGCCGCGCCATTCGCGGAGAAGACCTTTGCGCCGCCACTGCGCGCTTTGCGCAATCTGCGCGAAGTACGCATCGATGCCGCCTTCCCGCCGCGCGTCGCGCAGTTTCGCGTGAACCTTCGCCTCATCGCGCAGCATCTTCGCCCGCTCACCGGAAGCTTTCTCGCGTGGAAGGCTTTCCCGTTCACGCTCCAACTTCTGCTGCGCGCCGCTGAATTGCTTGCCGTCTCCGTCGCCATTGAGCTGTTCATGATGCTGCCCATGGTCGCCTACTTCCACCGCATCACGCTGTTCGCGTTGCCGGTAAATGTGCTCATCGTTCCGTTTATCGGCATTCTGCTGCCCTGCGCACTGCTCACGTTCGTAACGCTGCTGGCCGCGCCCGCACTGGCCTTCATTCCCGGAGCCGCAACCGCAATCATCCTGCACTCTGTAACCTTCGTCGTCTCCACCTTCGCCGGCTTGCGCGCCGGAAACATGCGCGTTCCCATGCCGTCCAGCATCACCATCCTTCTCTGGATCGTGCTCGTCACCGCGGCGATCTGCGCCATTCGCGCCCGGCGCTGGGCCATCACTCTCTCGATGGCCGCGCTCACGCTCGCCGCCACAGCTCTCGTCCTTCCGCGCCCCATCACGCGCCACGCAGGACAGCTTGAGATCTCCGTGATCGACGTAGGTCAGGGCGATTCCCTGTTGATTGTCACGCCCGACGGCAAAACCCTGCTCGTCGATGCGGGGGGACTTGTAGGTGCATCGCCTGACTCAAACTTCAACATTGGCGAAGACGTTGTGTCGCCGGTGCTGTGGTCGCGGGGCATCCGGCGTCTTGACGCCGTAGCGCTCACACATGCCCACGAAGACCACATCGGAGGCATGCCGGCGGTGTTTGCGAACTTCCATCCGCGCCAGCTATGGCTGGGTCCCGAGCCCGACGTTCCCGTCTACGAAAACCTGCTGCACAGCGCGGCCCAGGCGGGCACGCACATTCATCATTACGTTGCCGGAGACACCTTCACCTTTGGTGGACTCTCCATTCGCGTTCTCTCTCCCGCGCGCGATTACCACCCTCGCAAAACACCCACGAACGACGATTCCCTCGTCCTCCGCCTGAGTTACGGCAACACCTCAGCGCTGCTCGAAGGCGACGCGGAAGCGCCCAGCGAGGAGCGCATGGTCGCCGAGGGCCAGCTGCATTCAAATTTTCTGAAGGTGGGCCATCACGGCAGCATCACTTCAACCCGGCCCGCATTTCTTGCTGCTGTCGCACCGGCGTTTTCAGCAATCTCGGTGGGCCGTCGCAACTTCTACGGCCATCCGCGCCATGAGGTGTTGGAAGAATTGCAAGCCGCCCATGTTCGCACCTATCGAACCGATGTGATCGGCATGTCCAGCTTTTATCTCGACGGAAAACACGTCACCGCAGTCGCGTGGACCCAATCGGCACGATAGTTTTTACTTCGGCTCAATCGACGTTAGGCGAAACGTGATCGTTCCCCAAAAGAGTCGCGCGCGCATCTGCACCGGAATATGCCGTGCGTCGTCCGAATACCATATCCAGATGTTGCCACGATTCTTCACCACGCCAGCATCCGCTGTCGGCTCCACGCGCAGCGTTTGAAAGGTGCCTGCTGGAGTCGTCACTGCCTCGTGGCCCTCCACCTTCATGGTTACCTTCACAGTCCGTGAAGCGTCAGCCAGCGGTACCTCAAAGCTCTGGCCTATCTCCAGGGGCTGCGACGCCGCATAAAAAATCGCCGAAAGTGAATCGGTCACGCACGAAGGGATCGATGTTTCCCGATGTTTTTTAATGCCGGAGATCAGGTTCTTCTCAGTGAGGATTGCTTTGTTACCGGCATAGTCAAACTTCAGATCGCTGTTCACCTGGCGACGGCCTTCGATGAGTTGCTTCGAGAAGCCCTCCGAGCAGCCCGTCTCGCGGTTGAACGAAGACTGGAAACGGTCGGTCACACGAAACAGCAGGTTGACCGCGCCTACCGTATCAGCCGTAACCGACACGCGCTGCATATTCCCGTCCGCTTCCTGATGAAAAGACACGACCCCTGCCGGGAACACGCGCCAGTCAACGGTGTAGCTCAGCGTCTGCCTGGCTGGGAACGTGAAGCCCGCCTGCGGAGCGCGCAGAGAGGGCATCGCGAGCGGCGTCTCCGCATGGAGCGCAACCAGCCCCACCACGCAGGCAAAAACAGGAAACAACCTAAAACGCCAAATCAATCCAGACACTCACCTGCGGGAGACTTCAACCCTCAACGCCAGAAGCACAACTTCAAGACCAGCGCGGCATAAATCGCCGCTGCCCCTATGAGTGCATTGTACTCGCGATGTTTATTGTAGAGCGCGGCGGAAAACCCGCCCTCTTCGCCAGCGGCCGATGCAGCAGGACGCAGACGCGGGATAAGACGCGGCACACGCTCCGCATACGCGCCATAATCCGCAAATTTTGAACGAAGATACGCCTCCTCCGACCGAATCACTGGAATATAGATCACCGCGAACAGCACTGCCAGCGCAACTGCAATCCACAGGTTGTGCGCGGCCAGCGCGAAGCCGAACGCAATCAGCATCGACCCCAGGTACAGCGGATTGCGCGTGTGCGCATAGGGTCCCGTCATCGTGACCTCGGCATTCTTCTTCACATAACCTGACGCATACCCGCGCAGCCAGAGGCCCGGAACCACCAGCAGCAGGCTGAACGCAAGAAAGCTCGCCGCAGGCCGAGCCAGCCAGAGAAAAAATGCCGCAAACACAAACCCCAGCGGCACGCGGATGCGCCGTGCGATCCTGCTCCATCCCCCTGCCACTTATCGCTCCCCTTTCAACAATTCCATCGCCGCATCCGTGACCGCATCAGGAGAAATCGTGAGCAGGCCGGCCTCGGGTGCGGCATGGCGCGTATGGTCGCGCTTGCTCTCAGGATGCCGCAGCACACGAAACCTGCCGCCAAATGGGCCATTGCGCCCCGGATCGGTCGGCCCGAAGATTCCCACCACCAGGCTGCCCAACGCGGATGCGAGGTGAAGCGGCCCTGTGTCTCCACCGATCACCAGCGCGGCGCGGCGCGTTACTGCAATCAGCTCCGCAATGGAGGACTGATGCGGCTCCGCAGCGCCATCACTCAACGCGGCAATCTCATTGGCCAGCAACTCTTCGCCCGGCCCCGCATTCACCACAACGCCGTAACCCGCATCACGCAGCCGTCGCACAACTGCGGCATAACGATCCACAGGCCAGCGCTTCGCGCCCCAGCCTGCTCCGGGATTCACCAACACAAACGGTGTGGCAATCGCATCCGCCTTGCGCTCCGCCTCCGCATCCATCGGCAGCAGAGGCAGACGCACCGGAAGAGTCTCTCCGGCGACAGCGTTCATCACCTCAATCGCCTGCTCAATTACATGCACACCACGCGTCTTCACCCGCTCCGTAAAAAACCAGCGCGCAACGCGCTCGCGAGGAACCTCTTCGCCAATCAATCGCTCCGCATGCGCCCACTTCGCAATCACCGCCGACCGCACGGCACCCTGCAGATCAATGCAGACATCATATTGCTCCGCGCGCAACTCGCGCCGCGCGCGCCGCACATCACGCAGAGTCTTCGCGCTCAAGGGTGAGCGCGCCCACTGCCGCGCCGGGACAATATGAACCCGGTTCACAAGCGGCATGGCAGGCCCGCGCGTCACCGCGCCTTCGGCAGCCAGCAGCGGCTTCCACTGCGGCTCGACAGCCCAGCCAATTCGCCACTCCGGATGCGCCTCACGCAGAGCCGTGACCGCAGGCAGCGCATGGAGAATATCGCCCATCGCGCTTAGCCGCATCACGAGCACACGTAACTGCTTTTCTTGTTCCGGCAAGCCCTTATTTTCTCACAAGCAAACCGCGCAACCGGCGCATCGCCGCGTCTTCATCCTCAAGCGAAACCTCAAGCCGGGCCACATGCAGCGGAGCTGCCGCTTCCAGCCGCGCGCGCTGCACATCGGCTAAACGCACTGCATCTTTTTCTGTCGTCACAAAGCATGCCGCGTTGTGATGGCGAAGCATCGCAACCAGCCGATCGATTTCTCTTGCCGAGTAAACCTGATGGTCCCGCAGTGCGAGCGTCGCCACCAGTTCGACATTCTGCGAACGCAGTCCAGAGAAAAATTCCTCCGGACGCGCAATCCCGCAAAAAGCGACCGCGCGAGTTCGAGCTTCAACCGCAAGCCGCCGATGCTGTATCCATACCGGTGCAGCGATGCCGCGCCTGCGCAGCTCCGCCTCAAGCTGCCGGTCCTCCGCGCGCAGCACGAGGACCGAAGCGCGCCTGAGCGAAGCCAGTGGTTCGCGCAATCGCCCCGCAGGCAGCAGCGCTTCCTCGAAATCACTCGCGTGAACCACAACAATATCCAGCGCCCGCGCCAGCCTGCGATGCTGAAACCCATCGTCCAACAGATGAATTCCCGCCGTCCTCACATCGTGCTCCGCCAGTAAGCCAGCCTCGTATCGGCTCGCACCCACATACACCGGAACCTTCGCAGCGCGGGCAATCAACAATGGCTCATCGCCAAAGCGGGCCGCATCGCCCTCCGCATCTACGCGCTCCACGCCCGATCCGCTGCGGCCATAGCCACGCGATAAAACATCCACGGGAATGTTCTCCGCAGCCAGCAGCTGCGCCAGCCGAATCACCAGCGGAGTCTTACCCGTGCCGCCTACCGACAGATTGCCAACACTCACCACCGGCCACAAAAGCCGCTGTGCCCGCGCCCATCCCCGCTCATAGGCTGCGTTCTTCACGCCAACAGCCGCCGAGTAGAGCGGAATGAACAATGCAAAGGGCCGAATCACGCGCGCCCCTCCAACACACCGATCAATGCCGTCACTGCGCGCTCGGTCGCACCCGCTTCGCTCTCAAAGACTGTCCGCCCACGCGCGCCCATTGCTTTGGCCATGGCCTCATCGGCAAGCAAATCCCGCAACGCCTGCGGCAGCGCGGATGGTTCCACCACGGCGACTGCGTCCACAGCGCGCAGCTTCTCCACAATGCCGCGAAAATTCTCATAGTGCGGCCCCATCACCACCGGCACGCCAAACTGCGCCGGTTCCAGTGGATTATGTCCGCCCGGCACAAACATCCCTCCGCCAACAAATGCGACCGAAGCCAGCGAATATACCGAGGCCAGCTCCCCAATCGAGTCGAGCAGAAAAAACATCCCGGCAGACAACGGCGCTGGCGCAGCCATCCACTCCGAGCGCCGTACAAAGCGCACACCGCGCCCAGCCAACATCGCAGCAACGGCGTTAAACCGCTCTGGATGCCGCGGCGCCAGAACTGTAATCACGTCCGGAGGCAGCGACTCCAACAGCAGCTCTTCTTCATCTGCGAGCGTAGACCCGCAGACCACCACCTTTACGCCAACAGGCAGGTGCGCGCACAGCGCCTCGGTCACCGCTGCCGGCTGCGCTACGCGAATGTCGTATTTCAGATTCCCACCCGCGCGGACATGGCTGGCGCCCAGCGCGATCAGCCGTTCGGCATCGATTTCGCTCTGCGCCAGCACAACCGCAAAGCCGTTCAGAAGACGCCGCCACAAAAACCGCAGGCGAAGATACCGCGGCCACGAGCGATCCGAGATGCGCGCATTCACCACCGCGACCGGAACTCCGGCGCGGCGGCATTCCGTCAGCATGCGCGGCCAGAACTCTGTCTCCAGCAGCACCACCATGCGCGGACGCAGCGCGCGCAGATAGGCCCGCACCGCAAAAGCAAAATCCAGCGGAAAATAAAAGACCCGGTCCGCGCCAAAACGCTCCCGAGCCAGCCGCTGCCCAGCGCGGGTTGTGGTGGAGATCATCACCCTGCAGCCGGAGCGCGCATCCAGTTCCCCGATCAACCGGCTCGCCGCCAGCACCTCACCCACAGAAACTGCATGGACCCAGATCACTCGCTCCGCGATTCGCAACCGTCGCGGCACAAACCCCAGCCGCTCGCTCAAACCCTCGCGATACTTGCCGCTCGCGACCACGCGAAAGATCCAATACGGAGCGCCCACCACCAGAACCAGCAGCAACGCAAGGCTGTAGATAACGAGCATCCGCTAACGATTCCCTCTTTACGCAAGTCCTATCGGAGAATGATAATCGTGCGGAACCGTATGCGCCCGCGTTTTCCTCTCATCTTCGCTCTTGCGATCTCAACTGCGGTCGCGCCGCTTCACGCTGCCGATCACAAGATACCGCCGCCCAAGGACGCCTCCACATATGCTTCCTTCGACGCCCACGCCGCCGAGCGCGTCGTCATCGCTGCTGAGCCGTATGACACCAAAGAGAAGGGGAAAATCTTCCGCGTCCCCTACGTCGACAACAACTTCATGCCGATCTATATCGTCGTCACCAACAATGGCGACAAGCCGATTTCACTCGACCAGGCTCGCATCGACTTTATCAGCGCCAAAGGCGACAAGATTCCCGCTGCGGTTCCAGACGACGTCGAGCGCCGCATGACACGCATTCACGGTCCGGGCCGGGGGATTCCCCTGCCTGCGCCGCTGCCGCCCATAAAAAGCAAACCCAAAAGTCCCAACAAAAAAATCGAACAGGACTTTTCCGACTTCGAATACAGCGCAGTCACCGTGCCGCCGCACAGCACCCGCGCGGGCTTCCTCTTCTACGATATGCAGGGACTCGGCAACGCGCCGCTCAAAGGAGCCACGCTGAATCTGCGCGACCTGCGCGATGCCGCGGGCAAAGAGCTTTTCTACTTCCAGATTCCGCTGGATAAATATCTCTAGAGCGTGCTTCATGAACAATGAAAAGTCATTGATGCAATTCGAGCGAATCGAACCCGAAAAAGGAGATCTCTAATGAGAAGGCTGGTGAATAGAGTTCCTTTTCTCGCGCTTATGTCCCTGGCGATGCTTTTCGGCGCGGCAGCCTCGGCGCAAGAACTTGCTCAAGGCCCACTGCCTGTTCAGGGCACAACCGATATGCAACCTCCGAACCCCAAGGGAGGCAATCCGAAACCCGAGGATGCTGAAAGGGCTCTTCTTGCTGCGTTCGATAAGTACGAAGTCGTTGGAATCAGCGCAGCGCACGGCAATAAGGATCTTGACGATTTTATTCTCCACCTCATCCGCAATCCTGCCTTTCCAAGCAAGGTAAACGTGGTCGTTGTGGAATGCGGCAATTCGTTATACCAGCCCACCCTTGACCGGTATATTGCCGGCGCTGATGTACCGTTGTCCGAAGTGCGGCAGGTTTGGCGTAATACCACCCAGCCAATGTGTGGCGTGTCCGGCTTTTACGAAGAATTTTTCCCCTTGATCCGCAGGCTGAATCAAACGCTTCCACCGGGAAAGAAAATTCGCGTTCTGGCGGCCGACCCTCCCATTGATTGGAGCAAAGTGAAGACCGGTCGGGACTTCGGGCATGGGCAATTCTTGAACCGGGACCCTAGCATCGCCGCTGTGATGGAAAAGGAAGTGCTCTCGAAACACCGCAAGGCGCTCATGCTTTTTGGTACAGCGCATCTTTTTCACGAGGAAGGCACGGCCGTGGGAATCTATGAGAAAGATTATCCGGGCGTGACCCTGGTGATTGCCGATCATACGGGATTCGGTAATTGGACGCCTCTAGCGAAATACAATGACGAATTTGAGGCGCGAATGGCGTCCTGGCCGGTTCCATCGCTCGTACAAGAGATGAAAGGCACTTGGCTGGCAGACTTATTGGACATGACTTACTCTTCCGGAAACATTACCTTCGGAGTGACAGATGGCGGCAAGCTTCCGGCAGGCCCGGCGAAACCGAAAGGTACATTCGCAAAAGTGCCGGTCGAAGCGGGAGGTAAATTCTCGGAAATGGTGGACGCTTATCTCTATTTGGGGCCCAGGGATTTGCTGCTGAACGAACCAACGCCAGCGGAGATTTTCCTGGACAAGGATTACATGACCGAACTCCGACGAAGAGCGGCGATCATGGGAGGAGGGCCGATAACGGACGAGGCCAATCCAGAAAAGGTTTCCGACCGTGATTCCAACCCGTTCTTTTACGACCCGGACGAACTTCAGAAGCTAATGCCTCTCGGCGGCAACTCACCACTGCAAAGCAAGGAGAACTAAGCGCCAAACTCACTCCAAAGATTGCTGCTATCTCGTGGATGGCGCGAAGCGCGTGTGCCCGTGCGGCCAGCACTTATTCGACGTGATAGTTTGGAGCCTCGCGCGTGATGATCACGTCATGCACGTGGCTCTCGCGCAGCCCGGCATTGGAGATGCGGACAAACCGCGACTTGCTCTGCAAATCCTCAATGCTTCCGCAGCCCAGATAGCCCATGCCTGAACGCAGTCCGCCCACCAGCTGATACACCATCGCCTCCAGCGGTCCGCGATGCGGCACGCGGCCTTCAATGCCTTCGGGAACGAACTTCGCCAAACGGTTTCCCGCATTGCGTTCGCGATTTACCACGTCTTCGCTGCGCGAAGGCTCTGTCTCAAAATCCTGTGTGCCCTGGAAATACCGCTCGCCCGAGCCCTGCGACATCGCCGACAGCGACCCCATGCCGCGATACGCCTTGAACGAACGTCCCTGATACAGAATCGTCTCGCCCGGGCTCTCATCCACACCCGCAAACAGCGAACCGATCATCACCACATTTGCGCCTGCCGCAATCGCCTTGGCCACATCGCCCGAATACTTAATACCGCCGTCGGCAATCACCGGAATTCCATGCTCGCGTCCCGCGCGGAAGGCTTCGCTCACCGCCGTAATCTGCGGCATGCCTGCGCCCGTCACCATGCGCGTGGTGCAGATTGAACCCGGCCCGATGCCCACCTTCACCGCATCCGCTCCGTGCGCAATCAACGCCTTCGCGCCTTCGTAGGTGGCAATGTTGCCGGCCAGCAGATCCACATCCGGAAAAGCATTCTTGACCAGCCGCACCGCCTCCAGCACCCGCGACGAATGCCCATGCGCCGAATCGATCGACAGAACATCCACGCGGTTCTTCACCAGCTCCGCCGCGCGCTCCAGGAAATCCCCCGTAGCGCCAATCGCCGCGCCCACGCGCAGCCGCCCCTGCTCGTCTTTCGAGGCATTGGGATATTTCAATTTTTTCTGAATGTCTTTGACCGTGATGAGGCCCTTCAGCTCATAGTCGCCATTCACCACCAGCAGCTTCTCCACGCGATGCTGATGCAGAATTAATTCGGCGTCTTCCAGCGTCGTACCCACCGGCACGGTAATCAGATTCGCTTTCGTCATCACGTCGCGGATCGGAATATCCGTTCGTGTCTCAAAACGCAGGTCGCGGTTGGTCAGAATGCCCACCAGCTTCTTGTTCTGCGTCACCGGCACGCCGGAGATTTTGTACCGTCGCATCACCAGGAGCGCATCTGAGATCAACTGGTCCGGCGTCATCGTCACCGGATCGACGATCATTCCGCTCTCCGACCGCTTCACCTTGTCCACTTCGCTCGCCTGTTGCTCCGGCGTAAGGTTGCGATGGATGATGCCCATTCCGCCCTGCTGCGCCATGGCAATCGCCAGCCGTGATTCGGTCACCGTGTCCATGGCCGCGCTCAAAAGAGGCGTGTTCAGCAGGATTTTCTTTGTCAGCCGTGTCTGCGTGCTTACCTGCGCCGGAACCACATCGCTATAGGCAGGAACCAGCAGGACATCGTCAAAGGTCAAAGCTTCGGGGACAGGAAATTCGATCATAAGTGAAAGATGCACCACGGCCCACAAAGGGTACAGATCGCTTCGCTGGACGAGGGCTTCCAGCTATTGTAAGGCATTTCTCCAGCCGCCCCGGCCCTTGCTGGCTGCGAGCCTGCCGACTGTTCATGCGCAAATGGCAGGAATCAATGCGTAGGAGCGAACTTTTTTGCGATCGCGTCCAGCTGCCCCAGGTGGTTCAGATCGTGTCCAGCCATGGTCTCGACAATGGTGTAGAAGGTCATCGCGCCGCGCTCGGGATGCGTCACCGCCTTCGCATGAACCTCCGGTGAGAGCGACCGCAGCAGCGTCAGGTTCCAGTTCCTCACTGCGCCAAAGGTGGTCAGCGCGTCGCGCATTTCATACGCAGCGTAGTTCGCCGACCATCTCTCCTGGTCAAACGGCTGAATCGTGTGGTGGTCCTCGCCCAGCGTCTGCCGCAGCCGGTAGGCAAACGCGATCTCGCAATCGGCCAGATGGCAAACGATCTCCCGTGGGCTCCACTTGCCCGCGGAGGGAGCCAGGTTCGCCCGCACCGGGCCAAGCTCATCCAGAACCTTCTCGATGTGGCGCGCTGTCGTCGCCAAAACCTTCATCGGGTCCTGACCACCCAAAAACTGCTCATAAGGATTCTGTTGACTCATCGCAACCCTCTTAAGACTCCAATTCAGCCCGCTCAGGAATGAATCAGAGATCGAAAAATGTGCTTCCAGATCCATCATCCCATCCCCGCACTCAATTTGAAAGCAAACCGAAAACGGCGTATTCTAATGGAGCAGACGAGTTTATCCAGGCAGATGCTGTGACCAGCCGGCAGCCTCGGAGAGATGAGTGGGCTAATAGCCCACTTTTTATTTGGCCGCAACTTCCGCCAGAAATCTCGAAAAAATCGCCCGCAAAAATTGGCCATGGCCCTGAACCTCGACCAAATTCGCACCGCCGCGCAGCGTGTCGCCGCCTCGCACGGGCTTGATGTCGTGGACCTTGAGTACCGCGCAGGGGCCAAGCCTCGCGCGCTGTGCATATACATCGAGAAGAACGCTGAACAGCGCGCGAAACTCGCCGCGGAGCCTGAAAATCAGCAGAGAAACCTCAAGGCCGAGCAGCTTTCCGGCGTCACCCACGACGATTGCACCGCCTTCAGCCGCGACTTTGGAACCCTGCTCGACGTGGAAGACCTCATTCCCGGCGCGGAGTACACGCTGGAGGTGTCCTCGCCCGGACTCGACCGCAAGCTGCGTACTCTGGCCGACTTTGAGCGCTTCACCGGCAGTCTCGTCAAGTTGCAGACCTTTGCGCCGATTGCAGGCAACCGGCACTGGCAGGGCAGGCTCACACCGGGCAGCACACAAGCAGTCACGCTCGACCTCAGCGCGCTGAAGCAGAAGGGCAAAAGCAAGAAGGCTGCGGCCAACGCCCATCAGGAGTCCCTGGAAATCGCCATCGGCAACATCGAAAAGGCCAACCTGATCCCCGAATTTTAATTTTCATTTGAACCCGGCCGGAGCGCCGGTAGAGATTTTTTGAGAGAAAACCATATGGCAAGCCCGCTTTACCAGACCATCGAAGTATTGAGCCGCGACAAAGGCATTGAGCCGGAAATCGTCGTGGGAGCCGTCGAGGACGCCATCGCTCTCGCCACGCGCAAGTAGTACAAGACGCAGGAAAACATGCGCGCCGAGCTCGACAAGGAGACCGGCGAGATCCGCGCCTACGTTTACAAGACCGTCGTTGAGACGCCGGAGCTGATCGAAGACCCGGTAAATCAGATCGCTCTCACAGAGGCGCGCGAACTTGCGCCTGAGGTCGAAGTCGGAGGCGAAATCCGCTACTACAAGCCCACCGACGTGCTCGGACGCATCGCCGCGCAAATGGCCAAGCAGGTCATCTTCCAGAAAGTGCGCGAAGCCGAGCGCGACACGGTATTCAAAG
>JBARHV010000385.1:0-30406 GCA_049799415.1 Silvibacterium sp.
GACGCAGGACGTTGCAAACGGCAAGCTGGGTCAATACAAGATATTGTTTGTTCCTTTTCCTGTGATGCTTTCGAGCGATGTTGCGGATGGGATCAAACGCTATGCTCAAGGCGGCGGTACTGTTGTCGCGGAGGCTCGGCTGGCCTGGAACAACGAGCGTGGGTTTGCGAGCACGGTGATTCCCGGAATAGACCTGGACAAAGTTTTCGGCGCCAGAGAAAAACTTATCCAACCTGCGGACAAGCCGCAAATTGCTATCGAGGCTTCGGCAAACCTTCCCGGATTAACCGGCGTTGGCCCGGTATCGGGGGCAGCATTTGAAGAGGACCTGGAGGCCTATCCAGGATCTCAAGTGTTGGGGCGCTTCGAGGACGGTGAACCTGCGGTGATTGAGAATTCGGTTGGCAGCGGAAAGACGATTCTCGTCGGCTCTTTTGTGGCGCTGGGCTATGAAGAACATCAAGACGCCAATACGCGACAGTTTCTGGTTTCGCTTGCCAAACTTGCGGGAGTCTCTGCGGAAGTAGAGATTTCAGGACCCGGCAAATCCGAGATAGAAGTACGCCGATTGGTCAGCGATCACGAACAGATAATTTTCGCATTCAACGAGTCTAATGACTTATTGAATACAACCTTATCCTTGGATGTTCCCGGGGTGATTCAGCATGCAATCAATTGGGCAGACGATCGCGACGTGCCATTTCAAACCCAGGATGGCAAAGTTTTGCTGAAGAAGACATTTGCACCTGGTGAGGTTTGGGTCGTGAGCTTGGCGATCCATTGACCGCTGGGCAAGTTCGACAGAAAGACATAGCAGGGATACGCGACTGTCTGTTTGCCGTGGAGAGGAATATGGCTTATGCCTGACTATGTTCTGGCGGCTGATATTGGCGGTACGAAGATCAGGGTTGCCAAAGTCAGCAGCACTGGTCGTATCAGTCATTGTTTCGAAGCGGCGACGCCTCCCAGCGCTGGAACTGCCGTTATTGATGTAGTTCTGGAGTTGCTCAAACAAATTCCTCAGAGAAATGTGCGGGCGCTGGGAGTCGATGTCCCGGGTCTTGCCTATAGCAATGGTGACGTCTGGGCGCCGAACATTCGCGGATGGAAGCGCATGCCTCTTGGTAACAGGTTGCGGGAGCACCTCAGGTTACCGGTCGTAGTGGAAAGCGATCGCAATGCTTTCGTCGTAGGAGAAGCCTGGAAAGGCGCTGCCCGTGGTTGTCGGGATGTGATTTTTCTGGCGGTTGGGACTGGTATTGGAGCCGGAATCCTGGTTGACGGGCACCTTCTCAGAGGGCATGGTGAGCTGGCTGGAAGCGTCGGGTGGATGGCGATTCGCGATGAATTCCTTCCGCAGTATGCCAGGGTGGGCTGCCTTGAAAGTCATGCTGCCGGAGCTGGTATTGGGATTGCAGCGAGCCATCGCCTGAAGCGCAAGATGACAGCGCAGGATGTTACCCAACTCGCGATCCAAGGTGATAAACGCTCGCTGGAGATACTGCACCAGGCAGGTTGTTATCTCGGTCTCGCTTTGGCCAATCTCGTGAGCACCTTAAACCCGGAAATCATCGTGGTTGGAGGAGGCGTTGCTGAAGCTGGAGAACTGGTGTTAAAGCCAGCCCGGCAAACTATGATGCGCTGGGCGCAACCCATTGCAGTCAGACAGGCTCGTCTCGTGCATAGTAAATTGGGCGGCGCAGCAAGCCTGCTGGGTATAGCCAAGTTGGCTTTTGATGTTAGTGCAGGCTGTTAGTAGCGTACTCCAGGCGACTGGATGCACTGCGTGTTTTTTATGTAAGAGCGCAACGTGTGAGGCATCTGCAAGAACAGACCGATGAACAAAAGCAACATGCCGACAGGTGTTAATCGTACTGCTTTGGTCTTCACGATCAATGCGTGCATGTTCATATTTGGGATTGTGCTGTTCTTGATGGGATCTCTGCTCCCTACGCTGCACGTAAGTTACGCTCACGCGGGCAGTCTTGGGTCTGTCCCGTTGATTGGGATCCTGATCGCTACGGTTCTTGTAGGACCGATCCTCGACATTCACGGAGCCAAGCAGATGTTGATCGTCGCGCTCATCCTGATCGCGGGATCTCTGGCTCTTATTCCGTTACTCAGGATTTACTGGCAACTTGAGATATGTTGCCTGGCCTACGGGCTCGGAGGCGGGGTGCTTAATACTGCTACGAATGTTCTCATTGCTGACCTGAATGTTCCAAGCCGCGCCAGCGCTCTCAACTTGCTTGGGTTCTTCTTCAGCGCGGGAGCCGTGTTGGCGCCATTATTGATGTCGATCGTCGGCGGAGCGTGGTCGCCTTCGGTCGTGCTCCGCTTGTTGGCAAGCCTCACAACCGCAGTCCTGATTCCAGTGATCCTCTTCCAGTTTCCACCTCCACTGCAGGCAGGGATCCAGCTTGGGAAACTGTTTTCGGTCCTGAATCAGCCGGCTGTGTGGCTGTTTGGGATCATCCTGGTTTTCGAATCGGGTAGCGAAAACTGCATGTTTGTGTGGACGGGCAAAGTTGTCGCTGAAGTACTGCACACCACCCCTTCGCGAGCCAGCCTGGCACTGGTTGGTCTGGGAGCGGCGCTCGGGGCCGGTCGCTTGGGCGCCGTTTTATGGCTGCGTTGGCTGGGAAACCTGGGCACAATATGGCTCTCGGCATCTCTGGTTTTAATCGGCATCTTGATTGCGCTTGCCGCTCAAGGTCTTACTGCAATGGTTTGCGCCATGATCGTTGTCGGCTTAGGAATCTCGGCAATTTTCCCTACAGTCCTCGGTCTCGCCGGAGACCGCTTTTCCGGAGAAACCGGTACGGTGTTCGGCGCCATCATTGCGCTTGGGTTGGTTGGAGGCGCGGCGGGACCTACCTTGGGCGCTTACGCAGTCAGCCATGGGCCGCTACATGTGTTATGGATTCCCGCCACAGCCGCCGTGGCGGTTGGTGTGCTTACCGCGATTGCCGGCAGGCCAAAACACGCATTGCACGATATCAGGGACGAACAAGCTTGAAACCATACCTGGTTTTAAGGAGAAATCGATCTAAATAAGGAGAAAGCGATGCAGGGCAAACCATCGATACGCCCAGACTACTCAAGCAATGGACACTCTTTCCGGCTCGCCTTGCTATGGGTCCTAGCAGCCGTATCGCCTCTCTTTGCGCTATCCGTCACGTGGGCGCAAATAAAAAAGCCGGACTTCAGCAGTATCGATCGCATCATTTCCGCCGCCATTGATGCGCGGAAATTCCCTGGAGCCGTCGTTATAGTCGGACACGACGAGAAGATCGTGTTCCACAAGGCCTATGGGGAGCGAGCGCTCGTTCCGGAGCGATTACCGATGAGGGAAGACACCATCTTCGATATGGCGTCGATAACGAAAATTCTCGCGACGTCAACCGCTGCCATGGAGCTTTACCAGCAGGGCGACTTCCGCCTGAATGATCCTGTCGCGAAGTATTTGCCTGCGTTCGCGGCCAATGGCAAGCAGGACATCACGATACGGCAGTTGATGACGCACTATTCAGGTTTGCCCGAAGGTATTGGATTGCAAGAACCATGGTCGGGCAAGCAGGAAGGTTATAACCGCTCTTTTGCCGTTGCCCCGGTCAGGCCCGCGGGAACCGCGTTCAGTTATAGCGATATCAACTTTATCGTGATGGGAGCGTTGATCGAGAAACTCTCGGGCATGTCTCTCGATGGATATGCGGCGAAGTATATCTTTGATCCGCTAGGGATGAAACACACGCGCTTTCTTCCGCCTGCCTCCTGGCGCGAAAATATTGCTCCTACACAGTACGACGAAAACCACCATATGTTATTGGGTGAGGTACACGATCCCATCGCACGGCGCATGGGTGGAGTGGCCGGGCATGCGGGACTTTTCAGTACTGCGGGAGATGTTGCCATCTATGCACAGAATCTCCTGGACCGCCTGCAAAGCAGGGCTAGTAAATTTCCTATCAATCGGCTCACGCTGGAAAAGATGACGACTCCGCAGCAGCCGGCCACGGGAGTGGCCTTGCGTGGTCTTGGATGGGACATCGAAAGCCCCTATTCCGGCAATCGTGGAGAACTTTTTCCCGTCGGATCCTTCGGCCACACGGGTTATACGGGCACCGACCTCTGGATTGATCCATGGAGCGATTCCTATCTGATTCTTCTCAGCAATCGTGTTCATCCCAACGGTGGAGTGAGCACCGTTTCCGTCGAGGGGCAGGTTGCTACCGCTGTCGCGGAAGCATTGAATATTCGTGTTCCGGATGGAGGCCAGGAAATCTCCCGCCTTACCGGATACAACGAATCGCTGACCGGTATGCGTCGTTGGGGGAGTCGTAACGGTATGGTAGAGAATGGCATCGACGTTCTGGAACAAGAGAACTTTGCTACGCTCACTGCGCTCGAACAAAAGCATGGTGGCAGGTTCCGCATTGGAGTGTTGAGCAACCAGACCGGAGTGGACAGTCACGGCAGACGCACCATTGACATTCTGTTTAAGGACGCTGCGGCAAAAGTGCCTGGTCTGACCCTCACCACCATCTTCAGCCCGGAACATGGGATCCGTGGCGCGGTGGACACGACCAATATTCCTGGCAGCACCGATGCCACTACCGGCCTCCCTATTGTCAGCCTGTATGGAGCGACGGATGCCAAGCGTCATCCCTCGTCCGAGCAGATGCAAAAGTTGAATGCGGTCGTTATCGACCTACAGGATGCCGGCGTGCGCTACTATACCTACGAGACGGCAATGGCATATTTTTTGCAGGCTGCCGCGCACTCGGGCACCGACATAGTTGTTCTTGACCGTCCCGATCCGTTGAATGGCTCCTTTGTGCAGGGGCCGGTTTCCGATGCGGGTGATGCGAGCTATACCAATTTCATGCCTCTTCCGGTGCGGCATGGCATGACTATGGGAGAATTGGCTCGTTACTTCAACGGAGAAGGACATATCGGCGCTTCACTGACTGTGGTTCCAGTGAAGGGCTGGCAGCGTGGAGATTGGTACGATTCAACTTCTTTACTATGGATCGATCCCTCTCCCAATTTGCGAAACATGGATGAAGCAACGCTGTATCCGGGTATCGGGATGATCGAGGCTTCGAATATTTCGGTAGGCCGCGGCACCGATACTCCGTTCCAATGGATCGGCGCCCCCTGGATTGACGCAATCCAATTGTCCACGGCACTCAACGGACGCATGATTCCTGGCATCCGCTTTGTGCCAGTGCAATTTACACCTGAAGCTCCATATCCGTACGCAGGCCAGCTTTGCCAAGGTGTTGGATTCGTCATCACTGCTCGCAATGTGTTGAATGCACCGGAACTGGGAGTGGAACTGGCCTCGATGCTGCATAAACTCTATCCCGGCCAATTTCACCTGGATGCAATTCATGCGCTGGTCGCGAACCAGTCCACGATGGATGCGCTCGATCAACAGCACGATCCAAGAACCATTGCCGACTCATGGCGCAAGGGAATCGAACAGTTCGAGCAAACCCGCAAAGCTTATCTGCTCTATAAAAATCCGGAGAGCGCTTCCAGATATGCGGCTCCCTAGATATGAAAAATGAGGTTACCGGCTGATCTGGCCGTAGACGCCGAAGTGGACTGGGCACAACCGGGGGTGCTTTCTTCCTCCAGGCTCGCCTCAATGTCAGCCTGCCGGGTTTGGACCGCGAAGTCGCCCCAGGCCCTGTTGGACGGCGCGGACCAGACGCGAACTGGACGTGAGAGCAGAGGACCTGAACGACTCACTCTGACGCCAGGTGGTAGCGGGCGGCTCGCTGCTGGGCGCGATTTTTTCGACCTCCGATGAGAAGCGATGGTAGACACTCGAGTGTCAATTGCCAAAGGAGAGAAATGAAGGTGGATTCTTGAATGACGACTTCAAGCCAATGCGCTCATTGACGGTCATTTTAGGGAGCCTAATAGCAGCCGTATCAGGGAATGATTATTCCCTGATACGGACTCGACAATTCCCTGTTTCGAAGCGCGTCCAAATCAGCGAAGGGACACGTAAATGCTTGTACAATAAATGCTGTAGAGAATTTTTCTGCTGTAACTTTGGCTCGAGAATCAAAAATTCCCTGTATTTTTCCCTGTTAGCAGGGAAATTGGGCCAGAGAACGGTTCGCATCAGACTCCATCCTCCGCCAGCGAGTCTTTCTCTGCTGGATCCAGCACCTTTAGATGACTTCAACCACGGGGCTATCTGAGCTCAGGGCAAGTTGCGCTACACCGACAAGACTTCTGGTGCAATACATTTGGTCAGTCCACGGGTAAGCAGGCTTTTCTAACTATCCGACGCTAGCGCTTCAGTGTGTGCCCGAGCTTTTATCTCATTTGGAGTGTTAACTTAGCGGCGTCATCTACAGGTCGATAATCCGGATCCATGGATGGTGAACGCATTCCTGCCTTCTCCAGTGCCTGAAGAACAAATGAGTTCCACGCGAACACGAGATGCGAACCGAAGAAGGGGTTATGTGGATCGGTCGCGAGATATTCATGGCTCGCAGGAAACTCCTGGTTAACATTAATCTCTGCCCACATCCTGTTCCTGATTGCCTTGTCGGCAACTCTCCAACCGTGCATCTTGCCCACAACGTATCCGCATACTTCGATTCGCATCCAACTACCACCGTTGTAATAGACTCCGTCCATTTCGCCGTTGGCATAGGTCTTCGCATAGGAGTCACTGGCCATGGGGTGCCAGGTCTCGGTAAAGAATCGCCAGCCCCTGGGCTGCTCCGTGAGGCCGATGAATATAGGCCTCACCGTTCCGCCCATCTCGGGAAATGGAGATTCGGCTCGCGGCATCATCACCGGAATTCTGTCCAAGTGATTCAACACCATCTCGTCTGTCAAGATCTTCCGGTTAAACAGCCACAATGAGAGGTACTCAGGGAATAACTCGGCAAATCCGATTGCATCCGTAATATTTCGAGCAGGAAGTATGAATTTGCGCACTGGATCGTAATAGCTACGATATATTTCTTCGGCTAAACCGATGTGTTGATCCGAAACCGTATCACTAACTCCAGGAATCTCAAGAGCACGGATCACAGAAAGTAACACTGCGAGCAGTCCCTGATTCTGGCAAATAATAGAAGTTCCGTCCGGGTACGCAACGATATCAAGCTGGCCCATAACAAACTGCGCAGTGCAGTTGCCGTCACCTTTAGGGTCGTAAGTTTCGAGACAATACTGGGCGGCAAGCTTCACCTTGTCCATCGGCGGGATTGTTCCGAACCTGCGCTTGTTCAACAACGCCCACATCAACCAGAGAGGAGTCGAGTCATTGGACTTGCGCTCTAGGTTCGTCATTTCCGGCTCAATCAAAGTATTAATGGCGCCATTTTCGCCTTGATTCTCGGCCCAGAGATTAAATACCTGCTCGTTCAACTCCTTATTGTGGATTCCATTCAGCGCAAAGAAGCTATCGCGCAAATACATTTCTCCGGCAGCGGAATACCAAATGCTCGGGGCCAACATGGGCCGGAAAGTCTCAGTTCCTGCATTCCAGCAAAGCATCATCAGATCGGCGTAAAGAACTTTTTCTGTTTCACCGCCCTTGAAGCCAAGAGCATCGGCGAGTTGTGTTTGGCTCGCCAGCCGATAGCCTCGAATCGTATCCCGAACGTCCTCATTCGCGAAAATAAAGGTATTTATCTCAACCGGCTTGTCCATTTCGATGGAGTGATACGGTCTGTTCTTAGTGGGGATGCGGCTTAACTTAAGACTGCGTACCTCAAGCCTGCCTCCCGCTATTTTCTCAACGGTTGGTAGCGAAAGTACGAGTGCGGCCCCTTTACCGAATATCGCGGAAACAAATACGGTGCTCTGAAAAGTGGCCCACTTGTCAGGAGATGAAGGGATGCGGTCGTTGAACTGGTTGAAATTGTGGAGCTGATTGAGTTTTTCATCCACGTCCCAAATGGCGATCGACACATCGAAGTTTGACCGGTACTCCAATGCAACAGAGAAGATATCTCCAGCCTTTGCTGCGAATGGAATGATCACCTCCTCTTCAGGCTCATGGATCGACAACTCGAGAATCGGTCCATCTTTCTTGACGATCGGTGAACCCTTGTAAGTCCATTCTTGTATCTCGGGTAGACTTACCGGTGTGGCGCCTCCACCCGGCAGCTGTTGCAGTTCTTCTCCAAAAGTCTGCTGCACATAGTAGATTCCACGACTCCGTTCTTCCGCCGAGGCCACCACGTACAAATTCGGGTCGGGAATCTGGGCGGCCGCGGGTTTGATTGGCTTGCCATCCCTGCGGAACATTCGGCTCCACTGATTGCGGAAGCCGGCATCCGTCAACAGGCCTACGGTCGTCTGGTTTGCTGTACGAAAGCCGGCAGCAGGGAAATATTCTCGAAGCGGTCCTCCTTCGCAATCCAACTGATCAAAGCTCCAAAACTTGGCAGGCCGGCCCGCAGGCGTTATACGGTTCGTTATCTGGTAGAACATCATGAACATATCGGACTGATGAAGTCGAATGCTCTTGCGTACTATGTTTTGCGCAACTACCTCGTATATCACTTCCACTCTGACGGTAGCGTTCATGTTCACAAGATGGGCATCACCGTTCAGCGTAACTTTGGACTCATTGCCAGCCCATGAGGTAGCTTTCCAATCCTCGATGCGATCTTCGAGGCTGCGGTCGCCATTTTGAAAAATGGCGGATATCCCGTTACTGTCATTCGAAATAATAGGAGCACCGCGAAACAGAATACCGACCCGATATCCGTGATCAGCATTTCCGTCAACCTTTAATGAAACTCCAGAGACCGAACCGAGATCCGATCTCGTATTCTGAGAAAAAGCCTTCGGCAGAAAGCTTCCCAAAGCGGCGGTTGCTGACATGCCCAAAAAGTCACGGCGATCACACTTCACTCCTTGCGGTGATTTATTCGTATCTATTTTTCGCAATTCCTGCGCCCCCCTATTTCATAGGCCGATCTAAGCTGCTTGGTGAATCAGCAACCAGCTAGGTCTGTTGCTGATAAGGAATCAATTTCCCTGATCTGTCCGGGAAGGTATGCTCGTGCCATCACTCGGCTAACCTCAAAAGGTTATGCGGAACTCTGCCTGTCCCTGACGCTGGCCGCCGCCACATAGACCGGTCACTTGCCCGAACGTTCCATCGGTAATGTTGTTATCCACGCAGTTTCCAACGTTCCATCTATTGAATGCATTGAAATAATCTACCCTCACAATGGCGTTCACATTCCTACCAACCGCAAAGCTTTTTGAAGCAGTTAGATTTTCGTTTAGACTCGCTGGACCTCGAAGCGAAGAATAGGCTGCAGCAGAGTTGCCTGTCGTATATTGGCCTGGATCTGTAAATGCTCCGTTATTCTCAATTATTGTTGGGAAAGGTCCAGACAGTCCGCCTTTAATGTACGCCTTGACTGCAGACCAACTGTGGGTTTTGATAGGCACGCCAGCTACTCTGTTGGCGCGGTTACCGTATCCATACGGGCTACCGTCCGCGTTAATACCGTAAGGCAGGCCTCCCGCATAATTGGCTTCCCACGCCACCTGCCAGCCTCCGACAGCTTTCCCTGCGAAGTTATTCTTATTGAAAAATTTCTTGCCTCTGCCAATGGGAAGGTCGTAAGCTCCCGTAAATGACGTGAAATAGGTCGACCCTTCCGCGACGCTTTCGGCCTTCGGGTTATAGGGATTTATCTGCGAAGGGTTCACGTCGCCATACTCCGATTGAGAGCTTCCTATTTCATGCTGAAAGGTCGCGGCAGCAAGGAAAAATAGACCATTTGTATACCGCTTGTCCAATTCCATCTGCAGCGCGTGGTAGTTGTTCGTTCCGTCATACGGGAAATTGTTATAGATGGCTGTGTACTGAGGGTAGGGCGTCAATGCCTGCATCACAGTCGCATTTCCCCCCATCAGGTCCATGAAATTAGCAAAGGGTACCTGAATACCGGCAGCCTGGGCGGCTGGTGAGTTAGCAGGCTGGCCGAGCAGGCCCTGGTACTTCTGTGGACTACCTTCCGGAATATTATTTAATTGGTCAGATTGGTACCTCATCTGGTGAATCGCCAGCTCGCCTATGTAATCGCCCCGAAAATATAGATCGCCAGGGAGCTCCCGTTGCAGCGATAGTGTCCAGTTTTCCATGTAAGGGTTCATTCCCGCCTTTTTGGGGTCAAAAAACCCGACACTTTCCCCAGTGAGAGACGTGGAACTAAAGTCAGGAGGCGGAGGAAAGTTAAGCTTATTGACGTCCCAGTTTCCAAAACCGGCGACGTTTGTTCCCGTGGAATTAAATACGTTATATGTCCCAAATGAATTGCCGTCATTGCTGAAGGTGTTAAATGCGATCCACACGATTGAGTAGCCGGTACTAATCACTGTCTTGGGATTGATAGCATAAGTCATGCCGATACGTGGCCCAAGTTCTTTCCAATGGATACTAGCGCGCGTTATACCGGCACAAGCCGAGCAGGTCCCATATCGCGTTAATACGCCCGGCTGGCCCGAGGCAGCCGGATTCGGCACAGCCAGAGAGGCGGGAGTGACGAAATCCTGTTCATTGTTGTTTACGTGGTATGGAACCTGGATGTCCCAGCGAAGCCCGGCATTCACAGTAAGTTTTGGAGTTACTTTTATATTGTCCTGTATGTATGGAGCATACTGAGACCACACCCTTGCCTGAGGAGGGGTATAGCTGTTGGACGCAGTATCCACTTGCCCCAACAGGTAGCTGGCAAAAGGGCTGCCCGCATAGGGATTCGGTACAAAACTGGATGGGTCCCCACTGATGTTATTCGTTGTTGTATTTCCTGAGAAGTTGAAACTGCCGACACACCCGGTGCAGCCGCCGTTTCCGTAGGTCATAGCCAATCCCTGGCCGCCTATGTTGATGCTATGCCTACCTTTTGTCCAAAGCCAGTTATTGTAAAAGGAAAGGTAGTGTATAGCATAGTTAGCGTTGTAAAATCCGCCTTCTCCAAAAGGAACCGGAGAGGCTATGCCGCCGAAGCCGATCCCAGGAAAACCGCTCACCGGGCTGGCGGTCAGGTTCTGAGCGCTTATGGTAGTGACTGGTGCCGAGGATGTTGACACATTATCAGTGCCGATATATCCGAGGCCCGCAGTTAATGCCAGGTTGGAGCGGATTGCATAGGCATAATTCACAGTCTCTTCGTTTTGAGGATACTTGGCGTTGATTAAGGTGTTCAGAGGATTGCTGCTACTCAGGGAACCAAATATCGGTACATTGTAGGCGTAGGGATACATCTGATGGCTAATGAACATGCTGTAGTTGATGGTCTGGGCAGAGGTTAGGCGCTCATCGATGGAGAGCCCCCACAGCGTTTGGGAATAAGGAATCGATGTCTTGTAGTAATAATTCTGATTCAGGTTTCCAGGGCCGGTTCCGGGCGAGTTTGGTGCGGGAATATATTGCAGCAGAGAGGCAGAAGTTGCGCTAAACCTGGCCGGGTCTATAACGTTGCTTCTGCCCAGATATTGGAATTGTTGCGGATTCATAGGATCCGGACTTTGCGGATCGAAGATGGGAGCCTGCACGATGTTCCCGTTCGCGTCTGCCGTAAGCAGTCCGCTGAAGTCACCGGTTTTCATCGCTTGCGTGGGAACCGTAGCGTACCCCGTCGGAGTGGAGTTCTGGTGAAACTCATCAAAACTAAAATAGAAAAATGTGCGATTGTGGCCATCGTAGACCTTCGGAATCAATACCGGTCCGCCCACTGAAAATCCATAGTTATTCTCATGATCCTGCGGCGTAGTCGGGTTTCCAAAACCTTTGGAATCGAAGAAGCTGTTGCGATTAAAGTAAAAGGCATTTCCATGAAAGCTATTAGTTCCCGACCTGGTCTGGTATCTGACGTCGCCATCGGACCAGCCCCATTGCGCGTCAAAGGTTGTGCGATCGATACGCGCCTCACTTACAAAGTCGTATGGAGGAACGGTAGCAACCTGACCGTTGGTCGGAATGCCGTTGTAATAAAAATATGCTGCGCCAAGCTGGCCTGCCCCAATCGTTGGATAGGAGTTGCGCGCAACTCCTGGAGCCGCGGAAAATGACAAGTCGTAGATGCTGCGAGGGCCGCCTTCTACTTCAACGGGGGCTGCCGCCAGCAATTCGGGTTCCAGCGTTGTGCCTATGTTTGGGGACGATGTATCCAGAGTCACTGCGTCCGCGGAAACCGTAACGCTCTGACGAGTAGAGCCTGGAACCAATTTGGCAAATACGGATGCGGAGACGCCGGTCTCAATGTTGAGGCCTGTTTGCACGAATTGTTGAAAGCCAGGGGCATCGACTGAGACGGTATATTTCCCGGGAATAATATTAAGAAAAGTGAATGCTCCAAAACGAGACGCAACCGTCTTGCTCACCACTCCGGTGTCAACTTTCTTTAATGTCACCGTCGCTGCAGGAATGACGGCGCCGGTTGAATCGGTTACAGTCCCATTGACGCTCCCAAGTTGTTGCTGCGCTGTGGCCAATGCGCATGAGAAGACTACGAGGAAGAGCAGAGAAAGCAGCCTGTGCATCATAAGCGATTGAGTAATGCCAACCAGTTCCTTGCATGGCTGTATGCGATCCTTCATCCTTGCCTCCTCCATAGACTTCAATGCAATAATTCGAGTGATTCTTCCGATCATTTCATTACCTCTATAGTTCTTTCGATTGCTCCAGATCAGCACTGTTTCATACCGAACAGCGCTGTCGTACCAAGACTCATCTTCCAGGACAATCTGGACCTGTTTCCTCTGAATGGATTCGGACCTGTTATATCAACTGAAAACAAACGGATTTCGATGCAGATAACGTCCCTCCGAGCCTGGAATGATCGCGGGCCGATTCGGTAGAAATGAAAAATGCCCGGCATGAGATATCCTGAAATTCCAACTTTAAAAGCAGACCCAGATCCAGCCAACAGCTAGCCTCTTCATTCACTCCGAGCCGCGCAAGAGACTTACAAGCTAAATCCTCGAAAAACATTGCTAGTTACATGTGAAGTCCTGGTTAAATTGGACCCTTGCGGGCCTTGTGGATTCTTTCTCATCTTTGTATCCATAGAGATAGCTGCATTGCGAAACCGCTGTCACGGTAAATGTTGAAGCGACGGAAAATGCCAGTAGCATCTCTGCGCGATGAAAAATAGTGCTTTGCGACGTCAAATCCCACCTTCACTGGCGTAGTCTGTTCCCTCTACCCCGCTCTTAAGCCGATGCGTCGGCTCGGAATCAGACTTTAGCGCCCAGAAGTCAACTCCAGAGCAGGCGCTGTTAAAGACGAAAACTCTCGGAGGAATTTGCGATGAGACTGCGCTGCAGCGGTGCGCTAGCCTGTGGCGGCCGGTGCTTGGAAACTTCCCAGTCCTTCCTTCTCCCCCTGCAGAGACTACTCGCGCTGCTTTTGGAGTAGCTCCTGCGTTTGTGCTGCCATCTCTCTTGATTTTTCCTCCTCTCCCGCTGGAGTTGGGAATGTGCTCTTTACTGCTGAGTCTGGCTCAATCCATGCGTCATGGGGCTCTGTTCCATCGCCTCCTGTCACTGCTGCACATCCTCAAAAGCAAGGTTTATTCGCGGCTTGTGACAACCTCGACAATTTCCGGATGGTCGTGTGCCGGGGCCTGGGTTTTCATCGCCGCAGATGCGAGCAAGTCCCGGGCCACCCAGATGGAAGCGATTTGCAGCAAAGCAATAATCGGCAAAGCATATTTCAGAGCTGCAATGTGTGATACATAAAACGCCAGAACAAGAAACAAGCCACATCCGAGCAGGCGACCGGCAAATAGCCCTATTTCGTGATTAAAGATATAGGCGTATTCGTTTCGATTTTCGATCGCTGAAACTGTATCAATAATCAACATCTGAATGGGAAAGTACGCGAGATCAAGGACTGGCTTGGCCAATACGAGACAGGCCATAAAGATCAGCACGCCCTTGGCGTCGAACATGATTGCGTTGACGATGGATCCTGCCGCGAACAGGAACAATCCGATCGCGAAGACACGCACCCTGTGTTCAGGCTTCGAGGCTCTTCCAACGGCATATAGCATGAACGATGAAGCTATTCCCCCCGCTGCCTGAATGAGCCCGAGTGTTCCCTCCTGCCCTACCAGCATCATGATCAGCATGGCGGGCGCAGTAACCAGATAGCCCTGCGCAAGGCCTTTGAGCGCAGCGAGCGAGAGCATCTTTTTCCATAGGGAATGGAAGTGAAAGAATACAAATCTGGTCTTCGGCGGATTCCGATACGATCCGGTATTGATAACGATGGATGCTGCAATGGTCAGAACCAGGGTGCACACCGCAACAATGCGATAGCCGTTGTTGGTGTCTCCGCCTACCCAGCCATATTTTCCCGTCGCTTCGATAAACCAGCCAATCGCGGCTGGAACCATCACAGAGGTGATGGTTAGAAAAAATGTCTCTACCCCGTAAAAATAGTTCCGATTTTCATCGGTTGTCGTAGAGAGAGCAAGGAAGCCGCGGTTCGCCCAAAACAGGCCCGACGCAATCCCCATGAGAATGCCCGAACCGGCAATCGCCATTGGCGAGATCACGGTTGAAGACATCATGACCAGCATAGCGATGGCGCTTAGAAGCATGCCGACTGCATAGAGCCGCTTTATGCTGATTCTCCCCAGCATGAAGCCGTTGATTAGAAATGCAAACGGGTCCCCCGCATAGATCGCTAACTGGTAGGTGACGACTTTGCTGACATCGTGAGAGTTCCTCATGACATACGCCGCCACAAAAATCTCGATGACGGGTAGCACGAAGGCATAGATCATGTTCGTAACCAGCAACACTCTCATGTCTCGCGGGCAGTCCAGAAAGACTCTGTACTCCTTTGCCAATCGGTTCATCTTCTGGAATCCTGCAATACGGAACGCAGCAGTTCGCGGATGGAGAATCGTGCGGCGCAAACCACACTGTCGGAGGCGCCGTAATAGACGGTCACCATGTCGCCTTCCACCAGGTGCCCGTTGGTAAAGATCACTTCTCCGAAAAATCCGTGGCACTCATACTCTTTGAGCGGCTCCATTACCGGCTCTTTCGAGCGCGCAATGACCTTCCACGGCTCTTCAAGATCGAGGAGGAGCACACCGAGGCAATAGCGGTTTTGGCGATTCGCTCCGTGGTAGATCTCCAGCCAGCCGCGGTCGGTCCTGATGGGCGAAGCCCCCGCGCCTACACGGGCGCTGTCCCAGAAGCCCTCCCTCGTGTGAGCAATGCAACGGTGATTCCCCCAATGATCCAGGTCGGGAGATTCCGCGATCCAGATGTAGTTCCCTCCCAGTTCCGGACTGCTGGGGCGATGCAGCGCGTAATATTTGCCGCCGATCTTAGCATCAAACAGGGCGCAGTCCTTATTGTGCGGGGATAGAATCATCCCGTGACTGCGGAAGCTTTGCCAATCCCGCGTACTCCTTAAGCCAACTCCAACACCGTTCTCAGAGACCTGGGTATAGGTCAGGTAGTACGTGTCATCGATCTTGGTTACGCGACAATCCTCGATTCCAAATGTCTCGAGCTCGCCCTCGCCCAGAATGGGCCGGAAATATTCATGCTCCGAGAACACGATGCCGTCTTCGCTCGATACCAGCCTTAGGTGGGACATGGTCGTGAGGTAATCATGGCCGTCGTAGCTGATCACCCGCGGGTCCGTAAGGTCCAGCTTGGGATCGGAGTTATCGAACTCAAGAATTTTTAAGCCTTTTCCTGCGTCGAGGACCGGGAAAGATGTCCTTCCGGTCTTCTGCCTTGGTCGCTCCGCTACACGCAGCAGCAGCCAGGCTTTGTCGTCAAAGCGGAAGGCTCCGGGGTTGAGGAGACAGGTAACCTCCATTCCGGAGAAGCTTGGCCTGATGTATGAGGGCTTCAAAATCGGATTGCTATCGAATCTCCGGGCAAGGTCTGGCATTCAACTAAACGGCCCCTTCACTTCAAATTCGGCAAATTCTGGCGCACGTGGGAATATCTCGCGATTCATCCCAGACGGACACGTCCGGGATTCAGAATCGTTGCTGCCGTCCGGGCTCCACAAGGGACATACAAGATAAATCCTGAGAAACATTGCTAATCACATGTGAAATGCAGCGGTGCGAGCGGCACAGGCAACGGATAGGCACGAGGACATATCCAGACGTTCCGCCGATGTGCTATCGTTTGAACGATTCAAGCATTGCCTTTTTAAGTGAGGCAGCACAGGAAGTTGTCAGGGTGCTAAAGGATTCTTCGCTGCTCCAGCCAACCGAAATGGAAGTCGACCTGAAGGAAGATCCGCGATGGCAGCTCATTGAGCGTATCCTGACCACCGGCCCATTCCAGAAATCTGGGCGTTTGCGAGAACTTCTTCCCTACATGGCTGAACGCGCACTCCATGGCCACAGTCATGAGTTAACAGAGCACAACATAGGAATTGCAGTATTCGGCAAAGCTGCTGACTACAGCCCTGTGGAAGACAGCTCCGTTCGCGTGCATGCCCGCCAGCTGCGCCTGAAGCTGCACGAGTATTTCGACGGGGAAGGTCGTGGCGAAACCATGATCGTCGAAATCCCGAAGGGCTCCTACACTCCGATTTTCCGCAGTGCAAGGCAGGTCCCTGCCGATCCGCCGCAAGCAGTCGTATCGATGCCGGTTATCACAGCTCCCGAGAAACCCACTGCGTTGCGTGCTATTTTGCCTTGGATCGTTGTCGCGCTGCTTGCGATTGCCTGCGTCTTTCTTTCTATCCGCCTCGCGGAAGCACCGTCGCGTCCAGCTCCACCCCCGTGGCCACTTTCCGATGTGTTTGACGGAACGCGTCCAACTCAAATCGTGATTGCCGATGTCAATTACGGCATGCTGCGGATTATCAGCCAAAAGGAAGGCTCACTTGAAGAGTACCTCCGCCCTGACTTGCAGCAAAGTCTGACTCCTACCCATTTAAGTGAACGCGAAGCGCGCATCATTAACTACATTGGGAGTTCGAATCTCACTTCCTACGCAGATGTTGTGGCAGCCACCGCATTGTCGAATATGGTTCCTGGCAATCATAGATCGATCACCGTGCGGTCCGCTCGCGATCTGCGGCTACGCGATCTGGAAGACGGCAATTACGTTTTTGTCGGGAGCCCAAGTTCCAATCCATGGGTAAGTCTCTACCAAAACAGGCTGAATTTCAGAGAAGGCGAAGGGGTGGTGGGCGGGAGCATGAAGTATTTCTTCAACACCCACCCGAAACCTGGCGAGCTAAACACCTACCAGGGTCTGGAATTCACTGGTTCAGCAGGTGAGGACTATGCAACGATCTCCTTGCTTCCGACGGCCAGTGGGCGAGGCTCAGTCCTCATTCTTCAAGGGCTGCAACAGGAAGGCACCGAAGCGGCAGGATTATTTCTGGCTGACCCGGCCTCACGAGAACAACTGAAGCAAGCCCTGGGCATTCATAGAGATCCTGAAACTCCAGTTCATTTTGAGGTTCTTATTCGCACACGAGCCGTTGCCGGCGCGCCGAATGCAACGAGCATTGTGGCAGCCCGCCTCATTCCCTGACGCGCCGCCACGAATTCCAGGTTTACCTGGAATGGGGTTGATAATCGATCGGAACGTTGTCACAGAGCAGCGTTCCCTTTTGCACCTCGCGCCTCGCCCCAGATGGAATGACAACAACAATTCGCGCGCTGCCTGGTGAGATTGACAGCAGGACGGAACCGCTTTGGTGACTCGAGACGAACTTATGGCTCGAAAGGTCATATACATCGAAGCTTCCATCCGCCAACTCGAGACCCACCTGCTTAGTCTCCTGCCACGGATTGTAGTAAAGATACGACGGATATGTTTTGTCGGCGAGAAAGTCGCTGCGTGAGATATTCATTTGCAGAATGAATTTGTGCTCCGTGGGTCTTACCAACTCACCCCAAATGAGTGCATAGGCCCCACCATAGATCGAGCGATGGCTCCCATAATCTCCTGACGCAAATGGAGACTGCCCGTCCAGGTCCTTTGTCAGTCGTTCGTAGGGGATGGCCGAAGTAAGATGAGGGCGGCTCTGGTTCTTCTCCGGAATGCAATCGGAGTAAAAGAGCCGCATGTTTGCAGATGTATTTAATAGATACTTCCCGATATCCACGGCGTATTCCGGCCTGTATCTTAGAACCGGCAGAAGATAGGGCAACGTCACCAGCGATTCCATGCTGTACGCCTGCCCCGCAGGCTCTGTGCTGAAACCGGCCATGAGGCCATTCACTTCTTTGCCGCCCCATGTTCCGGTCTGCAGTGGATGGCCATCCGGATCAAGCACAAAACCGAGGATTCTTTGTAAGTCGATTCCCTTCTCCTGCACGGAGAGCCGTGCAGCGGCGAGGGATGCCATTGCGCCGCTGGGAACTTCATACCACGGATTTTGTAGAAATGACTGGTAAAGGCTCAAGGCCTTTTTCGCTTCTTTCAGATAATCTCGGTCGCCGAACATCTCGTAAGCAAACAACATGAGATAGGCGTACCCACCAACTGTATCCGGCTGCCGGTAAATGTCGTGATTGGTGAAAGGAGTCCGCGTGTTAAAGCGATAGCCTTGATCGTTAAAGTTATACGAAATCTGGTGGGCCATCTTGATAAGGCGATCCGCGCTCTTGCGCACTCTTTCCGTCCACGCAGGATCATGCGAGAGGTGCGACCGTACAATGCCATCCGCGAGAGCATTTACATTCATCATGTACCAGTACTCGCAAAGCTCCGCTTGTGTACCGTCCAGAAACAGACCGGCATCCGCATTGAAGTATGCCGCCATGGAGGGAATCAGGGAGTCCACAGGATCGCCGCGAAGAATTCTTCCCAGAATGATCGGCGCAAAAGTGGTCAATCCGCCATCGCCAGTACCTTCCAGCGCTGAAGCAAAATAGGAAGTGCCATCCGGGCGCATCTGGAGCACCCTGTTGTGCGGGTTCATTACATATTGGTCGAAGGCATCGGCGCGAGCCTTCCAGCCGAGTGGTTCTGCCATCGGACGTGGAGGCAGATGATCGAGGATTGGTTCCGTTGTTTGAGGACCGATCGCGACCGCTGCAGGGCTCCAGTTGTCCAGGACCGCTCCCGCCATAGCGCATCCGGTTAAGTAAAGAAATTCACGCCGCCGCAATCGACCGCTCCAACCCATATTTAATCTTTCCCCCGTTTCGACAGTGCGGTCTGAGATCCCCTCATGAACGCATCGACTTCATAGTCTCGTTGAATCATATTGAAGCAATTGCCACTGACAAGGGCTTCACTTGCTAAAGCCAGCAAGCCTCCGGTGATTCACATGTAAATCACATATTAAACAGGGCGATGGCGGCACAAATCTGTGATATGCATGCATTCGGTGCAATTGGAATTGACCCCCTGGAAGCGCTGCAGGTGGTTGACGATCGGATATTGGGGCTGTGAGATATTGCTTTCAACGCGAAGTTCTATAAACAGGCGTGCCTGAAGCATGACGAAGCGCCATGGCTGACTCCGCAGGGAATCTTTAGCGGGAGAGTTGCATAGATCAAATCTTTGGCATTCCTATCCTTATCGCAGGCGGGCGCTCAGTTCTACGGCTTGCTTGCGCAATGGCAGATTCTGGTCCGCGTCGTTCCACAATGTGAGAAGCGGATTGAGAGCCTTTCGCGCCTGTATGGGATTCCCAAGTGCGAGGTAGTCGGAGGCCAGCGTATAGTGCGCGGCAAGCCATCGCTGTTGCGGCTCCCATCCGGGATGCACATCCGGGTTCGTGATGAACTTCACATATTGGTTCGCCGCCAGAGCGATCTTCCCCGATAGCTGGTAAGCCCGTGCCAACCCCTCCATGTTGTAGGGTGTGCTCTTCTCCTGTTGCGAAAGGCTGATGAGCTGAATCGCCTTGTCGTTGTCGCCCTGCTCCAGCGCGATTTCTCCCTGGAGAAAGTGGGCATATGCGACTTGTTCCGGATTCCTCCCATCGACCAGGGGTGTGATCATGGCTGCGATTTGTTCCGCTTGTTGCGGCAGCCCGGCCCGCAGGTACTCCGATCCGACCCATGCACCAAGGGTGACTTTCGCCGGCAATGCTTTGAAATTCGCCATCACCGAGTCGAGTTGGCTCCTTTGCTGTCGAGCATCGCCCTCGCCCGCCGCCAGGATGGCCAGCAGAAGATGCTCGCGCGCCACGCCTACAGGCTCAGTCTTCAGGCCCTCGTCGTATGCCATCGCCTCTTCAAGCAACGGACGGGCGCTAGCGTATTTCCCGCGATAGAGATCGAGCAACGCCAGAGATCGCAATCCGCTCTCTCGCGTTTTTGGATCGCCGAGCAGTGAAGTGAATAGCTCTTCGGCTTTCTGAACCTGTCCGTTTTGAACCAGTGTGAACCCATATTCGCGGCTGATGTCACCAGTGTTCAGATAAAGCGGATCGATCTGAAACGCTCGTGAATACGCATCAATCGATTCCGGGAATAGACCGAGCGTCCTGTACGCCGTCGCCAATTCGATTTCGGTTCGTGCGTCGTTGGGAGCCACTCGCAGCATTTCCCGGTACTGGGCAATGGCTTCATCGGCATGGTCATGCAAACGCAGGAATCGCGCATAGTTGGAACGCATCACCCAGTCGTCTGGGTAGTGCTTCAGAAATATCTGATAAAGACTGTCTGCCTCCTGAACATGCCCTCGATCGTCTGCATAGTTGACCTGGATATTCATGCGCTCGCGCTCGGTGGTTCGCGACGCCAGGGCAAGAGCCTTCTGGTACTCCTGGTCGCCTTGCTGCGAATTGTTGAATATGTAGCTGTAATAAGCGTCCCCCAGAGCCGCGTGGGCCATCGCGAACTTGGGGTCCGTTTCGATAGCTGCGCGGAGCAGCGTAACCGCGTCCCGGTATTTTCCAGCGTGCCACAGCGAGGTTCCGTCCGCGTATTCCTTCAGGGCATCCAGCGACGTTGTTGTAACTTCCGGTAGAGGCTGATTGTTCTTGTGTATCTGGTACAAAGACTCACCCAGATCGCGCCGGATGTCAGCCGCGATCACATCGAGAGCATCCAGAATGTGGCTCTCACCATACGAGCGCTCTGAATAAGAACGCACCGTGTCACCCGATTGCGGGTCGATCAGCTCAGCGGAGATGGCATACTCTTCCCCGGTGCGAGTGATGCTCGCGGTGATTAATCCCCGGATGTTCTCGCGCTGGCAGATCTCCCGCCCCAGAGCCGGCGTAATTCTTTCGTTCGGCCCCTCGCCCATCCGGGCCAGCACCGGGGCTAGCCGGGCTCTGGGGAAGACGTTCGCATGGCGCGATTGCTCCATGCTTACCGTGAACGCGGTTTCCAGCGCCTGATCGAACCTCGGGTCACCAGTCTGATTCTCAAAATCGGCAACCAGGACTGAGTCGCGGGAGTTGAAGGAATAGACAGGCCGTCCGTAGGTGAACCACACAGCAATTGCGCCCACAATCGCAAAGATAGCTGCGGACAGCACCAGAAACCGCACCCAGCGGCGCGCCGGAGGGCCAGGGATGGGGATGCTCCTCGCTCTAGCGGTGGCTGCGGAAGTTTCCGGGATCGGCATAACAGGGAGCGAGGCCGCGCTCGTGAGCGGCCGCGCCTTCAGATCAGCCTCTCCATTGACGATCTCTACCGGAGCCAGAAAGCGGTATCCCCGTCTGGGAACCGTCTCAATGTAGCGGGGGACTTCGGACTCATCGCTGAGAGCGATGCGCAGCTTGCGAACGGCGGTGTTCAACCCATTCTCAAAGTCGACGAAGGCTTCGCCATTCCATAGATATTTCTGCAGTTCTGCACGGGTGACCAGCTCTCCCTGGTGTTCGGCCAGCGCCGCGAGCACGCGCAGCGGCTTCTCTTGGATATGGATTCTTGAGCCGTCCCGGCGCAGCTCGCCCATGGAGATATCCACCTCATAAGGGCCGAATCTCAGCAGCGGATGGTTGAGCCTGGGTTCCATGTCTCGCTCGGGACATTGGGATTTGGGAGGGCGTAGGTTCTTGCCCTACAAGGTACACGAGCCATGGCGGTGCCTGCAATCGGCGCCTGTACATCAGGAATACAGGCGGAATTAAGACGCCGTCCATTGTTGTTGCTGCGCTTCCGGCGCAGACTTGCCGCGAGTTGCCGCCTCCGGCTCAGATTGGCCCAACCCACGGAGCCGATATCTGGAGGCGGCGGCACCTACAGGGAGGTTGTTATGAAAGCGTGTGTCCTCGAAGGCTTTGCCGGTCCGGGAATCCGAATGGCAGTACTGTCTGTTTTGATACTCGGCATGGCCAGCCCTTGCCGCGCCTGGCCGTCCGGCCCCCCTGCTCAATCCGCGCAGGCTGCTGCTCCTGCCCATACATCAGGAACGCTTGCGCCGGATGCGAAGCCCGCCGCCCAGACTGGGCAGTCTGCAATGGTGGGCAAACAGGGTGCCAAGGGAACCCACGAAGGAATCACGGTCCACGGCTGGTGGACCATTGAAGTCCGCAATCCCGACGGCAAGGTTGTCTCCCACATGGAGTTTGAAAACTCGCTGCAGTCCTCCGGCGCTCAGATGCTAAGTGCTATGCTGCTCGGTTACAACATACCGGGTGGCTGGACAGTCGATCTGGCTAGCAACACGCAAGGCGTTACCGGCCCCTGTGCTCCACTACCTTCCTCCCCCACTTTAACGGCTTGTTTGCTGGGAGGTTCCCTGATCAGCCCAACCCCTGCCGCGTTTGTCGACGCTACTTCCGCTTGCGGGGTGGGGGCACCTAACGGTCCAATCTCGGCCACAGGGCCGTGCTTTCCGTTGAGCATCGCTTCCTACGGCACAGGCCTTATCTTTAGCGGAACGGCAGTGGCAGCGAGTACCACCTTGTCAATCACCGATGTTTTTCTCGATCCTCTAACTTGTCCGGGGAACCACGTCGAGTCTACGGTCACTACCGTCTCGCCCAGCACTTGCGCCTCAGGTTTGGTAGAAGATGTGGGCAGTTTGACTCATGCAACTCTGCCTACGCCTGTACAAATCACAGCTGTCGGTCAACTCATCGCGGTCACTGTGCAAATCAGCTTCCAATAACTCTCCGAGGGTCCATAACCGGAGACAGCGGAGACGCGGGAGGCTGGAAGATGAGCGGCAGAGTGCAGGTTTACCGAAAGCTGGCGGGCGCAACAGCCTGCGGCGCAATCCTGCTCGCCGGACTGGCGGCAGGAAGCCGCTGGCATCGCGCCGCGAAGTCCGCCGGAACAATGCTGCCAACGTCTGCCTTGGCAGCCGGTGCGCAGGCGGCAAATCGATCGAAGCCGCCTGCGCCACGGACTGTTGCTATCCCGCATCGGGCCACGCTCTCCCCTTCAATTCACCCTCCCTCTTCTGAGCTTCACGCTGCGACGGCGCCCTTAACGGCACCTACGGCCGCGATCCCGCCTGCATCGCGCGCACGCGTTGTGAAGATGTACGCCGCGCTGCCGATGACCTTTGAAGCCAATAACGGACAGACCGACAGCCAAGTGAAATTTCTCGCCCGCGCACCGGGCTACACGCTTTTTCTCACCGATAAGGAAGCAGTCCTGTCGCTGCCTGAATCGACGCCTGCGCAGACCGGGCGCTCCACCAGCATCTTCCCCGTTCCCCATCCGATCTCATCGCACACGTCGAAACGTGCCCGCATTGTGCGGCTGAAGTTTGTGGGCGGAAACACGCCTACTACTATCGCTGGCCGTGGCCAACTGCCCGGCACATCGAACTACTTCATTGGCAACGACCCGAAGCAGTGGCACACCAACGTGCCCGATTACTCTGCAGTCGAGTATCGCGGACTCTATTCCGGCGTGGATGCGGTGTTCCATGGCAACCAGCAACGTCTGGAATACGACTTCATGGTGGCGCCAGGCGCGGATCTGCATGCGATCGGCCTCGATGTGGAAGGCGCGGAGCGGTTGCGCATCGATTCCCGAGGCAATCTCGCGCTGCACGTTGGACAGAGTGAACTCAAATTCAAGAAGCCGGTCGTCTATCAGGAAGTCGCGGGCCGGCGGCGTGAAATCGCAGGCAGCTTTGTGCTTCGCGGGCCGCACCGTATCGGCTTCTCGCTCGGCTCCTATGATCGCTCGCTTCCCCTGGTCATCGATCCAACCCTGGTTTACTCGACCTACCTCGGCGGCTCTTACCAGGATGTGGGGAAAGCCATTGCCGTCGATTCTTACGGTGACACGTATGTGACCGGCTCTGCAGCGTCCACTGATTTCCCCGTGACCTCCGGAGCCTTCGAGACAGCCTACAACTACACGATCACGGGCTTTGTCTCCGAACTCAATCCCAGCGGCTCTGCTCTTATTTATTCCTCCTATTTCGGCACTCCGTACAATCCGGAAGTCTCAGAAGGGCAGACAGTAGTGACGGGAATCGCCGTCGACGCCCAGGGCGATGCCTATATGACGGGGTACGTATCTCCAGCATCCGGCGAGCCTATTAGCTTCCCCACAACGCCAGGCGCATTCGAGACCTCCTCCTCTACCGGCTCCGCGTTTGTTGCAGAACTGAATCCGACAGGCACGGCCCTGGTTTATTCGACTTTGCTGAGTGGGACAGAGACGAAAGGAAGTGACGCAACCACCGGTTTTGGAATTGCCCTGGATGTGGACGGCAATGCCTACGTCACCGGCACCACCAGCTCGCCGACCTACCCGACAACGACCGGAGCATTTCAGACTCAGGGCTGCACTACCCCCTGCGGTGGAAACGGTTTTATAACAAAGGTCAGTGCCGGTGGCTCATCGTTGTCTTATTCCACTTACCTGGGCACCGGTTCAAACAAACCTCAGGCCATTGCTGTAGATTCTTCGGGTAACGCGTATGTGGTGGGAGAAACGGAAGCGACGACGTTTCCCGTCACCTCCGGCGCGTTCCAGACTACCAGCGGCGATGCGTTGGCGTTATTCGTAACCAAGCTGAACTCCACCGGCACCGCACTCAGTTACTCCACTTTCCTGAACGGATCGAACGGTACCTCCTCAGGCGAAGCTCTTGCCGTGGCCGTCGACGCCTCGGGCTACGCCTATGTGACCGGGCATGTATCCGACTCGAACTTTCCTACCACTCCCGGAGCGTACCAGACGAGGCTCCTGGATGAGGCCGATGCATTTGTGACCAAAGTTAATTTGACTGGATCGGCGTTGGAGTATTCGACCTACCTGCCCGGCGGTACGACCGGCTATGGCATACAGGTCAACTCCTCGGGTGAAGCCTATGTGGCAGGAAACCAGGATGGGGCTGACCTTCCAACTACGCCCGATGCGTTCCAGACCACTGCTCCGACGACCACTACGAATGGGTTTCTCACCGTGTTTAACGCGGACGGATCGGGCCTGGTCTATTCGACGTATCTCGGTGTGGCCACCAGCAATGATTACGGCGATCAGTCGGATGTATTCGGAATCGCATTGGATTCAGATGGCAACGCTTACCTTACAGGCTCGGCGCCCGAGGGATTTCCCACCACTTCAGGAGCTTTGAAGACCACCCTGACGCCCGGTGTCGGCAGCGCAGCATATCCAACCAACGCAATCGTCATGAAAATCACGTTCGCCGGCTCGACGACGTTGTCAATTAGCCCGGCGACGCTGGATGCCGGCACTGCTGGCGTGTCCTATGGCCCGGTCACCTTTACGGCGACGGGAGCGACAGGAACCGTGGCTTTCGCTGTAACAACAGGATCGCTGCCGTCAGGTTTGACGCTTTCTTCAGATGGGGAGCTTTCCGGGACACCCACGCAGACCGGCACATCCTCTTTCACGGTGACGGCCACCGACTCGAACAACGACACCGGCAGCCAGGCTTTTTCGCTGCAGATCGGATGTCCAACCATCACCGTCGGGCCATCCACTTTGGCGACAGGCACCTCCGGCACAGCGTATCCGGCAGCCACTTTTACCGAGACCGGAGGCGTGGGCACAACCACCTTCGCCGAAAGCGGCGCGTTGCCCACAGGGATGACGTTTGTAACGCCGGTCCTCAGCGGGACGCCCACCCAAACAGGAAGCTTTCCCATCCAGGTCACGGCAACCGACTCGAACAGTTGCTCCGGAAGCATCAGCGACACGCTCATGATCAATGCCGCAACGGGACAGCCAGCCGTTGTCATGGACAACGAAACCATCACGGTGACGGATACTGAAACCTTCGCCGATGTCGCCGACTCTGAACCGATCACAGTGACGGATATCGATACCGTCCGAGCCTACTCGCCAATCGCGATCACCCCCAGCCCGGCGTCTTTTAACGCCAGCTCCGGGACAGGCTTTGCCACGTATGCTTATGGCCCGGTGCAATTCACGGCGACCGGAGGGACAGGCACGCTGACGTTGAGTGAAAGCGGAACGCTCCCAGCGGGAGTCACATTCACAAACGGGGCCCTCAGTGGCACGCCCGCGGCTTCCGCCACAGGAACATACACCTTCTCGATCACGGCAAGCGATACCTTCGGAGATCAGGCGACTCTGCAGGGATATACGCTCACGATTCAGGCCGCGTCTGCATATCCCGCATTTGTTACAGACAACGAGACCATCACAGTAACGGACACTGAAACCTTCGCCGATGTCGCCGACTCTGAACCGATCACGGTGACCGATACTGATACCGTCCGAGCCTACACGCCCATCTTGATCACTCCCAGCGCCGCATCTTTCAACGCCAGCTCCGGAACAGGGTACGTAGGTCAGAGCTACGGCCCGGTGCAATTCACGGCCACCGGAGGGACAGGCACGCTGACCCTGAGTGAAACCGGAGCGCTCCCATCTGGACTCACGTTCAACAATGGAGCTCTCAGTGGCACGCTCTCACCTTCCTCGACAGGAGCCTACACTTTTTCTATTACAGCGACCGATGCCGATGGAGATCAAACGACCCAGCAGGGATACACGCTCACAATCGCCGCTGTGTCTCCCAGCTTCAAGATAGGCGCGAACCCGGATGCCCTGACGATCATTCAAGGACAGACGGGCGAGACCACGATCACCGCGACGCCGACAGGCGGCTATATCGGGTCGCTTGCGCTGAGCTGCTCGAACCTTCCTGCCAATACGAAGTGCGTCTTTACGCAGAACGGCGTGACGAACAACACGCTTACGCTGAACGGGAGCAACCTGCCCGTGGCTGCTGAGCTCACACTCGAGACGAGCGTGGGTAGCCTGCAGGCGCGAATAAACGCAGCTCCCGCGTCGTCGAGCCCGATGCTGCCCGCAGTCGTACTGTGGTGGCCCGGAGGGTTGGTGGGGTTAGCCGCCTTCAGGCGCAAAAGGAAGACGCATGCAAATCGTCAACGGTGGTTCGGGTTATGTCTGCTGCTGGCCCTGCTGGCCGGCGTCGTGACCGCGGGCCTGGCGGGTTGCGGCATGAGCGGAGGCTTTGGAACATACGTCACGCCCGTAGGCACGTCTACGGTGACAGTCACGGCGACTCCAGCCTCGGGGACTGCACAGGCATTGAGCATTGACGTCACAATTACGCGGTAGGGGGAACGATACGCGAGGCTTCCCGATCGTGCTTCTCTGCTGCGTGATGATTTCTTCCGCTGCGTTCGGGCAGAATGCAGGTACCCCTGCGGGAGCCGTGCGCTATAACGGAATCTCCGCTTGAGCACTGGAGTCGTTCTGCCCATCTGGTAGCGGAACCTGGACCTTCTTCATCGGCAAGATCGCGTGGCCAGATGGGCATGGACCATCATCCATTGTCCGTCGGGACATGGTATTGAGAGCCGGAGGATGTCCCGCCACTAGATATTAAAGTGCCCTGACGCGGTATAGGACGACCCCATGCGATGGGACAGTAGCACGAATGGTGCCGCCTGTTTTCTTCGTCTTGCCTGTCCACAAGTTGTCCAGGGAATAGCCGCGTGCATTCTCGTGAAGGCCTGCGGCCGATGCTTGTACAGAGACTTTCTCCGCCTTCTCCCCGGTGTTGAACAAACCGACGATCGCGTCTCCGTTCGGTTCCATCTTTGCGAACACCTGCTGGTTGCCGGTATTGACAACTCTTTTAGCAGCGATCGTATCTTGGTCAACAGCGAGGACTGCGGCGTTTTTAAGGTAGTTCTGCAGATCCAGCTGGTCGAGGTGAGTAAGATCGACGCCGAGGAGGATGGGCGCCGATCCAAGGGCCCACAGGCTCATCTGAGTCTGACGTTCGACTGGAGTAAGCCCGTCGTCGCTGCCATTCCCTACCTCGATGGAGTCATAGTCGTTGAAACCTCCCGGACCAGAGTAAGGCTGCCACTCGGCCACATAATTGAAGCGCTTCGCAACATCTGCCCAACTGGTCAGCGGGTAGCTGCTGCCGCCCTTCTCGCAGCGATAGCATTCGACATCGGGCGCGAATTCCCATTGATTAGCGTACTTCATCAATATCGGGGCGATGGCCTGTGTATAGCTCCCCTGTGTGACATCGAGGATCATCGGCCGCCCGCTCTGTCGTATTGCTTGCGACCATGCCTTAATGTCAGCGACATTGCTGTTTTGCATGCCGTCGATTTTGATGTAATCGACGCCCCATGCCGCGAGCATGTCTACCCATGAATTGATATACTCCTGAGCTCCGGGCTTATTGAAATTAATACCGACCATGCCGTGGCAGTTGTAGTTGCTTTCCGTTATAGACGGTTCCGCAATCTGGGCAGCCGTGTACGGCGTGCCTTGAATCGGCGTGTTCTTGCTTACTGCCTGCTTGGAAATGCCCGGTGTAACGTATATTCCGAACTTCATCCCGAGACTGTGGACGTAATCGGCGACTACCTTTATGCCATTGGTATCTCCATCGGCTGGGAATCTCGATGAGTCTGTCACCCAGTGGCCATAAGGTCCGACGTTGGGACCCTGACTACCCGGACACTGGTACCAGAAGTCGTCCAGGTTCACGTATTCATAACCCATTCTCTGCAAGCCGGACTCCTGCAGCGCGCGCGCTTGGGCTTCTATCTTCGCTGCCGTGGGCTGCGCGCGGAGGAAGCTCCAGCTACTCCAGCCAAGCACGGGTGTACGCCCGAGGCCATTATCCTCGGCCCTGGCGTCTTGCAGACCGGCCACAAAGGCAGCGCCCACCAACAATACAACCACCAGCGCAGCCGTTAAGGCATGTGTCGATTTCCTCATAAAATCATTCCTTTTCTTTATCAATGCGCTCTACGTGCTTACAAATAATAACAATACAATACCCCTCGGAAAAGCCGTTGGGTATTAATTCGACTTGCCGCGCAAATTTGTTGCAGGGGCTTAGGAAGCAAAGGAGCCCATGGTGGCGCTAATATCCAGCAATGGCGCGGCGAAGTCGTTATTTTCGTTTTGCGAAGATTTCCGAGGCGAAATTCCGTCATGTGTTGCGCTGTTTTGCGCTTGATCTGTAATCACTGCCAAGCCCTGCTGGCGAAAATTTGAGATGGCACAACGCTCGAACTCGGCGCTCTTGAAACCTGTGGAGTAAAAAAGCCCGCCTACTTGGACAGGAAGAGAGCGAAGCGCATTCCACCCCGGCCAGGGGCCCACAACGCTCAATAAAGGCCGTATGAATCGCGCAGACCAACCTGTCACACTCACTTTTCGCTTGCAACAAAGCGGCGGACCATACATTCCTCCGCCACAGCACGCCGCTCGCGCGGTGCATATGGTCTATTTTGCTTTGACGCCCATACTCCACAGCGCCTGAGCTGCCCTCGGCAATCGCATCATCCAACGCCCAGGATTTTTGTTGACACCGCCTAATCCGTAAGATAAAACAACGTTGTCTCATTGAAACCGGTAACAATGTGCTATTTATCGAAACATTTGTTCGGTTATTTGCTGTGCACCGGGAACCTTTACAAGGAATCCGACAAGAATTCCGTCGGCGGAGCCGAATGTGGCGCTGTCGTCCAAGGGCAATGGGGATTGTTTGATCAAGCTTAAGGAGGACAAATTGATGCTGAAGACAATACGAGTCGCAACAAGGGCTTTAGGACTATGCACAGTGTTGGCGCTTTTTGCCGTTGCGGGGCTGTCCTACGGGCAGAGCAACGACGCCTCGCTCAGCGGAACTGTGACGGACACGACCAACGCCGCGATTCCGAATGCAAGTTTAATATTGACAGACGAGGCGACAGGCCTCAGCCGGGCGGCGAAGTCGGATGCCACTGGCGAATTCAACATCACGAGCATCTCGCCGGGCAAGTATGACCTGACGGTGAGCGCGCCGGGGTTCAAAACCACAATTAATAAGGGAATTCAGCTCATGATCAACCAGGCGGGACGCGTCAACGTTCAGCTTCCGCTGGGCCAGACGCATCAGACGGTGACCGTTCAAGGTGGAGCGTCCACCATTAACGTCACCAATGCGACATTGGGCGGCGGCATTGCGCCGGAGACACTGCAGGATTTTCCGTTGATCATATCCGGGGCGCCACGTTCGTCGG
>JBARHV010000386.1:0-7331 GCA_049799415.1 Silvibacterium sp.
GGAGAGCAGCTCGGGGCTGAGGTTCGAGTCTTCGGGGAAGTCGGAGACGGTATCAATGTAGTGTTTGGGGCTGATGTCGGGCGCGAGGGCAAACTCGTGGAAGAACTCGCCGGTGATAATGGGCGAATCCTGAAGCTGCTCGACGGTGGTGACGGCGAATTTGGTGGTGGCTCCGTCGGCGGGGACGGGCCATGAGCCCTGACTGACGGGGGTGAGGGCGGTGCCGACTCCCCAGCCCGCGGGGACGATGAGCGAGGGCTGGATGGGAATGTCGCGTACCGGCTTGTCGGCGGGGTAGAGAAGCAGCTTTTCCCATTCAAGCACGGCGAGCTCATGCGAGACGCGCGCGGTGACGATGCAGTCGAGATGCGCGTGGAGGGTGGTTACGCCGGGCGGGATGTCGAGGTGGAACTCATACATATTGACGTCGTCGCGACGCCAGGGAAGCGGCTTGCCGTCGGCGGTGAAGACGACTCCGACGATGTCGCTGACCGGGCCGGTGGGGCGGTGGTCGCCGGGAATCCACTGCGGGGTGATAAGGGTGAGCGGGCCGGCGGTCACGGGAAGTTCGACCTCAGCGTGGTAGAGCTTGCGGGGCGCGTCGGTGAGGTTGGCGGTGATCTGAATCGGAGTTTGCTGAGCCAGGGCGGACACAGTGAGCAGAGCGGCAAAGAGCGTGCCGGCGATGCGGATAGAAGATGAGCGCATTGGAGAGGAGGTCCTTCGCTGAAATGATCGAACTCATCATCCTATTACGGTAGAAGGTGAACTGCTTAAAAAAGCGGCGACGATTTATGCTTGCAGCTTAGACGGCGGACACGCGCGGGCCTTGGAGGGACGAATGGAGCAACGAGTGAGCCTGATTACGCTGGGCGTGGCGGATCTGGAGCGCAGCAGGCGGTTCTATGAGGGGTTGGGATGGCGGCGATCAATGAAACATGCGGAGGGCGTGGTGTTCTTCCAAACAGGTGGGATGGCGTTGGCGTTGTTTCCGCGCGAGGAGCTGGCAAAGGATGCAGAGGTTGCAGACGACGGGCAGGGCTTCTGCCGAATGGCTCTGGCTTACAACGCGCGCACGCGGGAAGAGGTTGATGCTGTGCTGGCGGAGGCGGTGCGTGCAGGCGGCAAGCTTGTGAAGGCAGCACAGACGGCCTTCTGGGGCGGCTATTCAGGATACTTTGCCGATCCGGATGGGTTTTTGTGGGAGGTGGCGTGGAATCCGTCGTTCAGCATCGCTGCGGATGGAAGTATTCAACTTCCCGACTGACTGGCGGACAGCTTTCCGGTCAAACCGGCTCGGCTGGAGCCAATGGCAGAGTAAATAGAAAAGTGGCTCCCGAGCCGAGCTCGCTCTCGACGCGGATGGTTCCTTTGTGGGCGAGGATAATGTGCTTGGCGATGGCGAGGCCGAGGCCGGTGCCTCCAGACTCGCGTGAGCGGGCTTTGTCGACGCGGTAAAAACGCTCGAAGATGCGGCCGAGGTGTTCGGATGGGATGCCGGGGCCGAAGTCCTGGACGAAGAATTCGACGCAGCCCTCGCTGTCGCGCGCGCCTATGATGACCTGCTTGCCTCCTTTGCCATATTTAACGGCGTTCTCGATGAGGTTGCCGAAGACCTGGGTGAGAGCGTCCTCGTCGGCGAGCACGACAGAGCTGGTGGTGTCGGCGGAATCGAGCTTTATATCGAGGTCAATGACCATTCCGGCCAGTGCGTGCAGGGCGTCGCGCACGAGAGCAGAGGCTGCGACGGGACGGGTTTTGACTTTGTAGTCGCCGGACTCGACGCTGGCCAGCGCGAGCAGGTCTTCGGTGAGGCGGTTCATGCGCGTGGCGTTCTTGAGGATGATGGCGAGGAACTCGCGCGTGGGGCCGGGCAGATCGTAGCGGCTTTCGAGCAGGGTTTCCACATAGCCAGAGATGGAAGTGAGCGGGGTGCGGAGTTCGTGGGAGACATTGGCGATGAAGTCGCGGCGCATCTGTTCGGCGCGGGCGATGTCGGTGACGTCGTGGAGGACGGCGACGGCTCCGCCGCCGGGGGTGGGCGCGGCGTTGACGTCGAAGATGCGGCCGGGCGTGACGGAGGTGGCTTTGCCGCTGCGTACCTCGCTGCGGCTGAGGGCGGCTTCGACGCATGCCAGAACTTCAGGATCGCGCACGGCGTGGACGAGGGCCTGGCCTTGACGCTCGGCAGCGGGCGCGATGTGCTGCATGACGGTATTGGACCAGGCGATGCGTCCACCGGCATCGACGGCAATGACCGCCTCCTGCATGCTGTCGAGGAGAGCGGCGAGCTCGCGCTGGCGGGACTCAAGGGCGCGGAAGCTGGATTCAAGGCGCGCAGCGGTGGCGTCGAGGGCGTGGGCGACGTCGGAGATTTCGTCGAGGCTGCCTTCTTCGATGCGGGCGGAGAAATCTCCGGCGGCGATGCGATGGGCGAAGGCGACGATGCGATTGAGCCGGGCGGCGGCACGCTGCGCGATGATGGCCGAGACAACAATGGCAATGGCCATGGCAAAAAGCGAGGCGAGCAGCAGGTCGCGGCGCAGCAGATGGATCTCGCCGGGAAGGGAATGCTCCATGAAGCGGCGCAGGGCAAAGTCCAGCGCCGCCGTGCTGATGGCGAGCACGAGGACGAAGGAGAAGAAAAGCTTGGTGAAGACGCGGCCAGTCATTTTGGAAAACAGGGCACAGGGCTCAGGGTTCAGAACTCAGGGTATAGCCAACAGGGTACAAGGTGCAGAGTCCATATTCAGCGTTCAGAGAACGGCGCGCAGATGGGAGGGTTTCAGGGCAAGCGGTAACGGGAAAACAAGCAAGGCTGCGCGGCTGATTTTCGGCCTCCGGAGACTAGCCGGCTTTGGGTATTTCGAAGCGGTATCCGGCTCCGCGCACGGTTTTGAGGTAGCGGGGATCTTCGGCGTCCTGCTCGATCTTCTCCCGGATGCGGCGCACGTAGACGTCGACGGAGCGCGGGGTGACGAAGCGGGCGTCTCCCCATACGGCGTCGAGAAGGTGATCGCGGCTGAAGACGCGGCCGGGATGGCGGGCGAGGTAGTCGAGGAGGCGGAACTCGGTGGCGGTGGTGGTGGTAAGCGTGCCGCGCACCTTGAGCTGCATGGCTCCGGCATCGATTACCACATCGTCGAAGCTGACGACCGAGGGCGCGGATGGGCGCTCGAAGCGGCGCAGCACGGCCTTGACGCGAGCCAGCATTTCACGCGTGGAGAAGGGCTTGGTGATGTAGTCGTCGGCACCCAGTTCGAGGCCGAGCACGCGGTCGTTTTCTCCAGCGCGCGCGGTGAGGAAGATGATGGGCGTGGTGCTGAGAGAAGTGTTGGTGCGCAGGCGGCGGCAGACATCGAGGCCGTCCCCGCCGGGGACCATGATATCGAGGAGAAAGAGGGCGGGCGGGTGTCGTTCGGCGTCGGAGATCAGATTTACGGGAGTGTGAAAGGTGCGAACCTGAAAGCCGGATGCCTCCAGATGATGTTGAATTAGTCGTGAAATATCCGTGTCGTCTTCAAGAACGAATATGGTCTGGCTCAAAAGTGCCTTCCTTGTTGCGTTGTCCTGAAAGCGCAGGCGCGAAGTCCTGATACTCCCTATGTGCCATCAGGTTAAACCGGATTGGGGAAAGAAATGCAAACGTTGTGTGAATTTACGGGGAGTAAGGATTGCCGGCAGGGGGAACCCGGTTTGCTATACTCGCAATCAATTCCGTGGTCTATTTATAAGGCAGGTGAGTTTGTAGATCCGGAGGGCCGGAGTAGTCTCAGGGAACCAAAGCGTGCCTAAACCATTGATTCTCTGCATAGACGACGAAGAGCTTGGTCTGCATATTCGTGGGACGGTTCTGGAGCGCGCCGGTTACCGCGTGATCACGGCTGCGGACGGCGACTCAGGGTTGCGTCTATTTGCAAGCGAGCCCATTGACGCTGTTATTCTGGACTACTTTATGCCGTCGATGAACGGCGCGCAGGTCGCCATGGAGATGCGCCGGCTACATCCGAAGGTCCCGATTCTTCTGCTCTCGGCCTATGTCAGTTTACCGCCGGAGGTAACGAGCCTGGTGAATGCGACGATTTTGAAGGGCGATGGACCGGATGTCCTGCTGGCCAAAGTGCGGGAGTTGCTTCCGCCTGGACCTGACGGCACAGATGTGGAGGCGCTGGGTTGAATCCGCGTGAGTTTCGCCGCATTCTTCGCCAAGCACTGTTCGTTCCAATCCTGCTGCTCTTGCTGCTGGCAGGTTTTTTTCTGCTGCAGATCGGGAAATCCTCGATCCTGCTGCGCGCGATCAACCACAGCAACACAGTCACGGCCCAGGTGATTGATCTGCAGAAGCTGATTCTGGACCAGGAAACGGGGGTCCGCGGCTATGAGCTGACCAACGATCCCGAAATGCTGGCGCCGTACAACGCTGGGACTGTCCCCATCCAGAAGAGTTTTGATGGGCTGCGCCAACTGTTGGCGGGCAACGAACTGCAACAGCAGCGATTAGCGATTCTTTCAGACCGCTACCAGATATGGCTCGGCCTGACGCAGTCGATTCTTTCCAAAGACCCTAATCTTGGAACCGGCATACGCGTCTACAAGCAGGGGCAGCAGATGATGAACGGCATCCGCGACACGGTAAATGCCATGCTGCACGAGGAGGATTTGCGGCGCAGAATATTGTCGGCAGCGGCGCCCGATTTTCGGCAGCGCCTGTTTGTTGCGATTCTGTCGGCCTCGCTCTGCATTGGCCTGGCCGTGGCGCTGTTCACACGGGAGCGGTTGCGGAAGGTTTCACGCAGCTATAACGCCACGCTGGACGCGCTGGAGCAGCGGTCCCGCGAAGTGCATGAGAGCCGCCAATGGTTCCAGACAACACTGGAGTCGATTGGCGACGCGGTGATTTCCTGCGACATTGGCGGACGTGTGGAATTTTTGAACGCGGTCGCCAGCGGTCTTACCGGGTGGACGATGTATGACGCCCTGGGGCAGCCACTGACGGAGGTGTTCCGCGTTATTCATGAGGAAACTCGCGAGCGGGCGGAAAACCCGGTGGAGATGGTCCTGCGGCAGAACAAGGCCATCGCGCTGACCAATCGTACGGTGCTGATCTCGCGCCAGGGCCGGGAGTTTGTGATTGACGACAGCGCAGCGCCGATCCTGGATGCGCGTGGCGAGATGACAGGAGTGGTGCTGGTGTTCCGCGATGTGACGGAGCAGCGGCGCTCGGAGGCGGCGCTGATTGCGGGAGAGAAACTGGCGGTGGCGGGGCGGCTTACCGCCAGCATTGCGCATGAAATTCACAACCCGCTGGATTCGGTCGGGAACCTTCTTTTTCTGCTGCGCGATGAACAAGACCCTGCGAAGCGCACGGAGTATCTGCAGATGGCACAGCAGGAGCTGGGACGCACGATGCAGATCAGCCGGACCATGCTGAGCCTTTATCGCGAGCCGAAGGCCCCGGTGCCGGTGGATTTGAAGGACCTGATTGAAGGCGTGCTGCTGCTGCTGGAACGGCGGATTGCACAGCTGCAGATCGAGGTGAAGAGCGAATTCCTGGAGCCGTGCGTGGTTGAAGGCTTTCCGGCGGAGCTTCGCCAGGTTGTGACCAACGTTCTGGTGAATGCGATTGAAGCGGCAGGCCCGCACGGGCACATGCGCGTGCGGCTGGAAACTGCGCCACCTGAGGAGTTTCGCGGGACCGGCGCGTTGATCGAGGTTGCAGACAGCGGATCGGGCATTACGGATGCTGCGGCGCAACGCATCTTCCAGCCATTTTTTACGACGAAGGGCGAGCTGGGCACCGGGCTTGGACTGTGGGTGAGCATGGGCATCGTGCAGAAGCATGGCGGCATGATCCGGCTGCAGAACTGCGGCCATGCGGTATACGCCGGCGCGTGCGCGCGCATTTATCTTCCTGAAAAAACACTGGCCAGCGCGGACAAACGGGTCACGGCGCACGTAGGCTGACTGCGAATCTTACGATAATGCCGAGGCGCCCGCTGCAAAGGACGCCTCGGATTATTTTTGAGTATGGCCGAGGTTCTGGCTCTCGGTCCTGTTGCTGGAATTTTCGCGGGGTGAGGATGTTTTGCCGCGGACCCATCCGCGGTTTTGCAGGATAAACCTCTTGCGACAGTACTGGCATTTCCACGGATAAAAGCCGGCTTTGGGGTAGACGTACTTTCTTAGAAAGCCCGTGCGTTCGATACGCATACATGCCAGCTGTCCGCATGCAGGACAATGTACTTTTTCGGGTCCCAACTTACTTACCTCACAAAGTGTAGAGCTAGTCTTGCGTCAGCTCATCGCAGGAGGCAGAAAGAACACGCGGATATGAATGGACGTCCCGTTATCTCTTGAAAATTACAGCGCGATCCTTACTTACCGGCGACTTGCGTCCTATAGTAAATCGATCTTGCCCAGAAGGGACAAAGAATTTCATATTTAGTGGATGACTGAATTGGCTGCGGTGCGCTGGATCGAGCGCGGCAATTTACACTTGAAACTATGATTCCCACACTGGAATGGACCGACGAGGGCGTGCGTTTTCTGGACCAGACACGCCTGCCTCTGGAAGAGACCTATGTTTTAGCGAAGACGTACCAGGACGTCGCGGATGTGATTACGACGATGGTGGTGCGGGGCGCTCCGGCTATCGGCGTATCGGCGGCGATGGGCGTTGCGCTGGGCGCGAAGAACAGTCCCGCGAAGACGCTGGATGCTTTGGCGCAGGACGTGAAGCAGATGAGCGCGGTGCTGGCGGCGACGCGGCCTACGGCGGTGAACCTGTTCTGGGCGATTCAGCGGATGGGGGAGCGGTTTGAGGCGCTGAAGACGCAGCCGGGAATTACGCTCGATGCGATACGCGCGGGGCTGATTGCCGAAGCGCAGACGATGTATGACGAAGACATTGCCGCATGCCGCACGATGGGCGATTTTGGCGCGGAGCTGATGCCGGAAGAGGGCGGCGTATTGACACACTGCAATGCAGGCGCGCTGGCGACGTGCGGGTATGGGACGGCGTTGGGAGTGATTCGCAGCGCGGTTACTGCAGGGCGCAAGCTGCATGTTTATGCGGACGAGACGCGGCCATTTTTGCAGGGCGCGCGGTTGACGGCGTGGGAGCTGATGCACGACGGGATTCCGACGACGGTGCTGTGCGACAACATGGCGGCGAGCCGGATGAGGGCGGGGAAGATCAAGGCTGTCGTGGTTGGCGCGGATCGCATTGCTGCGAATGGCGATGTAGCGAATAAGGTCGGCACCTACGGCGTGGCGGTGCTGGCGAAAGAACATGGGATTCCGTTTTATGTGGCGGCTCCTTGGTCCACGAT
>JBARHV010000387.1:0-4934 GCA_049799415.1 Silvibacterium sp.
AGCCAATGTCATGCCTGGTTTGGGTACTTCCGCTTCCGTGACGCGGCCCAGCACCTCTGCCACCCGCCGCAGCTCCGCATCGCGCGTCAGGCAATCCGGGCAAAGCCGCAGGATTTCTCCCCGCGCATCGCAATCAATTCCCTCGCTCGCCAGCCGCTTCACAACCGCCGTCGCTTCATTGATCCGAATCGAAAGAAATGCCCCATGCTGCGCGTCGCCGCCCGTTACATCTGCGACACCGGCATTTGCCAGATATCCGCGCAACGCGCTTAGCTGCCGCAATGAATACTCCCGCAGCCGCGCCACACCCATCGCCAAAGTAAATTCCTGCCCGCTCCGCGCCTGGTACCACGTCAGCACCGCTGGAGTTCCCTCCAGAAAAGCATCCCCACCCGCTTTCAGCGCAGGCATCTCCGGCCTTTGAAATGAAAACATGTCCGCATTCGCAAACCAGCCGGTGTCCAGCGGACGCAGACCGCTTTCCAACATCTCGAGCGATACATAAAGGAACCCCGCTCCGGGACCGCCGCGCAGATACTTGTAGCTCCCGCCGATCAAGAAATCCGCGCCCATCGCTCGCACGTCCACCGGAAATACGCCGACCGCGTGATACGCATCCACGAGCAGCCGCGCGCCGCGCGCGTGGCAAGCATCGGCCAGACGCTCCAGACCTTCGATTGCCTGCGCGGTCTTAAACATCACCCGCGAAACCACCGCCAGGTCCGCGCCCTGCTCCACGGCATCAATCAAAGCGTCGATGCCAAATTCGCCGCGCGCGTCCGGTTCAACCCAGCGCACGTCGATACGCCCCAGCGCGGCATACTGCTTCAAAATCAAGTCCACCGCGTCGAACTCGCCGCGAGTGCTCACTACGCGAGGCCTGCCGCCCATTGCATTCAGCACCGCGCGCAGCCCTTGCCCCGCCGACGTCCTCGGAACCACGCAGTCTGCCCGCTCCGCGCCGATCAGCCGCGCAATTCGTCCACGGAACGCTTCGCGCTCCGCCAGCCACGCATCCCAGGCGTCGCCGAGCTTGCCGTACCAAAGCGACACGGCCTCGGCCACATCGCCGGCCATCGCATCCAGGGGGCGGCCCAACGAATGGTTCGCCAGATAAATTTGCTCCTTCGCCAGCACCCGTGAAAACAACGGCGCAATATGCCGCGCAATCCCGTCCTCGCTCAAAGGACCGTCGCCCAAAGCCGCCACTGCATCTGCTATTTTCATCGCTGCTTCAACCCCGTCCGCACCGCGAGCAATTCAGGAAAGAACGTCAACTCCAGCGCTTGCCGCAAAAATCCCACGCCCGATGATCCGCCGGTTCCCTGCCGAAATCCAATGATCCGTTCTACTGTCTTCATGTGCCGGAACCGCCATAGCTGGAAGTACTCTTCGACATCCACCAGCTTTTCGCACATCTCATAAGCGTCCCAGTGCTCGCGCGGATGCTCGTAGATTCCTCGAAATGCCTCGACCAGAGCCTCGTTCTTCTCGTGCGGCTGGCTCCAGTCCCGCTCTACGCACTCATTTGGCACCGCCAGCCCTCGCCGCGCCAGGTGCCGCAAAAATTCATCGTACAAGCTTGGGGCCTCAAGCGCAGCCATCAACTCCGCATGAATCGCCGTGTCGTATTCAAAGACCTTCAATGCGTCGCGATTCTTATTCCCCAGCAAAAACTCCAGCTTGCGGTACTGGTACGACTGGAACCCCGAAGCATGGCCCAGCACGCCGCGAAACTCCATATACTCCGAAGGCGTCAGGGTCTCCAGCACCGCCCATTGATCGAACAACTGCATCTGGATGAGCTTCGCCCGGGACAGAATCTTGAAGCATGGGTCAAGCTGATCGTGCCGCACAAACCTGATCGCCGCTGAAAGCTCATGAATCAGCTGCTTGATCCAAAGCTCCGACACCTGATGCTGAATAATGAACAGCATCTCGTCATGGTGCTCCGGCTGCGACAGGGGACGCTGCTGGGCCAGCAACTCCGACAGGCACAGATAGCCCGCATAGCTCATACGGTCAGAGAAATCCGTCACAATGCCCGGTTCCAGCGGACGCTCATTCTTCTCCATCGTCCCTCCATAAAACCTACGAGATAGTTCAGCAGATAGGCAGGATCATTCGGCTGCGGGAAGGCAAAAAAAAATGCCCGGCGGAATAAGGCCAAACAGAGCCGCCAGGCACAGGGAGGCATACTTCCCTCAGGAAAACGTTTTAGAGTGCAACCCGAAGTACACCTTTGTCAACCATAAAATCAATCAATTTACGGGTTTATAGAAACGAGAAGAAATGGGTGGGGCATCTGAAAGCCGTCGCAGAAACAGCCTTAGCCATACGCTGACAAGGATAACGGAGGGGTTAATCAACCCCTCCCGTTATCCGTTCCATATCGCCGTCTTGTGAGGCCCCGGCACTCGGTCTTTGCGTGCTGGGGTCAGGTGGCCACTCCAGATGCGCTTTTTCTACTTCACCACTGTCTGAAAGAGCGGTGATTGCAGCAGCGCTGAGAACTGACTGTCTGAGCTTGCGTAGCTCACCTCCAGGTCGCCCGCGCTGGAGTCGATTGTGGTAGCGTCGATCGCCTGCTTCTCTACTGCTGTCCCGCTGACCTTTTCATACACCGCCGCCGCGTTCAGCAGAGATGACAGCGTTGCAGCCGTAAACGTATCCGGAGTCGTGACATTCAGCGAAAACTTCACGCCGTTCTGGAAGTTCATTGTGTAATACGAACCAAGCAAACGCTTTTTCATCTGTTCATAGTCCGCGAGCTGGGCTGCCTGACCCAACAGGCCCTTCATCATGAACTGCGTCCCCTCCTGGTCCAGAATGCTCCATACCGGCTGCGAGTCCACCTGGCCCATCTCGCCGACCATTGCCTGATTGGTCAGGAAGTTTGGCGCCAGCCCATCGCGCGCATCCAGCGCCGACTTCAGCGCGTCATTCGATCCAAACACCATGGTTGTCGGGTTCAGGAACACCACCGTCATCCCGCTTGCGCCCATCGGGTAAAGCTCGTTCGCACGGATCATCTTGGGCTTGATCTTCTTCTTCTTGAAGTTGGCCATGATGTCCTCTACCGGGAACTGCCCTTGTGCAATGCCCACCGTCCGCACACCGCCTTCTGTGCCCACGCGAAACGCCGCAAACGCCAGCTCGTCTACGTCATGGTTCTCGTCAAACCCGGAGACCTTCATTGCCTGCTCCAGCTGCTTCAGCTCAGGCGGAAGAATTCTCGCCTTCAAATCCATCGCCGCCGGGGAGTTCTGCATGGCGCGGTAATCGACCACAATCACCTGCTGCACATCACTCGGAATCGCCGTTCGCGCATCTGTATCCAGCTGCGCAGCATGCGCTCCGGACGAAAACGCCACGACCATCGACGCTACTGCCAGCTGTCCTACCCATTTCTGAACTTTCACTTGGTTTTCTGCCTCCGGAAGGCGCGTTCTGCGCTCTTCCTGTCTGCGCGCGAGCGCGCCACTGTTGCTTCGTTCCTCTATTTTAGACGCGAACCGCATCCCTATGTTGCGCATCCGGTCCTAGTATCAACTTCGTACTGCCGGCCATTTCAGTGGCCGCTTGAGCTTGCGCTCCAGAATCCGATCCTCTGGATCGAACTCATGAAAATGACGCAGCCATTCGCTCTCCCGCTCAGCAGCTTCCTCCGGAATCAACCCAATCAGCTCTCCGCGTACCACCTTCGCCCCGAATTTCGCCGCCTTTTCCTCCACCGCTGCATACACTTGGCTCACAGGGGTCTTCTGGAAGTCGGTAATGTTCATCGAGATCTGCGCCTCGCCGTGCGCCAGCACTCCCATAGCTTTAACGCCTGACAGTCCCCCTCCGGATGCACGAATCTCACGCGCAATGGACCGCGCCGTCCCTACATCCGCCGTGTTCAGATAGAGATTCCACGCAATCAGAAATCGCCGCGCTCCGACCGCGGAAGCCCCCGCAGTGGGATGCAGATCTGGGCCGCCCACATCCGGACGCCGCGCCACCTCGCGCCGCACCGCATCGCGCAGCCCCTCGAACTGGCCGCGCCTCACCTCTTCGAGCAGCGCACGATCCGGACGCGCCGCAGCCGCCTCGTAGAAATACACTGGAACCCCATAGCGGCTCCAGATCTCCATGCCCGCCTGCCGCGCCAGCATTACACACTGCTCTAACGAAACGTCGCGGACTGGAACAAACGGAATCACATCCGCCGCGCCAATCCGCGGATGCACCCCCTGCTGCGTCGTGAGGTCGATCAGTTCCGCCGCCCGGCCTGCACCACGCACCGCCGCTTCGACCACTGCGGCAGGAGGCCCGGCAATCGTCACCACCGACCGGTTATGGTCCGCATCCCGCGAATAGTCCAGCAGAGACACTCCCTCTACCGCCATGGCTGCCACAATGGCCGCCACAACCGCGGGGTCGCGCCCCTCCGAGAAATTTGGCACACATTCGATCAAAGGACTAGGCATATAGGAACTTCCGACAGAAAGTATTTCAGTGCCACCACGTATACCCAATCTGGAACTGCACGCTGGCATTCACGCCGGGGTTCCGGTCGCCCAGCGATGCGCTGGAGATGTGAATCGCATTGGCGGCAAAATCAATCGATCGCCGGGGCTTCACGAAATAGTGAACGCCTATCCCGAACTGCGGCGTAAAGTTGAAGACGCTCGTGCCGCCGGGCACGCCATGCGTTACCAGCACGTCCGGCGGATACTTGTGCGTCGTATAAATCAGCCCGCCAGCGCCCTGAACCCACGGCGCAAACCGCCGAGTGGGAACCAGGTTCCAGCGCAGAATAATCGGTGTAATGCTGAACCCTGTAAACGTCCCGCCACTATACGGCTCATTCGTATAGCCCACGGTCTGCCCGCTGCTGTTCTCCACCCTCGTCTCCGCCACATGCGGAGGCGGCGTGAACGACTGCCAGT
>JBARHV010000388.1:0-2030 GCA_049799415.1 Silvibacterium sp.
AGCTAATGTCGTTTCTGGGTCTGGTCCCGGCGGAAAACTCGACCGGCGAGACGGTGCGGCGCAAGGGTCTCACCCTCACCGGCAATCGCCGCGCCCGCCGCGTGCTGGTGGAAGCGGCCTGGACCTACCGCTATCCCGCCAGGATCGGCGAAGCGCTGCGAGCCCGGCTCGACGGGCTGCCAAAAGCCGTCCGTGACATCGCCTGGAAGGCGCAAGTCCGGCTGTGCGCCCGCTATCTGCGGATTCCGGTGATATCGCCTGGCTATTCCGAGATCATGTCGCCCGCCATTCCGATTTGATGTCGCCCGCGTGAGCGGCGTCCTGCTGGCTGATTGGTTTTGGCAAGTATCGGGTCGGCGGTCAATCCTTTGAGGGTGTTTTGGGTCGGGTCCGGCGCAGGCTGTCACCGGTGAGATCGATGCGATAGGCGTTGTGGACGAGGCGATCGAGGATGGCGTCGGCATAGGTGGGATCGCCGATGACCTCATGCCATTTGTCGACCGGGATCTGGCTCGTGAGGATGGTTGAGCGGCGGCCGTATCGTTCTTCGAGGATCTCGTAGAGATCGCGGCGCGCGGCGGCATCGAGCGGGTCGAGCCCCCAATCGTCGAGAATGAGCAACTGGGCGCCGCTGAGGCCGCGCATGATGCGGGCATAGCGGCCATCGCCGCGCGCCAGCGCGAGATCGGCGAACAACTTGGGCACGCGCTGATAAAGGACCGATCGGTTGTCGCGGCAAGCCTTTTGGCCGATGGCACATGCAAGCCAACTTTTGCCGACGCCGGTTGGACCGCATAGGATCAAATTGTCGTGCGTGACGATCCATTCGCCGTCCGCGAGCTTATGGAACAGAGCGCGGTCGAGGCCGCGCGGGGCGCGGTAATCGACATCCTCGATGACGGCATGGTGGCGCAATCGGGCATAGCGCAGCCGAGTGGCAAGGCGTTTGTCGCGGCGTTGCGTGATCTCGCGATCGACCAGCAAGCCGAGCCAGTCGGCATGGGTCAGGGTCGCGCCCTCGCCGGAGGCTTCGAGTTCGGCGAAGGCTTGCGCCATGCCGGAAAGGCCGAGTTGGCTGAGCTGATCGAGTATCGGATGGGTCAGCACGTCGTTCTCCTCAATAAGTTAGTGGTAGTAACGGGGTCCGCGGATATTGGGGTGGAGGATCGTGACGGCATCGGCCGACCGCGGTTGGGCGGCCTGGCGATCGAGCTTGTTGTCGAGGATCGAGCGCACCGAGCCATAGTTGAGGGTGCCGATCTCGATGGCGCGCACGGCAGCGGCTTCGAGGCGGTCTGCGCCAAACGGCCGGACCAGTCGCACGATTCCGAGGCAGGAGCGGAAACCCTGTTCGGGGTGGGGCCGGTGCTCCAGGATCAGCTCGCATAAGGCCGCGGTGGCGGGCCCGATCGTGGCGGCCTCCCGGCGAATGCGCTCAACCGTCCAGTCGGCATAGCGCCGATGGCTTGACGGCATGTGCGCGGGCACGGTGGTGTGGCGGTGATTGCCGCTGGAGCGCAGATGCGCGGCGATCCGCTCGCCCTTCAGAAAGACCTCGACAGTGCGCGGCGTCAGTCGCACCTCGACCTCGCGACGGGCGAAGCGGTAGGGCACGCTGTAGAAGTGGGCCTCGACCTCGACGTGGTAATCGATGCCGACGCGGCGCAGCCGCCATTCGGCAAAGACATAAGGCTCGATTGGCAACGCCTTGAGGTGCGGCCGATCGAGTTCCTCGAGCAGGGCACGGCGGGTGACGCCGAGGCGGCGGATCGGCCGCTCCTCGTTGAGCTGGCGCAGTAACTCACTGATTGCCGCGTTGAGCTCGGCCAGGCTGTAGAAGCGGCGATGGCGCAGCCGGCCAAATAGCCAGCGCTCGACGATCAACACCGCCGCCTCGACTTTCGCCTTGTCGCGGGGCCGCCGCGGCCGTGCCGGCAGGATCGCCGTGTCGTAATGCGCCGCCATATCCTGATAGGTGCGGTTGACCTGCGGCTCGTAGAGGCAAGCCTTGATCACGGCCACCTTGGTAT
>JBARHV010000389.1:0-28877 GCA_049799415.1 Silvibacterium sp.
TGCGCAGCTCAGGGCTGGAGCTGCTCGGCAGCGGTTTTGGCAGCGCTTCCCTGCAGGAGATTATGCAGGCGGTCGGCGAGCTGTTCCAGGAGGCGGCGAAGAAGCCGTTTGAGAACGCTGCACGTGCGGTTCCGCTGCGCAAGATTGAGGCGGTGTGGGGGAGCAAGGAGCAGGGCACGCGGCTTGTGTTTCAGCCCTGACGGGAACACCAGGCGGGGGTCCATGAATACAGCAGATTTTCGACGAATTGCGTTGAGCCTTGAGGGCACAGAGGAAGGCTTGCACATGGGCGCTGCCGATTTTCGGGTTGGCGGGAGAATCTTCGCCACGCTTGCCTCGCAAGACAAAAGATTCGGCAACCTGATGCTGACGTCCGAGCAGCAGGCGACTTTTGTTGCAGAGGAGCCGAAGGTCTTTTTGCCGGTCGCAGGCGGCTGGGGCAGGATGGGCGTGACGCATATCCGGCTGTCGGTGGCGAATGAGGACCTGCTGGCTGGAGCTTTGCGCACGGCGTGGAAGCTGCGCGTGGAGAAGAATGGAAAGACGGGTGGGAAGAAACGCGCAAAGAGATGATGGAAATTTTCAGTGCTGCTGTGCGTTGCGTTTCTGTTGCTTTTTGTGGGCGCGATAGAAGGAACTTACTGCGAAGTAGAAGAAGACGACGGCGATGATGGCATAGACAAGAGCACGTTGATGGTGGGGACCGGACTGCCAGTCGGCGCGAAACCGGTAGGCGCCCTGCACGAAAAAGAGGCTGAATATGGCGAAGAAGACGCCTGTAATTTCGAGCCAGAGGATATTGCCGGCGTGAACGAAGGGTCCCCAGACGGATTCGCCGAACCTTTTGGCACCCCGTTTTGTTCCGGCGGCGACGCTTTTGCCGCGTGCTACATAGGCGGGAGCGTCCTGCCGGACGGTTTGCGCGGTCTGTGCGGCGCGATCGCGCAGCATTCCTGATGCGACGCGTACGCCGACGCCCACCTTGCGGCCAACGCGATCCGGTTTCATAGAAAAATCTTACGGCATTTCAGAATTGCCGGTTGAGTCGGCAGTTCTCAGTTGTTCGTTCCCAGCGAAATCAGGGGTGGTCGCCATGAACCGGAAACGGAGAACTGGCGGCCAAGAACTCGAAACTATTCCGATTGCAGCTACCGGGCATCGGAAGTAAGGTTAATGGAGTATCCAGGTGCGCGGGGCGTACAGCGGAACGGAAACGGAGTGGAAATTTTTTGAACCAAAAAATGCGCAAGCTCGTGCAGAAACTTGGGGAAGCGATTCATGCAAGCGTCTCCGAATCAGAACACATTGCCGGCGTTGTTCAGGACATCCGCAAGCAGGGTTTTGATGTGATGCTGATGCTGGAAGCAACGATTGGGCTGAATGAGCTTGCCGAGCAGCAACCTGTAGCGACTCAGGAGCCATCGAACGCAACTGGCGCGAAGGAGCAAGAGGGAGATCGCCCTTTCACCACGCAGGACCTCCATTTCCTGCGGTCGCTTCGCATAGCAATTGAGGGAGAGGACGACACGCTCACAGAAGAGTAGGTGAAGGATAAAGTAGTGTCCGCTATGGTACTATCCTCCGGTCTGGAAGACAGCATGCGTGAGCAATAAACAAGAAGGCGCGAGGATACGGCTATGCCAATGAGAAACACACTAGGCGTTTTGCTCGCAGGTGGCGCAGGAGAACGGCTTTTCCCTCTCACCCGGGACCGTGCCAAGCCGGCGGTGCCCTTCGGCGGCAACTACCGCATCATCGATATCACGCTGTCCAATTGCATCAACTCCGATCTACGCCACGTTTACATCATGACGCAGTACAAGGCGCTGTCCCTGAACCGGCACATCCGCGAGGGCTGGACGAGCGCGGTGGCGCAGGAGCTGGGCGAATTCGTCGAAATTCTGCCGCCCATGCAGCGGGTGAGCGCGAACTGGTACATGGGCACTGCGGACGCCGTCTACCAGAACATCTATTCGATTGGCGCCGAACAACCCAAGCATGTGCTGATCCTTTCCGGCGACCACATTTACAAGATGCACTACGGCAAGATGCTGGAGCATCACGAGAAGACGGGCGCCGACGTCACACTGGCGACGCTGCCGATCGATCCTTCTGAGGTTTCACGCTTCGGCGTAGTCGAGGTCGATAAGAATGGCGAGGTCATTGGTTTCGACGAGAAGCCGAAGACCACCGAAATTCGCTCTCCCTTCAATGCCGACACGGTGGATGCCTCGATGGGCATCTATCTTTTCAATACCGACGTGTTGCTGCCGGCGCTGCTGCAGGACGCGGAAGATCCCACGTCGAAGCACGACTTCGGGCATAACATCCTGCCCGGCATCCTGGGCAAGTACAAGATATGCGCCTATAACTTCGTGGATGAAAACCAGCAACAGGCGCTTTACTGGCGCGACGTGGGTACGCTCGAAGCCTACTATGACGCCAATATGGACGTCGCTTCGGTGTCGCCCGTTTTCAATCTCTACGACAGCAAGTGGCCTATCCGCACGCGGGTGCGGCAGTATCCTCCGGCTAAGTTCGTCTTCGGCGAGCCGGGACGCACGGGCATGGCGATCAACTCGATTGTGTCGGCGGGTTGCATTGTTTCAGGCGCGACGGTGCGCAACAGCGTGCTGTCGCAGGATGTGCGCGTGAACTCTTACTCTGAACTGGATTCGAGCATAGTTTTCACGCATGTGAACATCGGGCGGCACTGTCGCATTCGGCGCGCCATTATCGACCGCGACGTGCAGTTGCCGGAGGGCACCGTGATTGGCTATGACGCGAGCGAAGACAAGAAGAACTACTTCGTGACGCCCAGCGGGCTGACCGTGGTGACACGGGATTATTCGCTCTATGAGAATTCGGTAGCCCCGGACTTTATGCTGGAGACATAGAGGGAGCTAAGGAGCGGTTAGCTATCAGGCGGTCGGCTAAGGTCCGGCTAGCTAAAAAGCGGTTGGCGATGCTGCGGCTGGCGTGTTTTAGTTTCTGTGGAGTTTCCAGCAACGGGCCAAGTGGCTTTTTCTTAAGAAAAAGCCACTTGAAGGCATCGCGTTCACTATACATCCACTGAAGAACCGCTATAGGCCGTTATTCGGGTTGTAAAGGGGCCAGATCCAGGGATCTGGCCCGTGTGGCCTTTAATCACCGTCATAAGCGAAATATCTGGCGCCCCCAGTCATAGAACACTTTTAGCACGCCTGCGACGCCTAGCGCCGCGGACAACCATACGGCTAACCAATATAGAAGTCCATCTTCGGACCGCGTGAAAAAGTTGTAAAGCAGGGATGCTCTTCCGGTTTTTAGCGATCTTTGGGTGCTAAACAAAAGAAATACTGCCCCGAGAAGAATGATCCAATCATGACTAAATACACTATGAGCCGCCACAAGCAGTCTCCTCCGTCATAAGAGTGCGTCGGCTATTTCGCCTAGTAGCCGATGTAGTGCAGGTAGAAGACTACTACTGACGCAACCAGGCAATAAATGCCGAAGAGATACCAGCGCCCGCCTTCGAGCCAGCGGCTGAGCCACTTCAGCGCGACAAGCCCCGCTAAAAACGAAAACGCCATCCCAATCAAGCCGGGGACCATGGCTGAGGCCAGGTTGAGGCCACCGCTGATGTGCCGCGCGTGCGCCAGACGCAGCACCTCGCGTATGACAACTGGCGGAGTAAGAATGACGGCGAGCGCGAAGCTGAAGGTTTCGGCGCGCTCGCGGGTGACCCCCGTCAACATACCGGTGGAGATGGTGGCGCCGGAGCGGGAGAATCCGCGAAAAGGCAGGCAAAGCCCCTGCACGGCCCCAATCCAGCTGGATTGCGAAAGCGAAGGCTCGCGACCGTCGTCGAAGTTGTCTTTGCCAGGAAGCAGGCCGGCGATGAGGATGAGAATGCCGGCGACGGCAAGCGCGGGAGCGATCCATTCGAGGTGATTGAAGAGGTCTTCGATCTGCGCGTGGGGGACGCCCTTGAGCAATGTCTTTTCGACGATCTTCTGCATGATAAGGCCGACGACGCCGGTAAGGATGGTGGCCCAGATGAGCCGGATGGCGATGAGATTGAAGGATCCGCGGCTGCGGAAGTAGGTTTTGCGCCACTGCTGCCAGAAGTAGACGATGACGGCGAACATGGTGCCAGTGTGGAGCATGACCAGCATGAGAGTCATCTGTGGAGAGGAGGCATTGAGGCCCATGAGCCGTTCGGCCACAACGACGTGCGCAGAGCTGGAGACCGGGAGCAGCTCGGCAAGGCCCTGAATGATGGCAAGGATGATGATCTTGAACAGCGGCATGAACTTATCTTAAATAGGCTGTGCTGTTTGTGCGTGCTGCTCGGTGTGACTGCTGCGGCCGGTCGCGAAACTTTTTGACCCGGCGCCGCCAAAATTCACACTACCCATTACCTGCCCCTTGACAAGCGCCGGTGCTCCCTGTTTTTATTTTGGCGGGGAACGGAATGGGGTTTCTCCGGCCCTTAACACAATCGATTGTCTACGTCAGACTGCTACCTGCAAACAATTCTGCAAGTGGTCTATAGGCAGCTAGTAAAGAGGAGAATTTCAGTGAATCGTCGACTTGCATTGTTTTTGTTGTGTGCGCTGCTGGCGTTTGTTCCCGTTGCGTCGAAGGCCCAGGAGCAAGCAGCTCAGCATGAGCCAGACGCGCGGTTATGGTTGACGACAGCGGACCGTTCGGCGCTGCTCGCGCTTCAGCCAGCGCCTTTGCAGTTTTCTGCGTTGGACAATTCGCTGCCTACGGTTGACGTGAACGATATGGCGAAGTATCAGCCCATCGACGGCTTCGGCGTGGCGCTTACGGGCGGCAGTGCGGAACTGCTCATGCGCATGGATCCTGCGCGGCGAACAAGCCTGCTGAAGGAGCTTTTCACGCCGGAGGGAGACGGCATTGGGATCAGCTATCTGCGGGTGAGCATTGGTTCTTCCGACATGAACGACCATCCGTTTTCGTATGATGATTTGCCTGCAGGAGAAACAGATCCGGATCTGGCGAAATTCAGCTTAGGGCCTGACCAGTCGAATGTAATTCCCGTACTGGAGGAAATCCTGGCGATCGATCCTGGGATCAAGATCTTCGGCTCTCCATGGTCCGCTCCGGCGTGGATGAAGACAAACGACAGCCTGAAGGGCGGCCATCTAAAGACTGAATATTATGGTGTGTATGCGAAATATTTTGTGAAATATGTCGAAGCCATGAAGGCGGAAGGCATCACGATTCACGCTGTAACAGTTCAGAACGAGCCGTTGAACCCGAAGAATACGCCGAGCATGGTTGTGTTTGCGCCGGAAGAAGGCGCATTTATCGGGAAGTATCTTGGACCCGCATTCGAGAAGGCCGGGATCGATACGAAGATCTGGTTGTACGACCACAATCCGGATGTTCCGTCGTACCCGTTGTCGATCCTGGCCGACCCGATTGCGAGCCAATATGCAGACGGCACGGCCTTTCACTTGTATGGCGGCACTGCTGCCACGTTCACCCAGGCGCACAACGAGTATCCGAACAAGAATTTGTACATGACCGAACAGTCGGTTACGCAGGAGCCGGGCGGAGGGCCTCTTAACGTTGACGAGCCTGTGGAGGATGTATTGATCGGAAGCACGCGGAACTGGAGCCGCAATGTTCTCTTGTGGAACCTGGCCGCCGATCCCAACGCCGGACCTCACACAAATGATGGTGGCTGCACCGGATGCTATGGGGCGATTACCCTGGACGGCAACAATGTAACGCGCAATGTGGCGTACTATGCGCTCGCTCACTTCTCGAAGTTTGTGCGTCCGGGTTCTGTGCGTATCGCCTCAAGCGAGCTGGAGCAACTGGCGACGGTTGCTTTTCTTACACCGGAGGGGAAGGTTGTGCTGGTCGTCTCCAATACGAGCAACTTTGCGAAGAAATTCGACGTGAAGTATCACGGCGAATCCTTTGCCGCGATGATTCCCGAAGAATCCGTGGAGACATACGTTTGGTAAAGCTGGGGAGATGCCTGATTGTGGAGATGCTGTAGACGGAGGGCTCATTCCCGCGCGATACTGAACCCGTGAGCGCATTTCCACATCCGGTTCGGGTTTCGGTTGAAGAATACCTAGCGAGCAGCTATCGCCCGGATTGCGACTATGTGAATGGAGAGGTTCAGGAGCGCAATTTGGGCGAGAAAGAGCATGCGATTCTGCAGGCGGTATTGACGTATCTTTTTATGCGGAACAAGGCAGAGTGGGATGTCGAGGTTTATCCCGAGCTGCGGGTGCAGGTTAACGCCACAAACTATCGGGTTCCAGATATTACGGTCACGCGAGCGGGATTGAAGTGGGAGCGCATTCTACGCACTCCGGCGCTGCTGTTTATCGAGATTCTTTCGCCCGAGGATACATTGAGCCGAATACGGCAGCGTGTGGATGATTACCTGCGTTTTGGCACGGAGCATGTGTGGGTGATTGATCCCGATACACGCAAGGCATATGTTTGCTCCCCTAGAGGCTTTCAGGAGCCAGAAGACGGAATGCTTACCATTCCCGGGACGCCAATTCGCGTGATGTTGAACGAGCTATTTGCGGAGCTGGACCGGGGTTAGATGATCCTCAGCATGAAGATCGTATCCGACGCCAAAGCGAGCGAGGAAATTCGCCAGCTTCTGATCGGCCTTCATCTTACCGAAGTTGTAAAGGTGGAATTCTCATGGCATTTCGTATTCAACTCTGGGAACGCATCCTTAAACGTCGAGTGCCCATGGAGAATCATCGCGAATGGTCGTATAGCTCACGGTTGTGACGATCACGATCAAATGTTTGGCCTACCTGCGCCGGTAGATGGTATCGGCAGATCCATGCAGATACTCTCCGCTTCGCCGGTTATCTCCGTTATCCTCGGAGCTGAAACCGGAGATTTGCGGATCGAGTTTGAAGATCGTCGGTATCTGGAATTTTTCAACTCTTCTTCGGGATATGAAGGTTGGTCATTGCGTAGCCGTAGCAATCCAAGTTTTTGTTTGGTTGCGATGGGTGGAGGTAAGCTCGCAATCGCACAGTAAAGATACGATTATCGCTCTCTCGTTTATCAGTAGGATCCCAGCAGCTTCGCCGCATCCTTGGCGAAGTAGGTCACGATGAATCCGGCTCCGGCGCGGCGGATGGATAGGAGCGACTCCATCATGGCGCGCTCGGGTTCGAGCCAGCCTTTGGCGAAGGCGGCCTGCAGCATGGAGTACTCGCCGGACACCTGATAGGCGCCGATGGGCACGTCGAATCTTTCTCTGGCTGCGCGGATGACATCGAGATAGGGCATAGCGGGCTTCATGAGAATCATGTCCGCGCCTTCACCTAGATCGAGGTCGATCTCGCGCATGGCCTCGCGGAGATTGGCTCCGTCCATCTGGTAGCTAAGGCGGTCGCCGAACTGCGGTGCCGAGTCGGCGGCTTCGCGGAATGGCCCGTAGAAGGCAGAGGCGAACTTGGAGGCGTAGGAGAGGATGGGCGTCTGTTCGAATCCTTCGTCGTCAAGGTGGTCGCGGATGGCGGCGACGCGGCCGTCCATCATGTCGCTGGGAGCGACGATGTCGGCTCCGGCGGTGGCGAGCGAGACGGCGGTTTTAGAGAGCAGGGCGAGACTGGAGTCATTCTCTACTTCGAAGACGCTCTCCTTTTCTGAAATGCCCTCCGTCTTTTTCACGATGCCACAGTGGCCGTGGGTGGTGTATTCGCAGAGGCAGACGTCGGCGATAAGCAGTAGCTTTTTTGCCGCGCTCGAAGACTTGAGCGCATGCAGGCCGCGCTGCACGATGCCGTTTTCGGCCCAGGCTCCGGTAGCTAGCTCGTCTTTTGTGGCGGGAAGGCCGAAGAGGAGCAGGCCGCCGATGCCGAGGGCGGCTGCGGCCTCGGCATCCTTTACGGCTTCGTCGATGGAGAGATTGAAGACGCCGGGCATGGAGGGGATTTCGCGGCGGACGGATTCGCCTTCACAGAGAAAGAGTGGAAGGATAAAGGCTCCGGGCTCGAGGTGCGTCTCGCGGACGAGGCTGCGCATGGGTTCGCTACGGCGGAGACGGCGCAGGCGGGTGATGGGGTATTCCATGGGTTTATTTTAGCTACTAGCCTTTAGCTGCCAGCTTCCAGAGAGCAGAACAGCCCTTACAGACAACAAAAAGCCAGCCGCTGAAAGCCGCTCCTCCGCGTTGACCCCGCTTGCGGCCCGCTGCTAAACTTGAGCTATCTCAAAGCAGGCAGCCGGTTTCCTTGTTTCTGCCTGCGCGAAGTTCCCGCCCTGGAAGGCTTTCTGAAGGAAATCCGTGGATACACAGACTCGTCACGCGCTTAAGCAGGATCGTTTTGTCACAGCAACGGCCTCCAGCCTCGATTGGCTGCAGGAGAACCGCACCAACACGATTATCGGCGTGACCGCCGTGGTGGTTCTGGCCGCGCTCATTATTACCGGCGTGGTGATCTACAACTCGCGCTCGGCAAAGGCGCAGGGCCTGTTTGGACAGGCGCTGGATATTTACAACACTCCGCTGGCGCAGCCCGGCCAGGAGCAACTGCCCGGCGAAACGACCTATCCGACGGCTGCGGCGCGCGCGAAGGCTGCGAATCCGCTGTTTGTGCAGGTTGCCGACCACTACAGCTGGCTGAAGACGGGTGCCAATGCAGAGTATTTTGCAGGGTTGACCTATCTTGATATGGACCAGACAGCGAGCGCTCAGAAGGAGCTTGAGAAGGCTTCGAGTTCGCGCGACAGCGGATTGGCGGCTCTGGCAAAGATTGCTCTGGCGGGGTTGTATCGCCAGACAGGCCGTAATGATGAGGCGGTTGATCTCTATCGGCAGATCATAAAAAATCCAACGCTTACCGTTCCTGCCTCGGCGGCCAAGCTGCAACTGGCCGGGTTGTACGAGACGACCAATCCGGCGGAAGCGAAGAAGCTCTACGCGGAGCTGAAGGATCAGGACAAGACTACAGCTGCAGGACAGATTGCAGCGCAGAAGCTGGCAGGCAAGTAGGACTAGCCGTCCAGGCATACGCGCTTCGCGCCTATCTAAATTCTAGCCTTTGCGGCCCTCCCTTTAGTCGGGGAGTTCAGAGGTTTGTCTCAGGCACCGAATCCTGCTTGCTCGCTGGCCGCTTTACCAGCTAACCGGTTTTTAGCTGACCGGACTTTTAGCCATCCGGGCCATAGCTGCACTCATGAGCGAAAATGGGGTATTCTCCGTCCTTATGGCATGAGTTCCTTTACGGGACAGATCGCCGGCTGGATGACTCCTGCTTTTTCGTCTGCTATGACTGTGGATTCGAGTGAGACGATTACCGCTCTGGTCGCCGAATATTCGGCAGCTTTGTATCGCGTCGCCTACTCGGTCATGCGGAACAGCGCTGAGGCCGAAGATGCGGTTCAGGAAGCTTTTCTGCGCGTGCTGAAGCATCGCGATAAGCTCAGCGAGATTCGCGACCTGCGCGTCTGGCTGGTTCGCATTACATGGAACGTGGTGCTGGACAAAAAGCGCCGCAGCAAAACCCGCCCCGAAAACGACGACATTGCCGACTTTGCCCGTGTACTGCCTTCGGCAGACCGGCGCGCTGACGAAGAACTCGTCTCCTCGCAGGAGTACGCGCGCATTCTTGCGCTGATCGACCGGCTTCCGGGGAAGGAGCGCCAGGCGCTGCTGCTGTCTGCTGTCGAAGAGCTTTCGACGGTGCAGATTGCTGCTGTTTTGGGAACGACGGAATCCTCGGTGCGCTCGCGCATTTTTCGCGCGCGACGCGAGCTTTCCGCATTGCTGGAGAAGGAAGGAGTCTCGCAATGAAAGAAAATTACGATGAGAAGATTGACCGGACACTGCGGCTGCTTGGTTCTGCCACGCCAGCGCCGGGAATGGAAGACCGTGTTGTTGCCCGACTTGAGCGGACCCGCGCCATCGCGAAGGCTCCGCGGTTCTTCACCTTGCCACAACTTGCGCTAGGCATGACGGCAGGAGTCATGGCTTGTGCATTGATCGTTGCGGGCAGCGTGAGCCATTCGCGACATATCCTGCCGATTGCTCCGGGATTGCATCTTCCGGGAGAATCGCAGCCGGGTGTTGGAGCGGCCTCTGCCGCGCATGTTGCGCAGCAGCCGGTTACCACGCTGCCGCAGGACCGGCCTCGCTCGGTGCGGGAGGCGACGAACGGCCGCGCGGTCATCTCATCGCATGCGAAGAAGCCGACAGGAATTGCTGTGCCGAAGACTCTGCCTTCGCAGGACTAGGTTTATTTACGGAGCGGATCTTGCCTTGAGACTTTCCGGAGGCCGGCCGGTCTGGTTGAGTTCGCGATAAAAACCGAGGTCTTCGCCGCACAGCATTTTGGTGATGTAGATGAGCTGTCCATAGTGCAGCCCGAAGTGCTCCACAGCCTGATAGATTGCAGCCAAACCGGTGACGTGATAACCCTGAATATCGAGGCGAGAGAGCAGATCAGTTTCGGTCAAGCGCGAAAAGGTCTTTGCCGCTTGTTGCATGGTCTCATCGAGCTGTTGGATGAGGGCTGACGCTGGAAGCTGCACTGGCGCATCGAACTCTGCCTGCCGCTTGCGCGCGTCTTCGAGATGGTTGAAGGAAGCTACCAACCACTGCCGCACATTGCCGTTCAAGTGCAGGAGAAGATTTCCAACACTGTTGCTGGCCTTGTTCGGACGCCACCACACCTGCTCGTCCGTGAGCGATTCGACACAGATTCGCATTCGCGGCCAGTATTGGTCCAACAGTTTGTGACGGGAAAATTCCAGAAACAAAGTGGTTGCGTTTTGCTCTGTTGTCATACTCGATGGTATTTCGCCTTAATCCATTAAAAGCTTTAATAGCATGTGAAGCAGGGCCAGGACGGCGGCGCCGATAAATGCCGCTCCGAAGGTGGAGACGACGAAGCCGGGCACCACTCCGCTAGCGAGCCGGAGGATGAAGGCATTGATGACCAGGAAGAAGATCCCCAGCGTAAGGATGCCGAGTGGCAACGTGACGATCTTCAGCAGCAGTCCCAGCGTGGCATTGAGCAGGCCGATGACCAGAACAGCGATCAGCGCGGAGGCGAAGTTACGGATGTGAAAGCCGGGGACCAGCCAGGCTACGATCAACAACGCAATGGTATGGAGAATCCAGCGCAATAAAAGACGGAACATGAGATGCACTCTCTTTCGTTATGAGATGATGCTGAACCTGCCTTGTTTGTACAGCGTATTCTAAGTTGACCATGTTGCGTGCTTGTTTTTTTTCACTTTGCGGCGGTTTGTGCGCTGCTGTCTGCATGGCGCAACAGGCTGCGCCGATTCCCGATGCCGCCACGCTGCTGCAACAGGTTACGCAGCACCAGCGGCAACTCGACCAGATCCGCGAAAACTACACATGGCATGAGGCCGTAGTTACACGGATGCTCGACAAAAATGGAGAAGTAAAGAAGACCGAGAGCGAAGAGGACGAGATCTTCTTTGTAAATACTCACGAGGTTCACCGCATGGTGAAAAAAGACGGCAAAAGCCTGACTCCTGACGAGCAGAAGAAAGAGCAGGACCGCGTGATGAAGGCGGTGGAGAAGGCGCAGAAGACTCCGCCGGGGACATTCCTCAATAAAAACACGGTGAGCATCACGCAGATTCTGAGCATTATGAAGGCCTCGCGCCCGCGGAGGGAGAGGATTGATGGGCGCAGCACGATTGCCTTCGACTTTACCGGCGACCCTCAGGCAAAAACACATGGCGTTGCCGAAGATGCCTCGAAGAAGATGTCAGGAACGCTGTGGGTGGATGAGCAGGACCGCGAAGTGCGCCGACTGGTTGCACGCTTTGACGATAATTTCCATTTAGGCTTTGGGCTGTTTTCTGTTGGGAAGGGCAGCAACTTTACCTTCAACCAGAAGCTGGTGAATGACGAACTATGGTTGCCGATCGATGCGCAGGCGCACGTGGTGGCGCATGCCTTTGGGATGATCGGCTATCGCGCCGACGTAAACGTTACAGACAGCGACTACCAGCGTTTCCATGCGAAAGCGGAGCAGGCTCCGGGCGCGAGTGTTGTCCATCAGTAAAACAGTCCTGCGCAGAAGGCAAGTCCTTCCACCCCTCCCAGCAAAGGCCGCTCACCAAGGGGCCACTGGTTAGCTTGATGGACTTACGGCAAGCGAGGGCCATCCCAAGATGCAGGATGGCTCTCGCTGGTTCATGTTTTTCCGCCTAATTGCGGTTTATTGCCGGTCTAACATCGGCAGCCAAGAGATTCTACGCAAGCAGGGTTGGGTGACTCTGATTACAACTGCGGCGATGGTGGTGCGGAGTCCGCCGGAGGTGGCTGGTCGTTTCCGCCCTGTTGGCCCTGCGTCCTGCGATCTCTCATCTTTGCCTGCATTGCTTCATATTTCTGTTTCTGCGTGTCGTTGAGTACAGCCTCGATTTTGTTGGAGCTGTCTTCCTGGATGGACATCATTTTCTGACGGCGATCCGGGCGAGACATTGACTGATCCTGCCAGAGATCCTGCATCTGCTGTTGGCGAGAATCGAGAATAGGCTTGATCTGCGACTGTTGATCAGAGGAAAGGTCGAGCTGCTTGGTCATCCGTTTGAGCTGCCTGTCGGTATCCATGCCGCGATGCCCGTGCATGCCCGAGGTTTGCGGGGGAGGTGGCGGCGGGGCCGAGTCGTCCTGAGCAATTGCTGCGCTGGCTGCCATTCCCAGTGTGAGAAGGCCGGTGAGCGCGAGGGTACAAAGTTTCCTGCTGTGCATTGAGTAGTTCCTCCAGCGTTGATAAGAACCCAACCTGAAGCTGCTGGTTGCGTGCTTACTTTTTGTAGGACGCGGTTTCCGGCAGGGAAGTCGGCGCGGGGAAGAAATAAATTCTGATCAGGGCCGTGACTTACTTCGCGGGAAATTTTGGCGGCATGTCAACCAATTTTGTCCTGAGACCGCAAGGCAAGAGGTCCTTGACCGGATGGCCTGCGGGCGGCAGGTAAGCGTAGGCAAAGACAGCCTTATACTCCCGCTCGCCGGGATAGTTGCAGCGTTCGCAGCTGGGGCGATAGGCGAGCGCCGGATTGTCGTGCTCACCAGATGTCCACTCGACCTTTCCATGCGCCGGAATCGTGAGGTACTTTGGATCGGCAGATGCGGACTCTGGCTGAAACGCAAAGACAGGGCTGCGCTCGTTGATCGCGTCCACGTAGCTCCCGCCGAACCCGCTGGAGGCTCGCCACAACCACTTGCTACCCACGCGCGCATACCAGTGGGCGCTCGACGGTACTGGCTCAGCCAGCAGAATGGGCCTGGCGGTGTGATTTTCAACTGTGAAGAGATAGCCGGTACCACTTCCGTGCTGCAGTTGAGCCAGATAGCTGGCGGAGAACACAATTTGCCGTGAGCACAGCGGAACGTACGGTCCGGGATGTCGGGCCGCCGCCGCGGGGTATGCCAGCGAAAACAGAAGAACAGCCGGAAGAAGCGATAGGTTTCGCAGGGAACGCAGCATAGAAAGAATCTGCATCCAGCTTAAGCGCATTCTGCGTCTTCCGCGAGTCCGTGTGAGGCCGCAGAAGGCTTATTTAAGCGGAGACTTAACTAAGGACTGCTCGGTGGAATCCGCACCCTTAATGTGCTCCTCGGTCATAAATAGCCGAAATTGCGAAGTGGTTCGCAGTGCGGAGAAGCCGCTATCTTCCATCAGCTTTTTGTTGTCGTTAAAGCCATCCATAAAGGCCAGACGCAGATAGTGAATCGAAGCCTCCACCATGCCGGCCTGAGCGTAGAGCCGGGCCAGTGCATAGTTCAGCGCGACCTGTTCATCGACGGGTCCCATCTCGGCGACGCGGCCCAGCGGATTGCTGAGGAAGACGTCGTGATCAAGAGAGAAGGCCGTCCGATAAACGGCGATGCCGCGCTTGTAATCATGATCAGCGAAGTAGGCTGTGCCCAGGTTGCTGTAGAACGAGGCGCAGTTGGGCTCCAATCGGATGGCTTTGCGGTAATACTTCTCAGCCTTGTGATAATCCTGCTGCCCGTAGTACACGGTGCCGAGGTTGTTAATTGCCTCAGGATACTTTGGGTTGAGTGTCAGGGCTTTTTCATACTGTAGCTTGGCGATGTCGAGCGCGTACATGTGCTGGTAGGCAATTCCAAGCTTGTTCCACACTACGGCGGAGTCGTGCGGTGCGCGCTGGTAGGCTTCAATCGCGGCGAGGTAACGCTGATGAATCATCATCAGATCGCCCAGTGTTTCGGGGGTTACGGAATAGATATCCAGTCGCGAAGGCGACGCGAGAGAGATGTTTTGCGCGGAGGGATGATCCTGCTGCCCAAATCCGTAGCTCGCGTACTGCGGGCTGAATGAGGCAGTAGGAAGAGCATGTGGGCCTTCTGCACGCGCCATGGGAATAGACGCAAGGATAAATACCGCGCTGAGGAGAGGAGCGAAGCTGCGCGACATAGCTGCCGGCAATCTGTGAATCGTTCGCATAAGAGCCTCCTGAGTGGGAACTTCCAGAGTCGGGCGAACGGCTGTTTCAAACATAATGCGCCTCTTTTCAAGAAAACGCCAGAATCAGAATGGGCAGGTTATATATCAGCCGCCCTGGCGGTGTAGTACCTTACGCTGAAAGCGATGGGCTGCCGGATGAGCAAAACGTGGGCGCGAGCCGTAAAGCTATATGCCCCAAAGACATACTGTTGCGCCAGAGGGGCTGTGGATAGGCCGACAGCGGCAGCACAACCCCGTTCGTAACGGCATGAACAACAATGCCATAGAGCGCTCCGCAGAGCGCAGCCCATACGAAAGCGACGAAAAAGTGGAGCACGAGTCCGAAAAAAGCGATTCCCGTGCCCCGGAAGAATACATGCGTACCCAGCAGACCTGAGGCAATCGCCTTCAGAACCACGGATGGCCCAAAATCCGTTGCGCAATCGTGAATCGAGGAACGCCAGAAGAAGATCAAGAGTGCCGGCGATTGAGCCGCCTATGAGAATTCCGGGCAGCACCTCTCTTTTTTTATTTCTACCGATTGCAGCAGCTGAAGCCGTAGCCATTCGGGTCTCGCAGTCTTATGCCGATTCTGGCTGGAGCACGGGCGTGTTGTCGAGCAGGTATGGATGACACAAAGCATGTTTGGAGGAGTTGCGAACGACGACGGGAACATTCAGCGGAGAGTGTTGCGAAGCTCTCGCGGGGATACGCCCAGCACCCGGCGCATGTGGCGCGCCAGATGACTTTGGTGCGCGAATCCGGAGTCAAGGGCAATCTGGCTGATGGGCAACTGGCCTTCGCGGAGCAGGGTGGCAGCGCGCTCGATGCGGCGGCCTATGACGTATTGGTGGACGGGTACGCCCAGCGCGCGGCGAAAGAGCACTTTGCAGTGCGGCGCACTCACGCCGGCGGCTGCGGCAATCATATCGAGCGAAAGATCGTCGCTGAGATGCTCTTCAATAAAGGCCAGCACGCGTTTGAGCCGGTGCCCCTGCATGGATCCACGCGGTACTTCCGGCTCGCGCGCAAGCGAGCTATGCCCTTGCAGCAGACGTGCGGCAAGGGCCATGGCGAGGCTGTCCATGTAGAGGCGGCCGGAGGGGTAGCCGCGGTCCATCTCGGCTTTTAAGGCCCAGCCGATGTGCTCAATCTGTGTGTCGCGCATCTGGAACCGGTTGCGAATTTCGACGCGGCTGGGATCGAGGTCGAGTCCTTCGGCTGCTGTCTGGAGCAGCGCTGGAGGCAGGCTGCAGATGAGAGCCGTATCCTTCTCCTTGTTCTCCCATATGGCGGGTGTTCCGGAGGGAATGATGTCGACATCGCCATGAATGGCGGTGCCGCTGTGGCTGCTTCCGGCGCGTTTGCACGCGAGATGAACAGGGCGACCCATATGGATGGCGATGAGCGTGTTAGGACGGGCGGGAAGAACCAGCACTCCAGGCTCATCGGTGTGAATAAGAACCTGCATGACTTGCGGTGCGGGGCGCTGCGCGATCGGTTCGGGGCCAGAGGCGGGATGCAGTTGGGGACGTGCGCTCATGCTCTATGAGACGATATGCTACTCCTGAAGTATGCTGCTTTCGCGCAGATTTGAACATGTTCTGTCGCGTCGACGCTCCGCCGCCCAAAATTATGGAGGCTACCTATGAAAATATGCAGAGAACACAAGCCCTTCTTGTGGGCATTTGCGGTAGTGATCCTTATGCTCATGCCAGCCACTATGTGTCGCGCCGAGCAGCGGGACAACGATGTAGAGACGATCGTGATGATTCGCCATGGGGAGAAGCCGGCTGAGGGCCTGGGACAGCTTACCTGCAAGGGATTGAATCGCTCGCTGGCGCTTCCCGATGTACTGCTGAGGCGCTTTGGCAAGCCGGATTACGTGTTTGCCCCGGACCCGGCAGATCAGGTCAGCGACGATGGCGGGACGTTCTCATACGTGCGACCCCTGGCAACGATTGAACCGACCGCCATACGCGCGGGCCTGCCCGTCAACACGCAGATTGGATACACCCAGATTGGCCAGTTACAGAATACGTTGACGCAGCCTCAATATGCGCATGCTCTTATCTTTGTCGCATGGGAGCATGGAGAGCTTCATGATTTCGCGCAGCAGTTTCTCAAGTCGTATGGAGATGATCCATCTATCATTCCGCCTTGGTCAGGTCATGATTACGACACAATCTATGTCTTCCAGCTTGGTGAACGCGACGGGACGCCGCATCTCTCATTCCGCCTTGAGCAGGAAGGTTTGAATGACTCTCTAAGCAATGCGTGCCCGGAAGAAGGAAGGCATTAAAATGCGAGTTCTACGAGGTATCTCTAGTAGTCGCCCTGATCGCCGTAGGCGAGATTTTCAAAGCGCGTGCATTTGGAGAGGAAGGCCAGATGCACTGATCCTGTTGGACCGTTTCTTTGCTTGGCGATGATGATTTCAGCCTTGTTTGCGGTGTCAGGATCGGGCTGTCCGTTTTCGTCGCGGTTGTAATAGCTTTCGCGATGGATGAAAGCGACAACATCCGCGTCCTGCTCAATGGAGCCGGACTCGCGCAGGTCGGAGAGCATCGGCTTTTTGTCTCCGCCGCGCTGTTCGGAGGCGCGCGAAAGCTGCGAGAGCGCGATGACCGGCAGGTTTAGCTCCTTGGCCAGGGATTTCAGCCCGCGCGAAATGGCGGAGACTTCCTGGGTGCGGTTTTCGTAGCGTTTCTGGCCTGGACCACCGGCGCTACTGCTCATCAGTTGCAGGTAGTCGATTACGATCAGGTCAAGACGCCCGCGGGTCTGGCGCAGGCGGCGAGCCTTGGCGCGCATCTCGGTAAGTGAAATGCCCGGCGTGTCGTCGATGTAGATTTGCGCTTCGACCAGACGCTCCAGCGCGCTGGAGAGCTTTTGATGATCGTCGCGTCCGAGGAAGCCTTTCTGAATTTTCTGCGAATCTACCAGCGCCTCGGAGGCGAGCATACGGCGAAGCAGCGACTCTTTGCTCATTTCGAGCGAGAAGACGGCTACAGTTTTTCCGCCACGCACGGCGGCGTTCTGCGCGATGTTGATGGCCCAGGCAGTTTTGCCCATGGATGGGCGCGCGGCGATGATGGTCAGCTCAGAGTTTTGCAGACCGCTGGTCATGCGATCGAACTCGTCGAAATGCGTGGCCAGGCCAGTGACCTCCCGGCCTTCCTTATATAGATTGTCGATGGTTCCGAAGGAGTCGCGAACGATCTCAGGAATGCCAGCGAAGCCGCGCGTGATGCCTTTTTCCGAGACCTCGAGCAGCGAGCTTTCGGCGGCGTTCAGGACCTCAAGCGCTTCTTCGCTCTGGTCAGCGGCGCGGGTGATGGCCGACGAGCAGATATTGATGAGCTGCCGCAGGAGCGATTTGTCCTTGACGATGCGGACGTATTCTTCGATGGACAGGCGGCGCGGCAGGCCTTCGGTGAGCGACGCGAGGTATGCGACGCCGCCGATTGCTTCGACCTCTTTGCGGCGGCCCAACTCTTCAGCCAGTGTGACAATATCGACGGCGCGCCCGGCGTCGATCAACTCGGCCATGCGGGCGAAGATGCGCTGGTGCGAGTCGAGGGCGAAGTCCTCAGCGCGCAGTTTTTCTGCGGCCTCGTTGTAGGCGTGATTGTCGAGCAGAATCGCACCGAGAATGGATCGCTCGGCGTCGACGGATGCGGGAAGTCCGCGCTCGAAGGAGATGTCCGCCTGGGTTGCCATGGTCTTAGTTTAGGCTTGATTTTCGGGCCGTTGCAGCTTGTGGATTTTAATGAAAATCCGGCATCTGTGTGCGAAACAGTGATCTCGGCAACCCGCGCGTTTATCATAGGAAATAAGGAATTTTACTTGAAGATGAGAACTATTCTGCTTTCTCTGGTTGCCGCTGCACTTTTGCCCCTGGCCGCCTCTGTTCCTCCGGTTGCTCAGGCTCAGCAGGCTACGCAACAGCCTCCGCAAATCACCGAATTCCAAAAAATTGAAGACCAGTGGAGCGCGGCGCTCGTGAAACAGGACCAGTTCACGCTGGAGACGATCCTGTCGCCCACATTTGTCGATATTTCGTCCGAAGGCGAAATTACTACCCGCAACCAGCAGGTGGCCGACATGTACGAAAAAGGCGAACCGCAACCGGTAATGCTGGAACATCGCGTGGTGAACGTGCGCCTTATCGAGGATGTTGCCATTGTGGACGGAACGTACTTTGAGCGCAGCAAGCTAAATGGTGTGGAACGCGAGGAACGCGGGGTTTTTACGCATATCTACCAGCATGTGCGCGAGGTGTGGGTTTGCGTTCAATCGCAGCGGACGGCTGTGGTGGAGCAGATGCCGGAGAAAAAGAAGCAGGGGAAAAAGAAGAGCGATGCTGAGCTTCCTTTCCACATTCCACTCCTTCATAAGGGTGCGGAATCGACCCAACAACCTTCATCTCAGACGACTTCGCAGCCCTAGGTACAATCGCGATGAATGCACGTCCCGTATGGTCGGAGATTTCCCGCTCCAAGTTGCTGCATAACTTCGAACTGCTTAGCTCGCAGGCCGAGCCCGCGGAGACGCTGGCGGTGGTGAAGGCCAATGCTTATGGGCACGGGGCGGTTGCGTGTTCGAAGGCGCTTGCGGTGAATGGCGTGACGTGGATGGGCGTGACCAGTGTGGACGAAGGTGTTGCGGCGCGCGCGGCGTGCGACAGTGTAAACATTTCAAGTACAGAGATTCTGGCGATGTGCGGCTTGTGGCAAGGCGAGGCGGAGATTGCTCTTGCGCACCGGATCACTCCGGCGGTGTGGGAGGTGGTGCATCTGGAAGAAGCTGCGCGGCTTGGCCAGCCATTTTCCGTGCATTTAGAAATCGACACCGGCATGTCGCGACAGGGTGTGCGACTCGCGGAGTTGCCGGCACTGCTGGATAGACTGCAGGCGTTGCCGTTACTGCGCATGGATGGTGTGCTGACACACTTCCACTCACCGGAAATACTAGATAGTGCCGCGACCCATGAACAGTTTGCGCAATTTGTAACTGCGATGGATACAATTTGCAAACGCGGGTTTCGTCCTCGATGGATTCATGCCGGAAACTCTGCATCGCTGCTTGATCAAGGTGCGGCGGAGCTGTTGAAGCTGGCACAGAAGTGCAACGCGAAGGCTATGATGCGTCCTGGACTTGCTCTGTATGGATATGTTTCGCACTTTACTGGAGGTATTCAGCCTGCAATTGTGGATGATTTGAAGCCGGTGCTTACGTGGAAGACGCGCGTTGTCTCGTTGCGCACGATAGAGCCGGGAGAGACTGCAGGATACTGTGCGACATTTCGCGCAACGCGGGCAACGCGGCTGGCTCTGCTGCCAGTCGGTTACGCCGATGGGCTGAATCGCCTGCTCTCGAACCGGGGCGAGGTGCTGGTACGGGGACGGCGTGCTCCGATCGTGGGCCGCATCTCGATGGACCTGACCATTGTGGACGTGACGGATATTCCGGGCGTCGAGATCGGTGATGAAGTGGTGCTAATTGGCACGCAGGGAGCCGAAGCAATTACAGCCTACGATCATGCGGACCTTGCTGGGACAATCCCTTACGAGATTCTTTGCAACATTAGCGCGCGCGTGCAGCGAGTGATGGTGGACTAAGCGCACGATGCCGCAGAGCCTATACGCACGCTGGATGTACCGCTGGGAGACGGCTCTGACGACACGCGACGAAAATCGCGTGGTGCGGCCCCTGGAGTGGGGTTTCGACTGGCTCGAGGATTTTGTTGCATCTGCCGAGCTCAAAGAGCGTCTGGCAAGAGCCGAACGCGAAGAGGATGCGATGAATGTACTCAATACAGCTGTTGTTGAGCACAGTGATGATTTCTTCGGATACCGGAGGCCAGACGACTTTGTTCTTGAAGAGAGACATCCGCAGCTATTTCCTACCAATGTGCGTCCGGAGACGCTGAAGCAGGATGCAGATCTGAAGCAGAAGGCTGCCGAGGGAAAGCTGGAGACGGCGCAGTTCCTGCGCTTTACTTCGCCGGTGCGGACTCCTTATCCGGAAAATGATCTGGTGAATGCGCGCTGGTATCCTGCGAGTCCGGACAAACAGGTGGGCAAGCCGAAGCAAGCGATTGTGGTGATGCCGCAGTGGAATGCGGACGCCTTCAGTCACAACGTGCTGTGCTCGCTGTTCAACCGCTTCGGCATTTCGGCACTGCGGCTGAGCAAGCCCTACCATGACATTCGCCGTCCGGTGGAACTAGAGCGGTCGGATTATGCCGTGAGCTCGAACATCGGACGCACAATCTCCGCCTGCCGCCAGGCTGTTGTGGACATTCGCTGCTGCCTGGATTGGCTGGAAGCGCAGGGCTACGAGCAGTTCGGAATTCTGGGCACGAGCCTTGGCTCCTGTTACGCATTTATCGCCAGCGCACACGACGCGCGACTACGGGTGAACGCATTCAATCACGCATCGACTTCGTTTGGAGATGTGGTGTGGACGGGGCAGAGCACCCGGCATATTCGGCAATCGTTTGAAGACGCCGGACTGACACAGGAGCGGCTGCGCGCGGTGTGGAGCTCAATTAGCCCGATCAGTTATATGCGGCGTTTTGCCGCGAACCCCAAGAGAGTGCTGGTGGTTCATGCACGCTACGACCTTACTTTTCTGGAGCAGTATTCGCTGGAGGTTCTGCAGAACTTCTCGGAGCGTGGGGTGGATTTCGTATCGAAGGTTCTGCCGTGCGGGCATTACACGACGGGCGAAACGCCGTACAAGTTCATCGATGGATGGTATCTGGGATCGTTCGTGTACTCAGCATTCAAGGGACTGGCCGTCCGGGCGGGCGCGCCTTCGGCACCATCCTTGAGCTAAGCTTCGCGGCCCTTCCGCTGGTCGGGGAGTGGCCGCTCACAATTTGAGCGGCCAGTTCGCGATTTTACGGGAATAGAGTGACCTTGGGTGTGTAGCGCGGATCGGTTTGGGTTGATCCGCCAGCATTGTCGATGACATTCCTGATCGCGCCGTTGTGCTCGAGAGCGACGGTGATCATGTCGTGAAAGCGAACGCCGGGTGTTTTGGGAACCTCAATGGCGTGGTCCAGTACGACATGCTTATAGATGAAGACGCTATAAATGCCGAGCCCCCAGGCTTCGTGATGCGTGACTGAATCCGCCACTTTATAGGATGCCCATCCGTTTGTGCCGGGAGCGCTCGTGTAACTCGCCTGATTGGGCGGGTCGTAGGGAATTTCGGATTGATAGAAATATGTCCGTCCGTAGTTACCGTTCCATAGAACCTGGAATTGCTGGTGATGTTCGACGAAGAGGCCGTAGGCAGTAACGTGGTTTCCGTTCACGACGAGGCCGTTGTCGCTGGTGTTGAGGTTCCAGCCGACGCCGTTCCCGTGATCGGCGCGCCAGATCCAGGTGTGGTCGATGATGGTGTCGTTACTGTTGACTTCGAGATTGATTTTTGTACGGCCCACTCCGGCTCCGCCTACGCGGAAGAAGACATCGTGGAGAGAAATGGGATTCCGGGTGTGGCTAGCGTGGCTTCCGTCCGGGCCGACCTGGAGCAGGACTGGAGATTGAACAGGTCCGGCGTCAAAGAGCAGGCCGGCGATGATGATTCCGTCCGCATCGGCAGTCGTCATGGCCGGTGTTCCATTGATTGGCTTGAGCGTGGCGAAGCCCAGGCCCAGGACGACGGTGTTGGGGCGCGTGACGTGAATGGCTTGCGTGAAGTTGTAAATGCCCGGCGTGAATAGCAGGTTCTTGCCCTGGGTTAGTTGCGCGTTCAGGGTCGCCGCTGTGTCAGTGTCCGGATGGGCGATATAGAACTGGCTGATGGGGATGGATTTTCCAGAAGTTAAGCCGGAGCGCCAGGTGATTCCGATGCTGTTCGTGCGCAGAGACGGGACGCGAACGCTATAGTGGCCCGACGCATCCACCTGCAGAAATGGTTTTTCGCGAACTACGGGAGTACTGGCAACCTTTGTATAAGGCGGCTGCGGCCATTCGCCATCCGGCGGGTGAACGACGCCGACGAAGACCATGTTCCAGTTGGAGCCGGTCCAGCTTTTCCACTCGGCGTTTCTTGAGATCCACTGCTGCTGCGTGCCGGAGTCTACATTGCCGTCAATCAGACTGTCAGAGATCCAGCCGCCACTGGCCCATCCATGGTCCTGATTGAGCACCATGTTGCCGTGGACGTGCATTCGGCGGAAGGGCACAGCCTGGGAGACAGCCCAGCGCATTGTGCCTCCAGGAGGCGTGACGGAAAGACCCTCGGCGCCTCTCCAGAAGGTTGTAGTCGCATTATTGTTTCGCTCGCTGGCATCCACATGTAGGTTGCCAGCGATGCGAACATCATCGGGTGAGGCTCCGAGGCCCAGCACCTGCGTATAGAAACCAATGGGCACATCGACCTTGTAGTCGCCGGGCAGGAACAGGAAGGCGTTGCGCTGAGGCCCAAACTCATTGTGCTGCTGGATGGCGTATATCTTGTCGATTTGCCGCTGGATGACCGCCGCTGGCATGGACGGGTTGAAGACGAGCACGTTTGGACCGAAATCCGGTTCGGCGGCCTTTGCCGTCAGCAGAGAGCTGGCAGAGAAGGCAAGCATTCCCAAAACCAGGCCGAGCCTTTTCAAGTTCCTGAGATTTATGACCCTGCCGCGATTTCGTGAAGGTTCCATTTTCCGCATTGAAGCCGACCTCTTTCTAACTTTTCATTAGAATGAGTATAGTCTCCAAGCCGCTTTTGGCAGCCCTGGTAATGGTTCCCCTTAAAAATCAAAAACTTTCGTAATCGGTACTTGCAAAGTCTGGTAGACTGATTGCGCGTAAGGTCCGAACCGGATTCCGGCAGTTCTGTGCTGTTGCAGGGTTGTCTACAGGCTCCGTTTCCCTCCAGCGCAATTCAAACAGGAAACAGCATCAAAATGGAACAAGGTACCGTGAAATGGTTTAACGACGCCAAAGGGTTCGGCTTCATCTCTCGCCAAAATGGGGAAGATGTCTTCGTGCATTACTCAGCCATCGCATCAAGTGGCTTCAAGAGTCTGCAAGAAGGTCAGGCCGTTCAGTTTAACGTCGTGAAGGGGCCGAAGGGCTGGCAGGCATCGGACGTCCAGCCTCTCTAAATGACGCACGCAGTTTAAATACGTTAGCTGGAGAATGACCAGCAGGGCGGGCTTCGGCTCGCCCTTGCTGCTTTAGATTTGTCTCACGACCATCGCGCCTCTCGCGCTGTGCATACCTCATCCTGAGGTTTTGGTCTGCCTTAAAAGCTCGCCTCAAAGACATGAAAGCGGCGTTCCAGCTCCCATTGCTGCTGTGCCTTTTCGCTGTCGTCGATGAACTTGGCGCATGCCCCAGCGGGTTTCTCCTGGCCTAGTTGCGTAGCGCAAACGGTAACGGGTTTATCCAGCATTTCTGGAGTGGTGAATTGCCAGAGGCTCGCGCCGGGTAAAAAGGCGTGCTCCAGGCTGGTGCGCACCATCTTCTTGAAATCAAAGTAGCTCAGGGGATATGTATCAGCGGCGCGCACATATTCATGCGTCAGGTCGATGCGCGACACGCCTGCGTCGTCGGTCGAGAGTGCAACCGGCACGCCATACTTGCGGTAGATCATGAAGGGATGGTCTTTGCCCTTGACGTTGAGGATTACGTCATTGCTGGTGAAGTTGATCTCGACCATGATGTGTTTGTCGGCCATCTCACGGAGCAACTGATATGGGTGAGTCTCATACATAATGTCTACTCCGTGGCCGATGCGCTCGGCTTGGCCCTGCTCGACGGCATCACGAATGTGGAAGGTGAGCCCAGCTGGTGGCACCATTCCGAATGCGAGCTCTCCAGCATGCAGCGTGATATGCACTCCGGGATAGAGGCGGTGCATGGCGTCCAGCATCTGCATGTGCATACGATAGTCACGCATGGAGATGTAGCCGTCTTCGGGTTGCACGAGGTTTATGCCGACAATGCGCGGGTCAGTGGATGCAGCCTCGAAGCCGAGCAGTATCTGCGCGAAGACAACCGGCGGCGGCTGGCCGCGCAGGACCTGATAGATAAAACGGATTTCAACTTTGCAGGCCGGCGCGGCATTGGCCTGGCCGCAGTGTTCGCGCTGTTCTCTTTCCGCTTCAGCCCGGTCGAAATGAGATTGGGCTGCGGGAACCAGCTTTTTGAAGCCGGCATCGAGAAGTTGTTGCCGATATTGCGCAAAGTCTGGATTGAAGCCGATCTTTTCCGCAAGGGCCGCTGCCTGTTTGAAGCTGGGCGTGTCCATCAGCTCCAGATACTGCTCATTCTGCGCGTCGGCGCGAGTCGCCACTTCGTCCAGCCATTCGCCCATGTGTGCCTTGCTTGTGCCTCCAAAGCGATCGAAGGTTTCAAAGAAATGATCGTGGCCGGAGTCCGCTGTTTTGGGAACGAAGGTCCGCATGGAGAAGGCGTCGATCAACCGGTCGTATAGAGGCTGATCAAGCGGAGCAGCACTGGCCGGAACCTCGCCTGCCTTGCACTCGCCGCCATCGGGCTTGGCAAAGGAAAGGGTCTGTGTGTTGATACAGAGGTGGTCTTCTCCGGCGACATGAATCCAGGACTCGGCATAGATCGCGCCCGAAAGATGATTATGCAGGTCAGCCCCTTTGGGCATGCGATAGAGAAACGCGCGCAGCGCCTGCGGGCCCATTGCGCGGGCCTGCTCAAAGGCCTTCGATGTACGCGTCTCTGCCCCGGAAACTGAAACGATACGCGGTTTTTGCGCGTGCGCCGGGAGAGAAGCAGACAGAGACGCGATGACCAACAGGAGTGAGAGCAAGGAGACGCGGCGGCTGCGGATCATAGACGATCATCCTTAAAGGGCAGTGTTGAAAGTGTATGACAGGCGCGAGCAAACTTCCTCCTGCGGCGAGATATTCTCGGCTGGCGGACGCGCCGTGGCGGAGTCGCAGTTTGCTATACTGACTGAGGTTGTTTTGACGATTTGCAGTTTTCGGCGCCAGCTGGTTCCGGCGCCATTGCAGTCTCAGCACATACCCGCCAGCGGCCATCCCGGCCGCCCTTGGTCTCCACACCCCAAGGCCAGATAGCTCAGTGGTAGAGCGCGGCCCTGAAAAGGCCGGCGTCGGCGGTTCGATCCCGTCTCTGGCCACCACATTCCCAAAGACTTACGGGATACGATCTCTTCCTCCGCGACCCACATTTGACGCACATTAGTTTATCTATGCTTCTTTCGCGCACACATTTACAGCAATTTTCTGCTGCGCCGCCTGAAGATCATAGATGATCCGCTGCTGCGCTCAGTCTTTATCGGGAGCTGCACAAGCTGGCCACTCGCAAGATGCGATTCGAGCGAGGGCGGGACCCGCCATTCGAGGCGGGTTCCGCCCCCTGCTGCTGCCTTGCACGATTTCAAACGGTCATTACTTACCACCCTTCGCTTGGCATCCGGGAGGGCAAGGCCTGATATACGCCTGTACTACTATGGGCGGTGGTGATGGCAAATTTGGATTATGTGGCTTCACCTGGATACTAAACGTATATGCCGCAGTATTGTTTTCTATGACATGGCATGTTGCCGACTGTCTATTCGTGTTTGGTAGTGCCTGACTGGTAATTGGTGAAGGTTCCCGGCACACGCCATCGGGAAAGCTCAAAGTAAACTCGTCAGTTTGATTTTCTTGTATAAATTGCAGTTTGCCACCCTCCTCGACATAGGGATAGATGGCGTTCCCGGAGGCGGGCAATATCATTACTGCGTTTACAGGTTTCCGAGCGCAGCCTGAAGCTGCGACGAGCAGCAGGCAGATCGCCGATATGAACAGTCTTTTCATTTTCACGAAGGTCCCTCCTTGTTGAATACGGCTTGGCACTGCGTTAATTCGTTTGAGTAGACTGCATCATTGCCAGATAACGTGGATCCTTGCGAAGCGATTCCATATCAGGGAAGGGTGCGAACTGGAGGGAGGTTGCGCCCTTGCGAAAACAGATTGACAGTGTAGCCAACGCCTCGTCACGGTTTCCGAGGAGCTCTAATATCCGTGCTTTGAACAGCTGGGAATCCATGTCAGAGGCTCCCAGTGACTCAGCTTTCTTAATCAACGCCAGGGCATTCTGCGGGCTGCCCGATTTCACCTGGTAGAGAGCGAGCAGCATCCAGCTTGGACCATCGGTTGCGTCCGTTCTCAGATGCTTCTGCGCCTCCTGGGCGGCGCGCAGATACGCGGCTTTGGCCTCGTTCTCACGACTGTGCAGCGAAGAATAGCACTCCCCGAGTTCCAGCCAGTTTGTATCATCGGCAGGATTCAGTCGTACGGCTTGTTGAGCAAAGGGCAGAGCTTCAGCGAACTTGCCCAGATAGCGGAGCGCAAGGGATGCGGTCTCAGCCGCCTGATCGTTGGGGTGAATGGCAAGGCTCTTTTTCAGGGAGTCAATAGCCTGCCCGGAATCGCCAATCTGAAGATAGGCGCCACCAAGGTTGGCAAAGGCCTGCGAGTTGCCGGGCGCGGCGAGGCTTGCGGCGCGGAACTTCTGGATCGCTTCCTGATAGTTGCCCTGTGCGTTCAATGCAACACCCCATTCGTTGTAAGCGAGCCAGGAGTTGGGGCGTTCCTGCACGACTCTGTTAAAGGCCTGTTCGGCATCTGCCCACCGATCCAGGCGACTGTAGATTTGTCCTTGCCAGACCAGGGCATTGGGATTGGAGGGATCGAGCTTCAGCGCCTTGGCGAACTCATCGAGCGCACCTTGCTCATCTCCTGTCTGCCATAACACCAGGGCCAACGCGAGATGGCCATCCACCAGGTTGGGTTCCAGCATGAGCGATCGCTCGCAGTTTCCGCGGGCCAGTTCTAGTGCTGCGGGGTCGCGCCGAAGACCATACAGGTGCCCATAGGCGATGCCGAGTCTGGCATGAGCGATGGCATATTGCGGATCGATATCCACAGCCTGTTTGTATTTTTCAATGGCCGCGTCGAGTCCCGTCTCATTCGGCTGCTTTATCAGGGTCTCCGCCTGCTGAAAGGCCGTGAAGGCGGCGGTGGAATTTGTCCCAGGCTGCGTTCGCTCGCTATCTTTAAGATACCGGCTCACATCCAGCAGCGATGCGGCCGCCTGCACGGCCTTGGCGGGAAGCGACGTGATTTCGTGGAGGCCGCAGTTAAGCCTTCTTGTCCGGAGCGCATGCCCAGTGGTCGGATCAAGCACTCGCAGGAGCAACTCGAAATACTTTCCTCCTGGCATGCCGGATGCAGCAAGTACAAGGTTTGCTCCCAAAGAATCGCAGACCTCTCTGAAACTTGCCGTCTGCGTAAGATCCTGGTTCACATCTTCGGGAGAGATGACAAAGAGATTGTGATCGACGGCTTCGATACGCGCTAACTCGCCTTTAATTGCCGCGAGAGCGCCGGTCAGCATCGGTGCTACCCGGTTGTCCGACGTTTTCGGCCAACTCAACAAAGCCACGAAGCGCTTTCCAGGCAGTGGGTGCAGCAGATTGTAAATGGTGTTGCGTTCCACCCATCCACCGACGCCAAGCGTACAGATACCGGCAGCGGAGGCGCCAATGAACTGTCGGCGCGTCCACGTTTCTTTTGTTCGCCGCTTCAACCCAAGTGAATCCAGTGTCTGCTCGAAGGCCCGGCATCTTCGTTGCGGATCAAGATCGAGGCACTCCCGCACCAGGTTGGAACAGAAGGATGGCACAGTGCTGTTTAGGAGAGGACTGACGATGACCGGGGAGCCATTCGGCGCCTCAGTCGGCTTTTCACCAGTGAAGACCTCGTGCAACACGACGCCGAATGCATACAGGTCGCTGGCTTGTGAGGGCGAGTAACCCGCATACAACTCGTGTGCGATATAACCGGGCGTTCCTGCGACCGCGTACCTGCTTTGCAAGCTCGTTTCAGACTCGTACGCGCGAGCGAGGCCAAAATCAGTGATCCATAGCCGTAATCCTTCGCCGCTACCTTCGAGCATAATGTTGTTCGGCTTGATATCTCGATGAATGATGCCCTGATCATGGATTGCGGCCAGCCCCGCGGCCATCTGCCGTAGAATTGCCATGCCTTCTTTCACCGGGATCGCGTCCGGCCGCCGTAAACGCTCTGCCAGCGTTTCGCCTGGCAGAAGCTTCATCGTCAGGAAGAAAAAAGCAGGCGGTGGCTGTTCACAGTGAAAGATCTCATAGATAGGACAAAGATTTAGATGATTAACCTTGCGGGCCAGCAATACTTCCCGTTCGAATCGTTCCTTTAAGGTTGGATCATCGGCAATGTGCGGAAGAATTATCTTGAGTGCAACGTGAACCCCCTGGAGGAAGCGGTCCTCGGCCTCATAGACCTCGCCCATACCTCCCTTTGCAATAAGACGAACTATGACGAAGCGATCGATGAGGGTTTGGCTGGGTTCAAGTGATCGCATGTGT
>JBARHV010000390.1:0-1965 GCA_049799415.1 Silvibacterium sp.
CTGGAATCAGATCATCAACCAGCCGGGCCAAAGCTATGTCAACGACGTGGTGAACATTTACGATTCCAGCGGCACCGCTGCAAGCCCGATCCAGATCCACGACAATTACATCCAGGGGCTCTATTCCATCGACCCCGACACGCAATACGACAGCGGCTGCGGCATCATCACCGACGGCGACGACGGCCCGCAGGAAACGGCATACGTCGATATCTACAACAACGAAGTCGTCGATACCGGCAACGCCGCCATCGAAGTCGCCGCCGGCCACAATGTCTCCATCTACAACAACCGCGCGATCTGCAGCGGAATTCTGCCTGATGGAAATGGCTTCTACTCCAGCTACAACGGAATCAACATCTACGATGAAATGACCGGCGGCTCCAGCGCGACGTTCTACGACAACATCGCCTACAACAACGCGGTTGCCTGGATGTCCCCGCCGCATTCGGTCGCCAATACCGGCGACACCGCGTACGAAAACGATTACACCCTCTTGGACGGCTCGGCCGCCGGGTCCTACAACAACGTCAGCATCGGCCCCGCCACCGTGGCCCTGGAAGCCGCCGAATACACGACTTGGCAAGCCAAGCTCGCTTCGAACAACGTGACGGTCGGCCTCGTAACGCTCGCGCCGCAAACCGTCACGGTTCCGCCGCTGACCTCGACGACGACGTCTTCCACCAGCGGTTCCGGATCGTCTTCCGGCAGCGGCAGCTCCACGACGACGACAACGCCTGCGCCGAATCCAACGCCGACTCCGGCGACGACGAGCGATCCAACGCCAGTGACCACCGCGACGGATCCGACTTCCACCAGCGGATCCAGCTCGTCTTCCGGTAGCGGCAGTTCCACGACAACGACGACAACAACGCCCACGGATCCAACTCCAACTTCAACGACGACGAGCGATCCGACGACGACGAGCTTGACTCCGCCCAGCAAACGCTCCAAACCAGCGACCACGGCGACGCCCAGCGATCCGCCGCTGGCCGACGTTCCCGCGTATCACCCCAGGCCGCATTATCACTGGAGACACTACCAGACCGTGCACTGAAGACGCCCCGACGCTTCCGTAGCCCCGGATGTACATCCGGGGCTTCATCGAGCGCTACGCGCCAATTCCGCGTAGCTTCCCGTCGAGAAATTCCTGCAGGAATTGAGCGGCGGCCAATGCGTCCAGCCGGCGCTTTTTCGATTTCCGAGTGATCTTTTCGCCGCCGCGGCGACGGACAGACAAGTCCTGCTGGGCCTGGAAGCTGGACAGGCGTTCATCGACGAAGAGCGCATTTTTACCGCTGCGAGCGGAAAGACGCCGGCCGAATTCCACCGCCTCGTTTGCCGCGGGGCCGCGCGTGCCGTCCATGTTCAGCGGCAGTCCGACCACGATTCTTTGCACGTCTTCCGCTTCGATAACATTGAGAATTTCATCCATCGCGCGGGAAGGCGGGCCTGGCACGACATCGTAGGGCGTGGCCAGCCTGCCGCCGGCGTCGCTGAGGGCCAGACCGATCCGCCGGGCGCCCAGGTCTATCGCCAGCGTTCGCATATCATTGGAACTTGCCGTCGTATTTTTCCTTCACCTTCGCGACCAGTTCCTTGACTCGCTGGGCCTGATCCTTGGGGCAAATCAGCGTCGCATCGCGCGCGTGCACCACGATCATGTCGCTCACGCCGATCGTGGAAATCAGGTGATCGGGGTCCTGGCTGAAGATGACGTTGTCGTCGGAATCGAGAAAAAGTCCGGTGCCGGCACTGACGGCGTTGTTGTGCTCATCGACGGGAAGGATTTCCGCCAGCGACGGCCAGGAACCTACATCCGTCCAGTCCACCGGCATCTCCACGACGACGACCGAAGCGTTGCCCTTGTGCTGGCTGGCGGGTTCCATAACGGCATAGTCGATGCTGATCCTTGGCAATCGGGGATAAACGTCGCGGAGGACCGCTTCCTGCTGAGGCGTGCCC
>JBARHV010000391.1:0-2175 GCA_049799415.1 Silvibacterium sp.
GGCCTCTCCCACGCGGCTTATGCCGCGCGTGCCGGACTGCGCGGATTGACGTTGATGTCGGCCGACAGTCCTGATGAGCGAATTTATCCGCTCTTTGCTTTTGGCACGAAGATAATAAAGTTTGAGTCCACGATTGACAGCATCATCTCGGCACTCGAAAGGGCGGCGCCAGATCTTGGAATCTACGTCAATTCGACGACTCGTCTCTCCAATCCGTTCCAAGCCGAAGCCAGTAAGACCATTGCGTTTGAAATTGTTGAAGAGCTCGGGGACGCTCCAGACTGGGTGGTGGTCCCTGTTGGGGGAGGCGGCACTGTTGGTGCCCTATGGAAAGGCTTCTGCGAACTACAGCAGCTTGGGTGCATCACAAGGACTCCGCGGCTGGCCGGAGTAGTTCCGAGAAACTTCAATTTGCTTGAACTGGCGTTCCAGAGGGACATTCGCACGACAAGTTCGTACCAGGCTCTCACCGCCACCCCCAGTGGGTCCACAGTACTGACCAAGCTTGCGCATGCTCACCCCCCGGACGGGCTCGAAGCCGTCAGTGCAATTCGTGCCTCTGGAGGCACTATCCTATCTGTTTCAGACCAGCAGGCAATCGATGGTCAGATGCTGCTCGCCCGTAACGATGGGATTTATGCGGAACCATCGAGTGGAACCGTCGTGGCCGCGATCGACGCTCTTCTCCGATCCGAAGTGATTTCACAAAACCACTTGTTAGTCGGAGTGATCTGTGGATCGGGCTACCGGGAGACATTCACTTTAATGAAAGAAAGACCTATGAGATCGGAGGTGATTGCACTGACCGAAATAGACAGAGTTCTGGAACAAGCCGTTGCTTCCTATAACGAGCTGAATCCCGCCGCAGATAACTGAGTGTAAGCTTCGCGGCTTATCCTCTGCCGCGAAATTCTATCTCGCATGGGTGGAAACGTCGCCTTTGCCTCAGTTCCCCGACGTACCAATTGATGATAACTCGCTGCGATGGAGCCGGCCACAAACGAGTGAGCCTGCGTCGGCTGCGCCACACGAGTCGCGTCCACAATGGCGGCCCGGCGAAGGGAAGGACACGGGAGCTATCTTGGTTCGGGTTCCACCCTGTCACCAAAACGTCCCTTCAGACTGCGGAACGTCGCTGGCTAAGTGAAATAGGCAGTCCCCTCGTACGGTGCGGCCCGGAACGCGTTGGCATATTACGAGTCCAGAGGCTTGGAAGTGAACTAGCGTAGGAAGTGTCCATGGTGTTTCCGGAAAGTGAATGCGCGCGGCAGGCGAGCCTGCTTCTACAACGTCGCCTACCACAGCTAGAGGCTCAAAAACGCCACTCTCGGGCGCATACGTAAAATAGTCGGCGCCGCGAATTTCCAGCAGGCGTGTCGGACGCGAAGGTTCGATCCGCTCGGAACTCGGTAGGATCTCGAGATGGACAAGCAGGTTCCGTACGCCGCGCTCCGCGATCGCCAGGTCTATAGGCGTAACGGTCCCTGACCCTCCTAGCTCTGTCCCTAGGGCAAGCACCGCCTGGCGCTCGGCCGCGCTAATAGCGGTCGCATCGCCCCCAGGATTGTTCGCGCTGATGTACGCGTGAGGCGCTCCGAATGCCTTGAGGGCGGCAACCAGCCTTGCCATACGATCAGGATCCGGGTTCCAGTTGGTCAGCACCGTGGGTAGGTACCTGAGTGAGGAGCCGCCGGAATGAAGATCGCAGACAAGATCGGATTGTGGAATCAGCTCGTGTTCGATGTACCAGGCGATCCGGGCGGTCGGTGACCCCTGCGCATCCCCTGGGAAAAGTCTGTTGAGATTTCCGCCGTCGATAGGGGATACACGCCTGCCAGCCAGTGCTGCGGGAAGATTGGCGGCGGGCAATAGAATTATGCGCCCACGGAGATTATTGAACGGGAGCGATTTGGCAAGATTGCAGAGCGCCAGTTGGCCCTCATACTCGTCGCCGTGGTTGCCTGCCATGAGAAGCGCAGTCGGTCCTGCCCCGTTTCTGAACACGACAATGGGGATTGGGATAAAGCCATAAGCGGAGTCGTGCGTCGAATGAAAGACCCGAATGAACCCCTGCTGGACGCCCTCCTTGTCGAGATTGAGATCGCACGAGATACGGGCGCGGTTGTCTTCGGGCATGATTTCGTCCTTACTATTGGGGTTGAAGCGGTATGGATC
>JBARHV010000392.1:0-16079 GCA_049799415.1 Silvibacterium sp.
GTCTGCGGGCTGCCCAACACCCTCGTCGCCCGCACCGGATACACCGGCGAAGATGGCTTCGAGATTTACGTCCCGTCCGACATCGCCACCAGCGAGCGCGTTTGGAACGAAGTACTCGAAGCAGGCAAAGAGTTCGGAATTCTGCCCTGCGGTCTGGGCGCGCGTAACACGCTGCGTCTGGAATCTGCCCTGTCGCTCTACGGCCATGAAATTTCAGAGACCATCAACCCGTTCGAAGCTCACCTCGACCGCTTCCTGAAGCTGGACAAAGGCGACTTCGTTGGCTCTGAAGCGCTGCGAAAGGTTCAGGCCGAGGGCGGACCCAAGCGCAAGCTGGTCGGCCTGGAAATGATCGAGCGGGGCATCGCCCGCGACGGTTACCCTGTCCTGAACGCAGCCGGAGAAAAGATCGGCGAAGTCACCAGCGGATCGCCCGCGCCGTTTCTGAAGAAGAACATCGCGCTGGCGTATGTGCCCATCGAGCTTGCCGTAGTCGATAGCGAAGTTGCCGTCGAAATCCGCAACAACCCAGTCAAAGCAAAAATTATCCCCACGCCGTTCTACCGCCGCCCTAAAAAGACAGCTTAGAAAGAGGAGACAAAATCGGATGGCCTATCCGGAGAAGTACAAATACACGCGCGAACACGAGTGGATCGAAGTAGCCGGCAAAAACGGCACCATTGGCATCACCGATTACGCGCAGAACTCGCTCGGCGACATTGTCTTTGTTGACGCTCCCAAAGTCGGGGCAAAGGTCGAGAAGGGCGCGGTGTTCGGTAGCGTGGAGTCGGTCAAGGCCGTCTCCGATCTCTACTCGCCGGTCAGCGGGACCGTCACGGCAATCAATGAAGAACTTAAAGATTCCCCGGAAAAACTCAACACCGATGCCCATTCCGCCTGGATCATCAAAGTAGAGTTGTCGAATCCCGGCGAGCTCGATTCGTTGCTGGCCGCCGCTGATTACGAAAAATTTATCGCCGAAGAGACGGGGAAGTAAGCACGAATGCGTTATTTGCCGAAATCCGACGCCGAGCGCGCGGCCATGCTGCGCGAAATCGGCGCCGCATCGATTGATGACCTCTTTTCAGCCATCCCCGAAGAATACCGCCTCAAGCGCGATCTCAGCGTCCCGCGCCAGATGGGTGAGTCAGAGATCATCGACTACTTCAAGGCAGCGGCTGAGAAGAATGCACAGGCCTACACGAGCTTTCTGGGCGCGGGCGCGTACCATCATTATCGCCCCGTCATTATTGATTCGTTGGTCCAGCGCGGCGAGTTCCTCACCTCCTATACCCCCTATCAGGCCGAGATCACACAGGGCACGCTCCAGGCCATCTTCGAGTTTCAGACCATGATCTGCGAGCTCACCGGCATGGACATCGCCAACGCCTCCATGTACGACGGCTCCACCGGCGCAGCGGAAGCCGTGATGATGGCCGTCCGCATCACCGGACGCGACGGCGTGCTGGTGGCGCGCACCGTGCACCCCGAATACCGCGAGGTCATGCACACCTACGCGCAGCATCAGGGCCACGAGGCGCGAGAGGTCGAGTACGGGCCGGACGGACGCATCGACCTCGCTGCGCTCGACGCCGCCGTTACCGACCAGACCGCCTGCGTCCTCGTGCAGTCGCCCAACTTCTTTGGCATCGTCGAAGACATTCCCGCCATCGCCGACATCGCGCACAAAAAAGGCGCGCTGCTCATCGTCTCCATCGCGGAGGCCGTATCGCTCGGCATCGTGCGCCCTCCTGTGGAAGCGGACATCGTCTCCATGGAAGCGCAATCCTTCGGCGTCGCCCTCAGTTACGGCGGACCCTATTGCGGCGTGCTCGCCGCCAGGGAAAAATATCTGCGCCAGATGCCCGGTCGCCTCGTCGGCGAGACCAAAGATACCGAAGGTCGTCGCGGATTCGTACTCACCCTCTCTACGCGCGAGCAGCACATCCGCCGCGAAAAGGCGACCTCTAACATCTGCACCAACCAGGCGCTGGTCGCGCTCATGGCTACTATTTTCATGACCGTCTACGGCAAGCAGGGCATACGTGAACTCGCAATGCACAATCTTGCCAAGGCAAAATACGCAGCCGGCACGCTCGGCATGCACGGCAAACTTCTCTTCGCAAAAACGCCGCGATTTCATGAGTTCGTGCTGCAGACGGAGGAAACCCCGAGCCGAATGAATGCACGGCTGATGGAAAAGAAGATTATCGGCGGGCTCGATCTGCGGAAGTGGTATCCGGAGCTGGGAAATGCGACGTTGTGGTGCGCCACTGAGCTAACCACGAAAGCGCAAATTGATACGGCAGCCGCGATAGTGGCCGAGATTTCAGTTGCTTCTGCGGCTCGATAAAGGATTTTGGGAATGGCAACGACGAATGGATTTGTAGGTACGACGCGCAAAGTCACCGCGCACCTCACACAGAACGAACCGTTGAGCTTTGAGAAATCTTCTCCGGGCAAGAAGGGCTACAAGCTCGCGCCGCTCGACGTCCCGGAAGTCGACGCAGCTACCCTGCTCGGCAACGCCGCACGCGCAGACGAGCCTCTGCTCCCCGAGCTGAGCGAGATCGAAATCATCCGCCACTTCACACGGCTCTCAACGTGGAACTACGCGATCGACTTGGGCATGTATCCATTGGGCAGCTGCACCATGAAGTACAACCCAAGGGTGAATGAGTTTGTCTCGCGCCTGGAGGGCATCGCAGAGGCCCATCCCTATCAGCCCGAGCGCCTGTCGCGGGGTGCGATGTTGATTATCAAACTGCTGAAGGATTGCCTGATTGAGATCACCGGCATGGACGCGATCGCGCTGCACCCGGCGGCGGGGGCGCATGGTGAGTTCACCGGCATTCTCATGACGCGCGCGTATCACCAGTCGAAGGGCAATCCCCGTAAGACAATCATCATTCCCGACTCGGCGCACGGGACCAATCCCGCGACGGCCGCAAGCTGTGGCTACCAGGTGGTGAACCTCAAGTCCAACGCGCAGGGCGGCGTGGACGTAGCGGCGCTGGCGCAGATGGTCAACGATGACACCGCTGCGTTGATGCTGACCAACCCGTCCACCATCGGCGTCTTCGAAAACGAAATTCGCAAAATCGCCGACGTGCTCCACGAAAAAGGTGCTCTGCTTTATATGGACGGTGCGAACATGAATGCGCTGGTGGGCAAAACCCGGCCCGGCGATTTCGGCGTAGATGTCATGCACCTGAATCTGCACAAGACGTTTTCGACGCCCCATGGCGGCGGCGGTCCCGGATGTGGTCCGGTTGCGTGCAAACAATTCCTGGAACCGTTTTTGCCGGTCCCGTTTGTGAAGCTGGGCGACGATGGATTACTGCATTGGAGCTCGGACCGCCCTCAGACTGTGGGACGCGTGCGCATGTTCTATGGCAACTTTGGCATGTTTGTCCGCGCCCTCGCCTACATCCTCGCCAACGGCCCCGACGGCCTGCGCCAGACCACGGACGACGCAGTCCTCAACGCGAACTACATCCGCAAGAAACTTGAAGACGTCTACGAGCTTCCCTATCCAACCTCTTCCATGCATGAGGTGGTCTTCAGCGACAAGCGCCAGACCAAAAACGGCGTGAAGACCGGAGACATCGCCAAGCGTCTCATCGACTATGGCTTCCATCCCTACACCACGTCGTTTCCGCTCATCGTTCCCGGCGCGCTGATGATTGAGCCTACGGAGAGCGAGTCCCGCGAGGAGCTGGATCTGTTCATCGACGCCATGCGTCAGATCGCCCGCGAAGTGGATGAGAATCCTGAGTTAGTGACGAGCGCGCCGCATTCCACCCGCATCTCGCGCCTCGACGAAACAACAGCCGCACGCAAGCCGATTCTGCGCTGGAAGGGCCCCGCCGCAAGCGACTCTGTCGAAATCGACACCGCGGCGAAGGAGTGGTAGTGTCGTCCCTCCATCATCGCCGCGATGAGCTTGAGAAATTTGAATTCATGATGGGCCCCGCGCGCGGCAAACTGGCCGTCTCGCTCGACATGCTCACCGATGCGCTTATCCTCGTGGGACAGCACGGCGTCTACTGCACCTCGCAGCGCAATCCATCCAAACCCGCGCTCGACCTGGAAACAGTTCTCGGAGAAATCAACGGCGCGAAGCAGCTCATTCAGTCCGTGATGGAAGAACTGGAGCGGAACCGCGCCGCCGAAAACACCTCTGCCAAAAAGTAAGGGCCGACGCTAATCGATCGCCGTTATTGGAACAAAGACATTGGCCAGTCCCCACGTCAGGTGCAATTGCGTCTTGTTGCCCTGTGTGCGTTCAAAGTGAATCTTGAAAACCTGCACCGGGGCGGACGGAACCACGCCGTCAAGCATGGGAACCCTGGCAAGGTCTTGCGACTGGTTGTAAACCGTTCCCCATTGGCCGGTTTGTTTATTGATGATGAGCTTCCATCCGTGGTCCGAGGGCAGCGTGTACAGCGTGTAGGTTCCGGCAGGAATAATCTGCTTGCCGATGCGTAGGCTCGAATCCGTATGGAGCGTCGTCGCCGTGTTGGCTCCGGTGCGCCACACCTTGCTGTAGGGAGCAATCTGATCTCCCACCGTGCGCCCGCGCAGGGAAGGCGCGCAGTAATCGACGGTCAGCGTTTTGCCGTTGAGCGTTACGCTGGCCTGCGCAGCCGGGCTCAGCGGAGGATTCTGGTTCGCCGGAGGCTTGCACTGGGCATACGCCTGCGTGAAGGTGAAGAGCAGCGCAGCGAGCGCGAAAAGGAGAGTTTTACAAGGTAGAGATTTACGCGGCATGGGTCAGGCTCCTTGAACTACAGACACGCCTCCATAAGAACGCGAAAACGCGCACGCTGTCAAAAGACGCGACTCAACCTTTAACCGCCGCTTTGATAATGGGTGGAGTATTGACCGCCGCTTTTACCTTCGGGTCAGTCGATATAAGCTGCAGCAGAGATTCCGAGATTTTTTCGTCGATCGCCGCTGCCTGGCGCAGCATCACCGGGAACCGCGCCCACAGTTGCAGGCCTCCATCGACCAGTTGCAGGTTCGACTGGATGTCGGGCGCATCCAGAGCAGAATCCATCCGCGATTCCAGGTGTCTGTGTTGCTGTTCGATCTGTCCGCGATACTCTTCATAAACATTTTGCAGCGACTTGAGAATTTCCTGCGTGGCCGTTCGATAATCCGCGTCAGAGGATAGTCTCACGATCAGCTCGTGCCAGGCATATTCCGTTCCCGGCATCTGCTTATAGAGCGGCGTTCCAGCCTGAAACAGAACAGCGTTGGAAAATACCACTACCCGCCCGGTCGGAAACAAGTCCATGCCGCTTCCCGCCAGCTCCATCATGTAAAACCTCAGTAGCCCGACTTCCACAACATCGCCCGTCACGCCTGTAATGGTGACTCTGTCCCCGACTTTGATGCCGTATCGGCCAACGATGAAGAAATAAGCCGCGACCGAAAGCAGAACAGTCTGCAACGCCACTGCAATGCCCGCCGTAATGAAGCCCGCGAAGGTGGCCAGCGAGCTGAACTGCGTCACCAGGCCAAAGATCAATACCAGGCCGCTGAGAAAGCCAATCACCAGCCGACGCACAACCAGCAGCTGCCGCCTGCGCCGTACATCGTGCACGTATCGCTTCGTGGCCCGCCGCCATGCCTCGCCCAATCCAAAGATCACAAGCAGCGCGATTGCGATGAACATCACCCGCGTCAGCAGGGACCGCAGGATAGCTGCATACTCTTCGTTTACCGCGGTGCTCCAGGCCTGCAGGGTCACCTGGTTCTGCTCCAGCGTCAGAATTTCCTGGCTCAGCGGAACCGTCGCACCCGAAAGCGCCTTAAAGGTCGCCGTCAACTCTTTGAAATTTTCTCCGGTGGGTAACGGGCCTGTCGGCGATTCGGCATTTCCAGCCTTTGGAAGAGCCTTCGCCGAAGGCGCAGCGGGGCCAGGAGAGCTCTGCGACAGTGCCTGTCCCTGTGCGATCGTTTGCTTGAGCAGGCCGATCAGCGGCGTCCGCAACGCAAGAGCCTGCCGGTGCAAATGGTCTGTCTCTTTTGCCAGGTTGTCGATCGCTTCTCTTGAATGCAATAGCTCGAACAGAACCACGGCCTGGCTGGTGACGCCAGCGCTTTGAGCTGCGCTCAAGCTCTCCAGCGTGGGAGCGACGGCCGTCGCCTTGTTCGCGGAAATACCCGGCGCAGAGTGCTCAAGCTGCGCGACCTGTGCGGCGAAACCCGTGTCATTGGTTGTGCCCGCCATGCTCAGGATCTTGCCCAGAGCGTCGGCCATGGCAGTCCGTAATTCGAGTTCTCCTTCAACTTGCTCGCGTTCCTGCTGGAGCGCAGCCTTCTTCTTTGGGGATGCAGCTGCAAGCTGCTCGGCGAGCGCCGTATCCTGTGTCTTCAGCGTGGCAATCCGTTGCTCTGCATCATTCAGTGTTTGCCGCAGTCTCTGCGACTGGTTCCCGGTCGAGTTTCCTTGCGGAGAAGTCTGTGCGATCAGCGCAGCTTCCGCATTCGCCGATTGGAAGGCAAACGAGGCAATCTGCGCCGCCTCCGTGACCGCTCGAACTCGATACGCCGCATCGCTCGGCTCGCCGGTTTTTTGAATCGGCGCTTGCGAATCCCGATAGAAGCGCAGGACCGCGTTGAGGTGCGCCAGAACGGCGTTGCTTCGCGCTGCACTGTCGCCGCCCTCCAGCGGAGCATTCACCGCCGGTTGCGAACCAGGCTGCGTAGGCTTCGCCGTTTGCGCCTGCACAACGCCGTGCGCGCCAGATCGCAGCCCCATCGCTGCAACTCCGGCAACAAGCAGCGCCACAACAAGCAGGCGAACCCCTGCCCGCGCTCCTGGCCGTCCGTTTTTCTTCATGCCGAAAGATCTGCGAATCGCCATAGCTTTATAAGAACGCCAAACAAACTGAAAGGTTGGGCCGAAAACTCAGCTCGACTGCGCTCTTCTCATTCGGCGCGTGAGTGATTGCAAAATTTGTATGGCAGAAGAGATACAGAAAAGAAAGAATGCGCCCCGGAGGACGATTTCAGAACTTTAGACGCGCTCGTACAGTACATCCCATTGGCGTCCGCGGTTCTCGGACCTTGATAAGACGAATCGGCCCTTTTGTTTAAATCCGTGCTTTGTCAGGAACGCATCCAATTCCGGCAGCTGGCAGCAGCCGGAGTAGACTTCAAAGTTTACGGCCTCGCATTGGATGTATCGAAAACGCGACAGAACCTCTTTCGCGCCTTCCAGCACAAGCAATTCCGCACCCTGTGTGTCGAGCACCAGAATATCAAAGGAAGCCGGATCGATGCCCTTCGTGCGGATGAACGTGGACAGCGAAAGCGCCTCCATCTCGATCGAGCGAGGAAAACCGACCCTGTCCCAGTGTCCGGGGAGCTGCTTGTTGGGCTCCAGAATTGATGAGGATGACCCTTCGTTGTCTGAGACATGAAATTGGTACTTCGTCCCGTCCTGCGCGGCGATCAGGCAATTGTAGGCAGTTTGATCGGGCAGGCCGGTCAAATTTGATTGGAGTTCTTTGAAGACATCAGGGATCGGTTCAACCCAGGCTACTTTCAAGCCATAGCCAGCGTACACAAATCTCTCTTGTCCTGTGTTCGCGCCAACATGGATAACGCCTCGGCCTGCCTTCAAAAAACGGTCCGGAAGCAGCCCCTGGCTGCGTATATTCCAAAAGGTTCTTTCGGCAAATCTGATCGGTGATCTGTACCTCAATCCCCCTCCAGGGCAGCGTCTAGATGATGGAAGAAAAATAGTAGCACGAAAGGAACTCCCGCTAATGAATCAACAACATCTATGGCTGGAAATGAACGATCCGTGCGCGAGCGGGAAATGAGAACTGGTGCGCCCGAGTATCGCCAGTTTGAACTCGCTGGCCGTAGTGTTGCGTCAAGCGCAGCCCCTTTATAGCGAATGTCGTTCAATTCTCAATTACTTAGATGGTACGGACGGAATCGCGGTTTGGTCAATCATCGAAGACCCAACTAGCAGCCCAGACTACGTTACGGCCAATAAAGACGCGGACTCTAAACCCCAGAACATATTAGAACCTATAGCAATAAGAACTATAGCAGTAGACCGTAAGAGCATTATGTAAACGTATCGTATACGCTTCCTATGAACGTACTTTATACGCTTACCCGGATGCCGCACCGCAAGATAAGCTACTGCGAATTAGACGTTGCAGTAGGCTGTCCCTGACCCGAGGCACCGGCTCTATCCGGTCCATGAGAAATGACCGCAAAGGACACAGTGGCTGAGTCGGAAGCAATTCCGTCTATCCTTGCGTCATGCCCATATGGCAGAGCCAACATCTCGGCTCTTGGGTCTCGGGTGAAATCTGGGGTCGCCTCAATCGAAAAGAATTTATTGTCCCTTATGACTGACTGATACATGTGCGCATGAGCGCATTCTCCGGTCGGAGCGCACTGGTGATTATCTTTGTCACTCACAGCAAAACCATGTTCCGCAACTTGATCTTCCTCGAAATGGAGACCACTCAAAAGCGGAACCAGCACTTTTTCTAATTCAATGGCTGCGGGATATGAAAGTGTTTTTATCGAACACTGATAGACGTACAACATCCCTCCCGAAGGATCGTGTGCTTGTAAAATAGTGCATGACACGTCCTTGCCCAAGTCATTGGGAACAACAGTCGCATCATAGAGGGTGGCTTGCGCTTCCGACTTCAACTCCATCCCGCGATATCTAGCAAAATCGGTGACAGGCGGGCTAAAGTCCATGAGACGGGTTATGAGCCTTGCAAAAGACAGTTGCTCTATCTGAGTTCGTGGCTGCAATACTGCCCAGTTGTCGCACACGATCTTTTCGGTTAGAACAGCATCGGGGATATTCGCTATTTCGTCGAGTATTGAAGGGTCACTTTCTAAGGCATTGCAATTCTGCGTTACGCTGGCCGCGCTCAGGTTCGTAGTCTTTCCATTTTTGTCTGTTTCCGTAATCCCTGTAGTGGCGTCATAAGTATCCTTGCTACCATCGGCATTGATGGTCGTCTGCCTCTGCCGTTGTTGGGCTTGTACAAGATACCCAGAGACAGAGAGAATCAAGATGATGATACCGGGAACTATGGCTGCACGGGTCGCTTGCTTCATACTTTTCGTATAGGTGACTTCTCTAGATTTTCCAGCGTTATCGCAATCTCCTTCAGCGCCTCAATGATCGCGTTAATCGCATTGTTTGGCCCACCATCCCTCAAAGCCACCCCAAATAAGGCCGATTTTCTGCTGAACGTTGGTCGTGGACATAACGTCTCCCTTCGCGCCTGAGTACCCCAATGGCGGTGCTGTTTTGGTGTCTGGGATACCAGACACAGATGGCGACATCATAGGGCCACCATGAAGACGTGTCCAGCGAAAACCGCGCATTGTTGGTTACTGTCGGGAGGCGTATTTGCGCTCTGAGGCAAAGGAAGAGATGGACTCAGACGGACATGGCTGTCTATCTGAAATTGGAAGGCTTTGTTAGCGAAAAAATATGAAATGGTGCGCCCGAGAAGATTCGAACTTCTGGCCTACAGCTTCGGAGGCTGCCGCTCTATCCAGCTGAGCTACGGGCGCATGCTTTCAGGATACTACGGGGACAAGGCTGGCGTAAGCGGCCTCCGAAGCCCATTCGGAGGCCGTGAACACTCAGGCCAATTCGTATCCGGCAAAGAAGTAGCCGATCTCAAAACTGGCCGTGTCTTCACCGTCAGAACCGTGGATGGCGTTCTCCTCGATCGATGCCGCGAACTTCTTGCGGATGCTGCCCTCCTCGGCATTGGCCGGATTGGTCGCGCCCATCAGCTTGCGCAGATCGGCAATGGCGTTGTCCTTTTCAAGGACGAGCGGAAAGATCGGCCCCGAGGACATGAAGTCGGTGAGCGAGCCGAAGAACGGGCGCTCTTTGTGGACGTAGTAGAAGCCCTCGGCCTGCGTCTTCGAGATGGAAAGCTTCTTGATGGCGACGATCCTGAAACCGGCCTTCTCGATTTCGGCGAGGATGGCGGCAGTGTGGCCCTTGCGGACCGCGTCTGGCTTGATAATGCTGAAGGTGCGTTGGGACACTGTTTCTCCTGAAGTCCTTAGTTGTTAGTCTCCAGTCCCCAGCGCGCCTGGAACTAGCCGCGTAACTGGGGACTGATAACTGGAAACTGCTTTTACGCTTTGCCGATTACCCTCGCCACTGTTTCTCCGATGGCTGCTGGGCTTTCGACGACATGAATCCCTGCTGCCGTCAGCGCCTTCATCTTCTCGGCTGCCGTACCCTGGCCTCCGGAGATGATGGCTCCAGCGTGGCCCATGCGGCGGCCCGGGGGCGCGGTCTGTCCAGCGATGAAACCGACGACCGGCTTCTTCACATGCTGCTTCACGTACTCGGCTGCGGCTTCTTCTGCCGTTCCGCCAATTTCGCCGATGAGAATGATGGCTTCGGTTTGCGGGTCTTCGTTCAGCAACTTCAGCGCATCGATATGCGTCGTCCCGATGATAGGATCGCCGCCGATGCCGATGGCTGTCGACTGGCCGATGCCGCGCTGGGTGAGTTGGTAGACGGCTTCGTAGGTCAGCGTCCCCGAGCGGGAGACGATGCCTACGCTGCCTTCCTTGTGAATGCGCCCGGGCATAATGCCGACCTTGGCTTTGCCGGGTGAGATAACGCCGGGGCAGTTCGGTCCGACGAGGGTGGACTTGGAATGCTTGAGCACACTCCAGACCTTCACCATATCGTTCACCGGAATGCCTTCGGTGATGCAGATGATGAGCGGCAGCTTGGCCTCGTTGGCTTCAAGGATGGCGTCGGCTGCAAACGGCGGCGGAACGAAGATGACGGTCACATTGGCTCCGGTCTTCTCCACGGCTTCCTGCACGGTGTCGAATACCGGCCAGCCCTCATGCGTAGTGCCGCCCTTGCCGGGCGTGACTCCGCCAACGACTTTGGTGCCGTATTCAGCACAGCCCTTGGCATGAAAGGTGCCTTCCTTGCCGGTAATGCCCTGCACGATGAGGCGAGTGTTTTTGTCGACTAAAACTGCCATTTCTACTTGCCTCCCTTGGCCGCTGCAACAACCTTGCCAGCCGCATCCTGCATGGTGTCTCCAATGATGAAATTCAAGCCGGAATCTTTCAGGATCTTGCGACCCTCTTCGACATTGGTTCCTTCGAGGCGCAGCACCACAGGAACGCTCACCTTGGTTTTATGCGCTGCTCCCACAACACCCTGCGCCAGCGTGTCGACGCGCAGGATTCCGCCAAAGATGTTGATGAAGACGGCCTGCACGTTCTTGTCGGAGAGAAGAATCTCAAAGGCATGCTCGATCTGCTGCTGATTGGCTCCGCCGCCTACGTCGAGAAAGTTCGCAGGCGAGCCGCCGGCGTACTGAATGATGTCCATCGTGGCCATCGCCAGTCCGGCCCCGTTGACCATGCAGGCGATGTTGCCGTCGAGCTTGATGTAGTTGAGCGCGTACTTCGAAGCTTCGACTTCAAGCGGGTCTTCTTCGGCGACGTCGCGCAGTTCCTTTAAATCCTTGTGCCGGAAGATGGCGTTGTCGTCGAAGTTGATCTTGCAGTCGAGGGCGAACAGCTTGTCGTCCTTGGTGGTGATGAACGGATTGATCTCCAGCAGCGATGCATCGGTGTCGATGTACACCTTGTAGAGTCCGAGCATGAACTTCACGGCTTCATTGATCTGCGTCGGCTTCAGTCCCAGCGCGAAGGCAAGCTGCCGCGCCTGATAGGGCTGGAAGCCAACTGCGGGATCGATATAAGCCTTGTGAATGGCCTTCGGATCTTTTGCGGCGACTTCTTCGATCTCCATGCCGCCGGCCTTGGACGCCATGAACACCAGCTTGGCCGCGGCGCGGTCGAGCACAATGCCCAGATACAGTTCGCGGTCGATGGCTGCCGTCTCTTCAATCAGCAGACGCTGGACCTTCTGACCTAGCGGCCCGGTCTGGTGCGTAACCAGCTGCATGCCCAGGATCTGCTTGGCATACTGCTCGGCTTCCTCAATATTTTTAGCGACCTTTACCCCGCCGCCCTTGCCGCGGCCTCCGGCATGGATTTGCGCCTTGACGACCACACCGTTCGCGCCGTTCGCGAACAGCTTCTTAGCCACATCCAACGCTTCGTCGAGCGTATTGGCTACTTCGCCTCGCGGTACGGCGACGCCGTATTTTGCGAGGATGTCCTTTGCCTGATATTCGTGAATTTTCATAGGTAGGTTTCAGCAGAAAAATTGACTAACCGCAGGCCCAGCTCATGCACGGCAAGCGCGCTTGAATGTTGCATTGCAGCAGACTCTTTAGTTTAACAGGGTGCTAGCCGCACGGGCACACGCGCCTTCGGCGCCATCGTTGCGCCATCTGCTGTGGTCATCCCGCTGGTCGGGGCTGAGGATTGGGAGGATAGACTTAAACCTTATGGCAGGTTTCAGGCAGACGTTGAAGGTGGTGGTGGAGCAGGGTGCGACTCTCAGTCGCGACGAGGCTCGCAATCTGATCACGCAGATTCTTGCGCCTGCGGAAAATGAAGCGTCGCCGTCCGATCTCGAAATCGCCGCTCTGCTGACGGCCATGGCGATGCGCGGCGAGACCGTGGACGAGTTGACGGGCGTGGCCGAAGCCATGCGTGCGCTGGCTATTCCAATTCCGCTGACCGGTGAGGAGCGCGCCCGGCTGGTAGACACCTGCGGCACCGGCGGCGACGGCCTGGGCACGTTCAACATCTCCACCGGAGCGGCGCTGGTAGCTGTTGCGGCTGGGGCGCACATCGCCAAGCACGGCAATCGCGCGGTGACTTCGCAGTGCGGCTCGGCGGATGTGCTGGAGGCGCTCGGCGTTCCGGTAACACTCGCACCGGACGCGGCAGTCGCCTGCCTGCGCGCTACGGGATTCATGTTTCTTTATGCCCCGGCGCTGCATCCGGCGTTGAAGCGCGTGCAGCCGGTACGCCGCGCGCTCGGCTTTCGCACCATCTTCAATTTGGCCGGGCCGCTGACCAATCCGGCTGGCGCTCCCGCGCAGGTAATGGGCGTGTATTCCGAAACCAAGCTGATGCTGGCGGCGGAGGCCATGGCCCGGCTGGGCATCGACTTTGGTCTCGTCGCGCATGGACGCAACGGCATGGACGAGATCGCGCTTTCGGTGACCGATGCGGTGCTGGTGCGCGGCGGCGACGGGCATCCATCTGTGGCGCGGGTGAAGTACGGCCCCGAGATGTTCGGGATGAAGCGCGCGGCCGTGCGCGAACTCATCGGCGGTGCGACAGCGGCGGAGAACGCCGCGATTCTGGAGCGGATTTTTGCGGGCGAGCAAGGGCCGAAGCGTAATATCGTGGTCGTGAATGCTGCCGCCGCGTTGTTTGTTGGCCGCGTGGCTGCGTCGCTCGAAGAGGGCGTTCGGCTTGCGGTGGATGCCATCGATTCCGGCGCGGTGCGCGAGAAGCTGACGCAGTTGCGCGCGTTCGGAAAATCGTAAGGAGTGGATGATGATGAAGAGCATGCTTCGCAATCTTTGCCTCCCTGTGGCCTTCGCCACGTTTGCTGCGGCGGGTTTCGCGCAGAAGATCGATGTGAACCAGAACAATCGCACCATTGCGGTTACCGTGAGCGACAAGGCGACGGCAGAGGCAGACACCGCAACCGTCCATATCGGCTTTGAGGCCTATGCCGCCGACGCGGACAGCGCCTATGCCGCCGGGTCGCAGGTTTCCAATGCCGTGATCGATGCGCTGCACAAGGCGGGCGTCGAGGACAAGGCCATCCAGAGTGAAGGGCAGGGCGTGCGGCAGAACTTCCAGTTCGACGACAAAGAGTCCGAAATCGAGCGCGCCAAGAAGCGGTTCGTTCTCACCCAGTCGTGGACGGTGAAGACCTCCGCCACCGATGCGGCGAAGGTGTTGCATATTGCCGTCGAAGCGGGCGCGAACAACAGCGGCCAGATCGACTGGGACCTGAAAGATCGCGCAGCTTTGCAGGCCCAGGCCGCGGCCAAAGCGTTGCAGCACGCGCAGGCTATCGCGGATCAGATGGCCAAGGGCCTGAACACGCATCTTGGGCCGCTGCTGTATGCGAGCAACCAGGCGCCTTCGGGGACGGGGATGGGCGGAGGCTATGGCGGCGGCATGATACGCAGCGCAATGATGAAGGTGATTCCACTAGCCATTCGCCCGCAGCGAATCGAGGAAAATGCCACGGTGTACGCGGTGTTTGCCATCCAATAAGATTGAGTCTTTGCAGGGTCTCTGCACGTCTTGAAGGGGTACAGCCCAGGCCGCTTTTTCCTTCGCAATCTTTCTCCAATCCTTCACAAAGGACACGGATGCCTCGTTACGAATACCGCGAACTCGAACCCTCGCGCGAAGCCAAAGAGGTCTTCACGCGCTGGATCGACTATCTCGACGAAGAGTTCACCAAGCATAAGAAGCCGGCCCTGCGCGGCGAGCTGGTGCGCGACAACCTGCATCAGTTGATGCTGGGGCGTCCGCACGGTGGCAAGCTCAACTTCACGCTGAACACCGAGCTGCCCCACAACGTGCTGCAGCTCTCGCTCGATCCGGCCAACGTTACGCTGGAGCCGGAGTACTACGGCGACATCGACGCCCGGAAGTATGCCTGCATCAAGCCGCTGATCTGGTTCTGGCAGATGTTCGACCGCTCGCCCGTGGGGCTGAACCACTGGCTGGGGTTCCGCTTCCGGGCCATGCTGGGCAAGCACATCTTCAAGAGCATAGGGAAGAACGTGAAGATCTTCCACGGCGTCGAGTTCAGCTACGGCTACAACCTCACCATCGAGGACGACTGCGTCATCCACAAGTACGTGATGCTCGACGACCGGGGCGAAATCATTCTCAAAAAAGGCACCTCCATCTCCGACTATGCAGCGGTGTACTCGCACGCGCATGATCCGGTGGACTCCGGTGTAGTCGAGAACCGCAGGACAGAGATCGGGCCCGCAGCGCGGCTCACCTACCACTCGACGGTAATGGCCGGGGTGAAGATCGGCGAAAACTCCATGCTGGGCGCGATGGGGCTGGCGACGAAGGAAGTTGCCGACCACGGAATCTTCGGAGGGGTTCCCGCGAAACGATTGAAGACAAAGCACGAGGCGAGGCAGTTTGAGGACCGGAGCGTGGTCAAGGCTCCGCCGCGCGAGACGAAACCGGAGTGCGAATAGACTGTTAGCATTGTCTATAGGTCATGAGTCAACAGCAAGTTGTTATTAAGCTCTTTGAATTTGCCATTCTGGTTTTTGCCCTTAGTCTGCACGAGGCTGCGCATCCATGGATGGCGTCGAAGCTGGGCGACCCCACGGCGCGCATGCTGGGCCGGCTTACGCTCAATCCTCTCAAGCACATTGACCCGTTCGGGACCATCCTGATTCCGCTGGCCATGCTCTTTCTGCCCTTTTTCGGAGATTTTTTGATTGGCTGGGCCAAGCCCACACCCGTAACTCCGAATAATTTCAAACATCTGCGCCGAGACGACATCCTCACCACACTGGCCGGCCCGGTCAGCAACCTACTGGGCGCCGTAGCCGCTACCGCGCTTCTGATCGTGCTCGCAAGGCTCAGCCCGGCGGCGGCAACGGTGGTGCGCGATCTGGCCACGGGCATGCGGCCCGATTTGAGCGGGGCCAGTCCAGCCGTCCCCATCGCCCTGCTCCTGTACCTGTCAATCTGGCTCAACCTGATCCTGGCGGTGTTCAACCTCATTCCGCTGCCGCCGCTGGATGGCTCCCATATTCTGCGGCATTTTCTTCCCTACAAGGCGCTGCGGATCTATGACTCAATCGGCATCATCGGCCTGCTGCTCTTCCTGGTCCTGGGCGGCCGGCTGCTGGGCATGTTTGTGGACCCCATGCTGGGGTTCGTGAATGCGATCCTGATGAGTCTAGCGATCTAAAGCCAGGGCGCAGGGATCAGGGCACAGGGCACAGTTCTCAGTTGCCAGTCCTCAGTTGTCAGGGCACAGTTCTCAGTTGTCAGTTGCCAGTCCTCAGTCTTCAGTCCTTAGCCGTTTGTCGTCCAGGGTTCGTTGTTGGTGTTCGGGGATTGCTGGGGTTTCTGCTGGTTCT
>JBARHV010000393.1:0-8209 GCA_049799415.1 Silvibacterium sp.
TCACTACGCTGGTGTATCCGGTGATTCCGGAGGCGGCGGCGAAGGTTTGGGCTCAGCGTGGGTTGGGGGATATTCATAAGGCGGATTTGTAAGACATTGCATGGGGCGGGTTGAAGCCGGGCACGAAGCTGGGAGAGATTGGCCCGGTGTTTCCGCGCGCGGAAAAGGATGCGGTTGCGAGGATGAAGGAAATCGAAGAGAAGAATGCTCCGGCGGTCGCGGCGGAGGAGAAGGCGGTTCCGGTGGAAAAGACGGTGGATGTAAAGGCAGAGAATGCGAAGGCGGCGGCTGAGAGGCCGGTGGCGAAGGTGGCCGCTCCTGCTGCGAGTGCCGGTGGGAAAGACATTGCGCGCGTCGCGGACAGGCCGCATACGTCGCGGCTGCATGCGGCTTTGGATGGGCTGGCCGTGGCCATTGCCGAGTCAACCAGCGAAAGCGCGGCGGTAGTTGCGTTTGAGAATTTTGTGAAGGACAACATCGGCGGGGGAGTGCAGAGGGGTGCGCTGACGGCGGCTGCTGCGCCGATACCCGCGCCTGAAACGACATCGACGTCTGCGGCTGCAAAGTCTGCGCCTGCACTTCCTGAGGGCAAGATCAGCATTGACGATTTTGCGAAGGTGGAGCTGCGGGTGGCGCAGATCAAGGTGGCGGAGCGGGTTCCGAAAGCGGACAAGTTGCTGCGGCTGGAAGTCGACCTGGGCTATGAGCAGCGGCAGATTCTGGCTGGAATTGCCGAGGCCTATGAGCCGGAGTCTCTGGTGGGACGTAAGGTGGTAATTGTGGCGAATCTTGCGCCGCGCAAACTGCGGGGTCTGGAGTCGAACGGCATGATTGTGGCGGCTTCTGTGGAAGGTGGGAAGGCGGTTCTCGCTGGGTTTCTGGAAGACGTGGAGATCGGAGCGCGGCTCAAGTAAATGATCGACTCGCACGCACATCTCGATAGCTCCCGATATGACGAGGATCGCGATGCAATGCTGGAGCGAGCATACGCGGCTGGGGTGCGGGCGATTCTTTCGATCGGAATCGGGGATGGGCCGGCGACAATGCACGGCGCGCTCGATCTGGCTCGGGCGTATGCGGGACGCGAGGGCGTTCCGGTGATTTATGCGACGGCCGGAGTGCATCCGCACGAGGCACAGTTTGCAGATGAGGCGGCGCTGCTTAAATTAGACGGGCTGCTGGCGGAAGATGGTGTGCTGGCATGCGGCGAGATTGGGCTGGACTATTTTTATGAATACTCGGCGCGCGATGTGCAGCGGGCAGCATTTGGACGGCAGATGGAGATTGCGGCTGGGCGGAGAAAGCCGATTGTGATTCATTGCCGCCCTTCCGATGGCTCGACTGACGCGTGGGACGACACGCTCGGAATGCTGGACCGGAACTGGAAAGGGACGGGACTGGGGGGGATTCTGCATTGCTTTACGGGCGAATGGGGCCATGCGCGACGGGCAATGGACATGGGATTTTTGATTTCATTTGCAGGCAATGCGACGTTTCCTAAGGCGCAAGGGATTCGGGATGTGATGACGCAGGTTCCGCTGGAGCGGATACTGATTGAGACGGATGCTCCGTTTCTAGCTCCGGTGCCGAACAGGGGAAAGCGGAATGAACCGGCATGGGTGGCGCAGGTTGCTGCATTGATGGGCGAGCTGAAAAACATCCAGGCAGAGGAAGCGGCTTTGCGTACGGCGGAAAATTTCAAGGGATTCTTTGGGCTGACGTGATCGCTCGAAATTATGCGGGAGATGCTGCAACGCGGGTGAAAGCGGATACTCTAAGAGAGCAGGAGTAAGGTATGGCGGCAGATAATTCGTTCGATGTGGTGTCGAAAGTTGACTTGCAGGAAGTTCGGAATGCGGTGGACCAGGCGTCGAAGGAGGTCCATGCCCGGTTTGACCTAAAGAATTCGCATTCAGAGATCAAGCTGGAGGGCGAAGATGCGCTGCAGCTGGCGTCCGCCGACGAGTACAAGCTGAAGGCGGTAACGGAGATTCTGCAGCAGAAGCTGGTGAAGCGTGGCGTATCGCTCAAAAACCTGACGTACGGCACGGTGGAACAGGCGGCGGGGTCGAGCGTACGGCAGAAAATTACTCTGCAGCAAGGCATTCCGAGTGAGAAGGCCAAGGAGATTGTTCGCCTGATGAAAGACTCGAAAAAGAAGGTGCAGGCATCGATTCAGGGAGATACGGTGCGCATCAGCAGCAAGGATCGCGATACTCTACAAGAGGCGATTGCTCTGCTGAAGGGCCATGACTTTGGCTTGGAGCTTCAATTTACGAACTACCGCTCGAACTAGGAAAGGTTGCAGGAAGGCGTGAGCACACTGGCCATAGCAACGGCGAAAGAGGTCTTCGACCTGCTGCATGACGATCTGCGCGCGATTGAGCGCGAGTTCGGGTCGGGATCTGTTTCGTCGGTAGCGGCGATAACGGAGATATCGGGCTATCTGCGCGAGGGCGGCGGGAAACGCATTCGGCCTTCGTTGTTGCTGCTTTCGGCCAAATCGCAGGGATATGCGGGCGAAGGGATGATCCGACTGGGTGCGGTGGTGGAGATGGTGCACACTGCGACGCTGGTACATGACGACATCATTGACGCGGCAGACATGCGGCGCGGGCGGCCTTCTGCGAATACGACCTGGGGTAACGCCAAGTGCGTCTTGGCGGGCGATTGGCTATACATGCAGGCTTTCCGGACGGCTCTGGAAGAGCGGAACTTCCGCATCCTTGACCTGCTGATCGGGTTGACGCAGCAAATGGTTGAGGGTGAACTGCTGCAGATGGAGAAGCTGGGGCTGGCGATTGGAGAAGGAGATTACAGCTCGCTGATCTATCGCAAGACGGCATGTTTGTTCGAGGTTTCGATGCGGCTGGGTTCAGTGCTGGCGGGCGCGGATGGTGCGATGGAGCATCAGATGGGCGAGTATGGGCGCACCCTGGGCATGGCGTTCCAGATTGTGGACGATGTGCTGGACCTGACGGCTACGGAAGAGGTTCTGGGAAAGCCGGTGGCGAGCGATCTGCGAGAAGGCAAGGCGACCTTGGCAGTGATTCATGCGCTGGACACTGGTACAGCGGTGGAGCGGGACGCGATCCAGACGGTTTTGACCGACCAGAGCTTTGAGCGCGTGACACATGCTGAGATTCTGGATATTCTGCAGCGGCACGGGTCCGTGGATTATGCAATGAATGCGGCCTTCCAGTATGCGGAGTCGGCGCGGACGGCACTGAATGGGCTGGCAGATTCGGAGTTCAAGCGGGCCCTCCTATGGGTCCCGGATTTTGTGGTGGCAAGAGAGAAATAAGGGTGAAGGGGAAAGAGAACCTTCCCTTGGTATGAATGTTACGCTTTCCCCTTTGCACTTTTTCCTAAATCTTGCGGCTCTGCTCTTCTTCAAACGAAATATCTTTAAGTGCCTGGCTGCCGAAGCTGCGGAAGTTTTTTACGCTGCGCAGGTCGAAGGCGGGCGCGTTTTTGGGGACGCGGAGGTGGAAGAAATCGGCTCCGTCGACATCTTCGAGCCAGAAGGCAGGACGGGCGTCGAGGGATTGCGTGACGATCTCCACATTGCTCATCTCTACGTTGCGCGCATGGCGGAGGAAGACCCCGGTGGCAGGCAGGTCTCCGAACATGGTGGGCTCGGGGTAACCGTCGGCCTTCTCAGGCGGGTTGAGAGCGGCCATGGCAGCCACAGCTCCGCCTGTTTGTTCTAAATACAGGTTGTTGATCTTGATGTCTTCGACGGGGTGGTTAGGGATTCCGGCGAGGATGGAGGGAAGTTGGCCTGCGCCCGAGCTGGTGATGTTAGTGAGCATGATGCGGCGGAGTGTGCCGGGTCGTGTGCCGGCTGGACCGCGTAGACGTGCGCCGAGGCGCAGGAAGAATGGCGCTCCGCGAAGCTCGCGCATGGCAATGTTGGAGAAGGTGATGTCTTCGCAGATGGCCCCGTCTTCAGTTTCAAGCGCAAAGCCCATGCAGCGCTCGAAGACGCAGTTGGTGATGGTGATGCCCTTGAAGCCGCCGTTAGATTCGGTGCCGCACTTAATGCGTCCGGTGAAGTATTTTTTCGGGCCGGAGCTGGTCTGCTTCCATGTTCCATCGAGTACGGATCCGAGGTCGTAGGCTCCGGTGACAAAGCAATTGGAGATGGTGAGGTTTTCCGTCGGGCGCGCGTAGCCGAGCGCATAGGAGCTTTTGGGGCAGATGCCGTCGTCCCACGGGGAGTTGACGGTACAGTTGGAGACGCGAACGTTGCGGCAACAATCGATGTCCATGCCGTCGCGGTTGGTGTCAATTTTGAGGTTGTCGATGGTCAGGTTGTCGACGCCGGTGGCGAGGATTCCAAACCAGCCGCCCTGGAGGATGGAGAAGTCGCGAAGGATGATGTTGGTACAGTGTTTGAGTGCGATGGATTTATTGCCTACTCCTGGCGCTTTGGTGTCGGGCAGGTCTTTGTCTTCGCCGTGGCCGCGGCTTAGGCCTTTGCCCCAGATGAGTCCGGGCCCGAAGATGGAGATATTGGTGAGGTCTTCGCCCCAGATGAGGCTGTTGTGCCAGTGGTTGTGGCCGTAGTCCTGGTATCGCTCCCACGCGCCTTGCGGCTCGGCGGCGTCGTAGCCTGAGGTCGTGCCTTCGATCGGCGTAGACGCGGCGAGGATGGTGGCTCCCTGATCGAGGTAGAGGCTTACGTTGCTTTTGAGACGGATGGAGTAGCAGGCGTAGACGCCGGCAGGGATGACGACGGTGCCTCCGCCTGAGGATGCTGCCGTGGCAATGGCACGATTGATGGCCGGAGTGTCGATGGTCTTACCGTCGCCGGTGGCTCCGAAGTTGCGGACATTGAGGAAGCTGCTGAGCCACTGCTGATTGAGCGCGTGGCCGCTGCTGCTTGCGGCGGCGGTGAGGGGGATGGCTCCGATGGCCATGCTGCTTCCAGCTAACTTGAGGAGATCGCGGCGATGGATGGTCATGGTCAGACCATCGTATCGAAAATGAGCGACAAGTGTCTCAACAGACATGAGCCGCATGTGGCATGGTATTCTCAGCAGTTTATGAGCGAACGAACAACTCCGATACGGGTTTTGGTGGCGAAGCCAGGGCTGGATGGCCATGACCGCGGCGCCAAAGTAATTGCGCGCGCACTGAGGGATGCGGGCATGGAAGTGATTTATACGGGGTTAAGGCAGACTCCGGAGATGATTGTGAATGCCGCGGTGCAGGAGGATGTGGACTGTGTAGGGCTGAGCATTCTTTCCGGCGCGCACAATGCGATTGTTCCACGAATTACCGCTCTGCTGAAGGAACGCGGCGCGGACGACATCCTGGTGGTGCTGGGCGGGACGATTCCGGAGCAAGACGCGGAGGGTCTGAAGGCGCAGGGGGTGGCGGCGATCTTTGGGCCGGGAACCCCACTGGAAACAACGGTCAAGTTTATCCGGGAGAATGTGAAGGACAGGGTATAGAGAAACAGGCTGTCCAGGCACTGGCCCTTCACTTTACTGGTGAGATGTTCCAGGATTAAAAAACGCGGTCGAGGTTCTGTCTCGACCGCGTTTTCGGCATAGGATTTTTACTGGCGCTCGAAAGCTTCTTTGTGGTTTTGGTTGGGGGCGGCGGCATGGCCACCTTCTTCGCCAGGGCTGGGACGTGCCTCAGCATCGTTGTAGGGCTGCTTACCGTCAGCTCCGGCGGCGGTTGGAGAGCCGGGGACGGGCGGCAGGCCATTTCCGTTGGACGCGAGGGTTGGCTGGGTTTTACCGGTGGTGGTGCTGTCCGATATGTGATCGATGGCGGCGTGACGCTTGTTGCCGCGTCCGGTCTCGCAGCCGGTGGTGAGGGTTGCGATGACGGCTGCGGCCAGCACCAATCCTGAAATCTTCTTCAAAGCCTGCACTCCAGTGTTCCTCCCAGAGACTTTTTGCGGATATTTTTTCAGCGAAAACTTTTCGTTAGCCACTTTACCAGATGACAGGGCTCATGGCACAGGGCTCAAAGGCCCAGGATCGGACTCTGGTTCCTTTCTGGTACGGAGGGAATCGATAAGGAGGAGGATGCCTCCTATGACGATGGCCGAGTCGGCGAGGTTGAAGTCGGGCCAGTGGTAATGGACGATGTGGACTTCGAGGAAATCGACAACGGTGCCGTAGGCGATGCGGTCCCAGACGTTGCCGATGGCTCCGCCTAGCACGAGGGCCATGGAGACGGCGGTGAGCGAGAGGCGGCGGCCGATGCGGATGAGGATGATGAGCACGATGGCCGCGGCGAGCAGCGAAAAGCCGGTCAGCAGCCAGCGGGTGCGGTCAGGGTGCGACGAGTTGGTGAACATGCTGAAGGCCGCGCCGGGGTTCATAACGTGGCTGATGGCGAAGTAGTGCGGGATGACCACGATGACGTTGCCAATTTCGACGTGACCGCTGACCCAATGCTTGGTGACACGGTCGAGAGCGACGATAAGGGCGGAGAGCGCGAGGAGCCACCCTCGCCAGTCGCGGGGGCGGCTCATGCGCAGGCCTCGTCTTCTCCGGATTCGCGCAGGTGTTTGTAGCCCATCTGGTCAAGGGCGTCGGAGCAGCGACCGCAGACGTTGGGCCAGGGGCCGTACTGGCGGACGTGTTGCGGACCGTCGTCGGCGTAGTATCTCCAACAGCGTTCGCACTTGGTGCCGTCGGCGAAATCAATAGCGATGCCGAACGTTGCAGCACTACTTAGGGCTGGATCGCTCACCGCTTGTAGGGACACCTGCGAAACGTTGAGAAGCTCCATCAGTTCTGATTCGTATGTATTCAGAATCTTTCCTAGACCTCCTTGCGCAGAGATGGAGACGCTGGCTTTTGCTTCCAGCGACTTACCAATCGTCTTTTCCCTCCGCCGCTCTTCCAGTCTGGCAAAGACCGAATTTCTGAAGTCGAGCAATTTGCGCCAGTCTTGCAAGAGCATTTTATCCTTGCTTCCCAATTCTTCCAGCTTCGGGAACAGAGCGAGATGCACGCTTAATTCGCGGCCTTCACTTTGTGGCAGGTAGCTCCAGACCTCCTCTGCGGTGAAGGTGAGGATGGGGGCTACAAGTCGAACTAATGTTTCGGTGATCTTCCAGATGACGGTTTGTGCGGAGCGGCGTTGGAGGCTCGTCGGCGCGAAGGTGTACATGCGGTCTTTGAGGACGTCGAGGTAGAGCGCGCTCAGATCGACGATTGTGAACTCGTTGACGGCGTGATAAACGCGGTGGAACTCGAACTGCTGGTACCAGGCGAGGACTTTCTCCGTCAACTCGCGGGTGCGGGCGAGCATGTAACGGTCGAGCGGCAGGAGCTGGTCGTCGGCGACGGCGTGCTGCGTGGGATCGAAGTTGTGGAGGTTCCCGAGCAGGAATTTGAAGGTGTTGCGCAGCTTGCGGTAGTTTTCGGCGGCACGTTGCATCAGGTTGTCGCTGGCGGCGACATCCTCGCGGAAGTCTACGCTGGCGGCCCAGAGGCGGACAATTTCCGCGCCGAGCTTATCGGCGATGCTTACGGGATCGACTCCGTTACCGAGGGATTTGGAGAAGGCGCGGCCCTGCTCATCGAGGGTCCAGCCGACGGTGGTCACGCTTTTGTACGGCGCGGCGTTTTTGATGGCAACGGAGCAGAGCAGCGAGGAGTGGAACCAGCCGCGGTGCTGGTCGGCTCCTTCGATGTAGAGGTCGGCGGGCCAGCGCAGCTCGGGATCGGTTTCGAGAACGGCATGCCAGCTTATGCCGGAGTCGAACCAGACGTCGAGGATGTCCATTTCCTTACGGAAGGCGAGTAGTGCGGCGTCGCCCTGCTTGTTGCCGCAGTGTTTGCAGGCGGTTCCGTTGGGCAGAAGCTCTTCGACACTGTGCTTGTGCCAGGCTTCGGCTCCTTCCTGATGGAAGAGGGAGACGATGTGCTTGTTCAGCGCCGCGTCGTTGAGCGGGGTGTGGCACTGGTTGCAGAGGAAGACGGCGATGGGCACTCCCCAGATGCGCTGGCGTGAAATACACCAGTCGGGGCGCGTAGCGATCATGTTGGAGATGCGCTCTTTTCCCCATGCTGGATCCCAATTGACGCTGTTGATTTCATCGAGGGCGCGCTGACGGAAGGTAGTGCCGCTGCCGTCGGCGTTTTTGAGCGGGGTGTCGATGTTGATGAACCACTGTTCTGTCGCGCGGAAGATGACGGGGTTGTGGCAGCGCCAGCAGTGCGGGTAGGAG
>JBARHV010000394.1:0-3675 GCA_049799415.1 Silvibacterium sp.
AGAGCAAATATCCCGCCCATCGCCACTGCGAAACCCTTTGCGCGTTGAAAGCTTCGTTCATGCTGGTCTACTCGGCCCTCGATCGCAGCAATGCGTCCCGAGTTGCCATCGCCAAGCAGCGTAGTCATCTGGTTTTTCAGGACCGAAAGGTCAAAGATCACCACATCCTCAAAGTTTTTCATGCGGTAGCTCGACACACGTCCTCGAAGCGTCATGTCGTTAGCCACCGATGGTATGCGCCCCACCGAAAGCGAAGCGCGCAGATAGCGTCTTAGCAGCGCTTCCGTGCGCTTGCGGTAGAAGGCCAGCTCTCTTGCCGGACCTTCGGCATTTTCGCGTGGCTCCGGGATCTCGACGGCCGTCGCCCACACATAAGGCAGTGTCAAGGCTGCGCTCATTGTGCGCCTCCCTTCACGGCTGCCGTATGCAGAGCATGTTTGCGCGGCCTGCCCGATCTGCGCCGCGTATTTCTCGAAAAACCTCTCAGCCTGCTTTCACAGGCAGCGCAGTAAACCGTTCTTCCATCCTGAGTGCGGAACCACAATCCGCCGCACCCCTCACAAATTTTTAGATAAACGCGCGAATAAACCATAAATCTCCAGGCAGACAAAACAGCCCGCGGCTTCTTTTGAATTTGTCTCCGCGGGAAATTGAGAAATGCGCTGCACGCAGCTCGCAAAAAGCATTCCGGCAGCGCTCCTTCTCGCATTGGCGTTGATTACATAAGGCGCGCAAATCATGGGGGAGTCATTTCCTTTCGTCGCCTCCGGCAGATCGCAGTCCCGGTTTAAGCTGCGTCTCCTAAGAGCGCAGTTCCGGTGCGCCCTGCGCAGATGCGCAAAGAAATTCCTTTCCTGCGATTCTGCGCGGGCATAATACGATTCAGCTCGTTGGCGAAAGTGTTACCGACTCTATAGCCGCAATCCGTGGCCGTCAATTCTTCTCAAGGGCCGTGCCATACCTCGTTTCGCGTCTACTCTTTAGTCACACCCCGGGATTTGGTAAACGCCGTCAAGCTGCTTTGCAATCAGCAAACTGCTTGATAGGGGTGTATAGCTCAAAGACAAAATTCCACAGATGAATTTTTCTCAACTCCACGAGCGGCTCCGCACCGAAATAGCCCGCCGTATCGACCGGGGCCAGCTCACCGGCACACTCCTCGCCAGACAAACAGGTCTGCGCGCCTCGCATCTTTCCAACTTCATTCACCGCAAGCGCAAGCTAAGCCTTGCAGCGCTTGACCGGGTTTTGGCCGCACAGCAGCTCGGTGTTGAAGACCTTCTACCTGAGGTCCATCGCACGGTTGTGGAGCCTGCCACAGAAGACACATTGATGGTACCCCTCGTTTCGCAAGCAACCGCCCTCCATTCCCCCATCGTCAATCAACGATCCATACTTCAGCTCATCCATCTGCCCGCTGGAAGCCTCGATCAACTGCGCCCTCGTCGCACGCTTGCCCGGCGCGACTGGCAGCGCTTTCTCGCCGTACGTCTCAGTGCCGCGCAGTCTCGGCCCATGGACCCCGTCCTCTACGCAGGCTCGGTCGTCGTCCTTGACCGGCACTACAACTCTCTGGCGCCCAATCAGCCGTCGCGTCCCAATATTTACGCAGTCAATGTTGCCAACACCTTGGTCTTCCGCTACGTAAGCTACGAGGCCAACCGCCTCATCCTCCGCCCCCACGCGCTCGACTCTCCCGTCGAACTGCTCAGGCTGGGCGCGGATGAGTCTCCCTCCGCCTGCATTGTAGGAAGAGTCTGCATAGCCATCGCCGAACTCTAAGAGGTTCGCAAAAAAGAAAAAGGCGACAATGAATGTCGCCTTTTTCTGTGCCCTGTGCCCTGTGCCCTGTGCCCTGTGCCCTGAATCCTGTTTTACTGCAACAGTGTCCCATTCTCCGGCTCAATCTTTGCCTCTTCCGGAGGAATCACCACCGCCGCCGCGACCTTGTCCTCTTCCTCAAGATTCAGCAGCTTCACGCCCTGCGTCGAGCGCCCTGCCGCGCGGACCGTCTTCGTATCGATGCGGATGATCTTCCCGTATTGGCTGATGACCATAAGCTCCGAAGACTCATCCACAAGCTGGATCGAGGACACCTTGCCGTTGCGCGCCGTCGTCTTCACATTGATCACGCCCTTGCCGCCGCGCGTTTGCAGGCGATACTCGTCCACATCCGTGCGCTTGCCAAAGCCATGCTCCGTCACCGAGAGAATCAGGCACGCGCAGTTCGCGCCTTCATCGTCCTTGCGTCGTTCCTTCGGAGTCGCCGCAATTCCCACGACATAATCGTTCTTGCCCAGATCAATGCCCCGCACTCCGTACGCCGGACGCCCCATCGAGCGCACGTCATTCTCAGCGAAGCGAATCGCCATGCCCTCATGCGTCGCAAGAAACACCACCTGGCTGCCGTCGGTAAGCCGCACTCCAATCAGCTCATCGTCTTCGTCGATACCGATCGCGATAATGCCTCGCGACATCACATTGGAGAAATCTTTCAACGGAGTCTTCTTCACCGTCCCCTTGCGCGTCGCAAAGAAGACAAACTTGCCCTCCTCCTCAAGATTGCGGAGCGGGAGAATGTTGCGAACCGTCTCGCCCGGCTGCAGATTCAGCAGGCTGGCCATAGACTTGCCCTTGCCCGCTGCGCCCACATCGGGAACCTCATACACCTTCAGCCAGTACACCCGGCCCGTGTTCGTAAAGCACAGCAGGTACGCATGGGTCGAGTCGATAATCAGCTGCGAGACAAAGTCCTCCTCGCGCGTCTTCATCCCCAGCCGTCCCGTACCGCCGCGCCGCTGCTGGCGATACGTCGAAATCGGAGTCCGCTTCAAATACCCCGAGTGCGAAACCGTAACCGCAACCTGCTCATCGGCAATCAGGTCTTCTAGCTGCAACTCAGCCGTTTCGTCCAGAATCTCAGTGCGCCGCGCGTCGCCATAATCCTTGCGAACCGCCTCCAGCTCCTTCACGATCACCGCGCGCAGCTTCTTCTCCGAGGCCAGAATCGACTCATACTCGGCAATCCGGTCGCGCACCTCCGCCAGTTCCTTCAGCAATTCATCGATCGAAAGCTGCGTCAGGCGATACAGTTGCAACTCAAGGATGGCGTCAATCTGCCGATAGCTCAGAATCAGCGTCGCTGTCTGCAGCGTCGCCAGATCAACGGCATACTTCGCCGGATCGAGCGTCACTCCCTTCAGCGCCGCCCCACGCACCGTAATCGTGTGCCCGGAGAAGAACTGGAACAGGTTCTCCTTTGCATCCGCGCGCGAAGAAGACCCGCGAATAATCTTGATCGCATTGTCCAGGTGGTCCAGCGCAATCTGGTAGCCGAGCAGGATATGCTCCCGCTCCTGCGCCTTGCGCAGCAGGAACGCCGTCCTCCGCCGCACCACGTCCACGCGATGATCAATAAAGTGCCGAATCGCAACCGGCAGCGGAAGCTCCTTCGGCTGGCCATTCACCACAGCCAGAAAGATCATCGAGAAGCTCTCCTGCATCTGCGTGTGCTTGTACAGCTGGTTCAGCACAATCTGCGCCTCGGCCCCGCGCTTCAGCTCAATCACAATCCGCATGCCGTCGCGGTCGCTCTCATCCCGCACATCGCTGATCTCATCGATCGTCTTGCCGTTCACCAGCTCGGCAATGCGCTTGATCAGCGTATTTTTATTT
>JBARHV010000395.1:0-12256 GCA_049799415.1 Silvibacterium sp.
GTAGAGGCCGGTGCGATATCCTCCCGCGCGAAGAATCGAGGCCAAGGTGGCCGAGGTTGAGCCTTTGCCGTTCGTTCCAGCGACCAATACGGAGGGAAAGCGAAGCTGCGGAGAGCCCAGCGCGTCCATCAGAATTCGCATCTCGCTCAGCTCAAATTTGCGGCGCGGCTGTCCAGGAGCGGAATGCAACTCTCCGGCAAGCGAAAATAGTCCGTCAACCGCGGCAGAGTAAGACATATAGAGATTCTAAGCGGGACTGGCCCCTTCGACTTCGCTCAGGGCAGGCTGCCCAGGCATATTTTTCGTGCCTTCGGCGCCATTCCTGTGCTGGCTGTTCCGGCCCGCCCGGTGGTGGGGATGATTTGTTGCGTCTGGTGCGCAAAGAGCTGGTCGCGCAAGCGGCCAATTCCTCAGGGTGGGGTGGAGGACTACGCTATGCGACCTGCATGAAATCGAGTGAACGCGAAAGGTAGTTTTTCAGGTCCTTGCGTCCCACGATTGCGTCCAGGAAGCCGTGCTGCAGAAGAAACTCTGATCGCTGGAAGCCATCGGGAAGCTTTTGCCGGATGGTCTGCTCAATGACGCGCTGCCCGGCGAAGCCGATCAGCGCCCCGGGCTCGCCAATGTTGAGGTCGCCGAGCATGGCAAAGCTGGCGGTGACGCCGCCGGTTGTAGGATCGGTGAGCACGGAGACGAAGGGGACCCGAGCCTCATCCAGGCGAGCGAGCGCCGTGGAGATTTTGGCCAGCTGCATCAGGCTCACGATGCCTTCCATCATGCGCGCTCCGCCGGAAGCGGCGACGATAATCAGCGGCTGGCGGGAGTCATGCGCGCGATCGACGGCGCGGGCAATGGTTTCGCCCACAACAGCGCCCATGCTGCCGCCGATAAAACTGAATTCCATCACGCTCAATACCACGCGATGATTCCCCATCAGACCAAGGGCATTCACGATCGCATCGTTGAGTCCCGTGTCCTTCTGCGCCTTCTTCAGACGGCCCTTGTAGGACTTCAGGTCGGTGAACTCCAACGGATCGGTGGACTTCAGATCCATGTCGACCAATTCGAAGTCCGGCTCCAACAACATTGCCACGCGAGTGAGCGCGTCCATCTTGAAGTGAAAGGCGCACTTGGGACACACCAGCAGGTTTGCTTCAAGATCGGCGCGCCAGATGACCTGACCGCAGGATTCGCACTTGATCCAAAGCCCTTCGGTGCGAACCGTCTTGGCCCCTCCGCCTTCGATATTGCTGTCATCTCGCCGAAACCAGGACATGCTCGATCCTTTCTATTGCAAAACCATTCTTCTGCTTGTCTTTTCGATAAAAACTATTGTTCTGCTTGTCTTCTTAATAAAACTATTTTCTGCTTATTTTCTTAATACTCAATGCCGCGCTGTGCCAAAATTCCCTTCTGATAAGCGTGCTTCACCTCGCGCATCTCGGTCACCGTATCCGCAATTTCTACCAGCGAAGGATGCGCGTTCCTGCCGGTAAGGATCACATGGACCATGGCCGGACGGGCCTTCAGCGTTTCGACCACCTTCGCCGGATCCAGCATTCCATAGCCGATGGCGTAGTTGATCTCATCCAGAATCACCATGTCCCATTCGCCGGAGAGAATCGCCGTACGCGCCTCGTCCCATGCAGCCTCGACCAGCTTGATGTCTTCCGGGTCGGTTTCGGCTCCGCCGATCTTCACGAATCCGCGGCCCATCTGCTTCATCACGAAGTTGCCGCCAAAGGCCTCGACCGCATCCAGCTCGCCATAGTGCCATGAACCCTTCAGGAACTGGAGCATCAGAACGCGAAGTCCGTTGCCGACGGCGCGGAGAGCTGTGCCCATCGCGGCGGTTGTTTTACCCTTGCCTGGCCCGGTGTTGATCAATACCAGACCCTGACGCGACTCAACCAAAGAACTCCTCCTTCAGAATCATCGTCCCCGGCCAAAGGGAGAGCTACAAAAGCCGGCGCCAGAATCGTGCCGAAGGCGCGGTTGCCTGGATGGCTAGTCCCCCCGGTGATAGGGGTGCCCAGCAAGGATTGTAAATGCCCGATAGATCTGTTCGCTCACGACCACCCGGGCCAGCTCATGCGGCAGCGTCATGGGACCGAGCGACAAGAGCAGGCTGGCGCGCAACCGTTCTGCGTGCGACCATCCGTCTGCCGGGCCAAGGGCAAAGACAATCCGCTGTTGCCCTTCATCGCGAACACGACGGAGCCAATCGGCGAGCGCTTCGGACGAGAGCTGCTTCCCGTGTTCGTCGAGCAGAACCATGACCGGGGAAGTTCGCGACTTCAGCCGGCCGGCCCACTCGAACAAGGCTTCGCAGCTTTTGAATACCTGCGCGTCCGTCTCTGCATAAGCTTTTAATCGGTCGAGGTATTCTGCCGCCAGGCCGTCGAAGCGTTCACTTCGTGTGCGCACTGCAACGGAAGCTACGGTGATCTTCACTTTGTCCAGTTTAGGCGTTACCGGAAACTTCTTCACACGGAGTTTCACGCCCGGGCAAAATGCGTTCCGTTGCCGCAGCCATTTTAGTTTATGTAGGACAGCAGGGCGGAGATATACAAATCTGTATAGAAAGTGCTATTCCGCACCTCCCAAGGGTCGTAGCGAGCCTATCGTGAGGTGGTAAATGGCAGCTTGTTCAAACAGCAAGTAATTATTTATCATTCATTTACCGTGAAGCAAAAGTGCATATAGCCCAATCGGCGATTTCATTTCTTCAAACTTACGTTTGGAGATGTAATTGCTTTTTATTCAGTGTTCAATCTTCACACATTTTGCAGCGATGTATACATACCCCGGAATCCTTCAATCCGGGAAATGCCATTTAAGGGATGAATCCAAAGCAGATTCATCCGGGCTCCGGTCACGTATCAGGAGCCAATTTGAGCAATGAGTAGTTGCAAATGCAGTCCACAAAATAATTATTAGTTTGACGAGCGGGGTTCAATGCTTCCCACGGAGGGACTATGAAGCTCAAGGTTGTACTTTTTGTGACAGTAGTTTTTGCAGCGGTCTTCCTCATGCCTTCTCAGGCAGCCCAGGCGCAGAACGTTTATGCAGCCATCCACGGAACGGTGACTGATTCCAGCGGCGCTGTTGTGCCGAATGCCTCAGTGGCTGTCGTCAATACCAGTACGAACATCACGACAACGGCGACTACCGACAGTCAAGGGTATTACACACTTCCACAATTACAGGTAGGCGGCCCGTATTCCGTGACCATCGCGGCCACCGGTTTTCGAAGGTTCACACAAAGCGGACTCACGTTGAATGTGAACGACAACCGTGACGTGGATGCGAAGCTGGAGATAGGCTCCGGTAGCACTACGGTCCAGGTGTCTGCCACGGCCCTGCAGGTGGAAACTTCCGACTCACAATTAAAGCAGGTGGTGACAGCCGAACAGCTCGAACAAATTCCGTTGCTGGGCCGTGATCCTGCCGGTCTGCAAAAACTGCAGGCAGGCGTCGTCGAGTCTTCCGACCGCTTTGGAAGCTTTTCCACCGACGGCAGTCAGACTCCGCAGAACTCGTTCATATTAGACGGTGTGGACATCAATGATGGACCGCTCCAGCAAGAGGGAATTGCAGTTAACCCTGACGCGCTTCAGGAAGAGAACATCATTGCCAGCACGTTGAACCCCGAGTTTGCTCGTAATTCCGGAGCGACCGTTAATGAGATTATCAAATCCGGGTCAAACCAATTTCACGGCAGTGTGTTCGAGTTTTATCGCGATACATTCTTAAACGCAACGCCGTACTTCTCTTTGTCCAAGCCCGAATTCCACCAGAACCTTTACGGCGGTACACTGGGCGGCCCCGTCATACATGACAAGCTTTTCTTCTTCACTGCCTATCAGGGGTATCGCAACGTTGTAGCCGGAACTTCAACCACGCAGACCTTAGATTCGTCTCAATTTGCGGGTCAATTCTCAGACGACTCGAATTATGCGATCGGGGGCAGCAACAATACTCCATACTGCTCTGCGAATACAGGGAATTGTTATAGCGATGGGCTGACGGAGAACCCGCTGCCGTTTGCCATCGGCAACTGCCCCGCGGGCGAGACCTGGGCGGCGTGCTTTGATAACGGCGGTTCGGGAGGCGCAACGGTCAACGTGGCCCCGGGCGGCTGGAACCCGGTCGCAGCTGCACTGACTGCGAAATACGTGCAGCCGGCAAATGTGGGGACGAGCCTCTACACGTTCAACGCCAATGACACGAACGCGGCGGACCAGGGGGTAATTCGAGTGGATTTCACACCCACTTCGAGGGATACGATCTGGGCTTCGTCAGTATTTCAGTCCAGTCCCTCCACGGCGGCGCTCTCTTTCGGTGGCGGCAGCTTCCCTGGCTTTGGTTCAGTGCAGGCCCAGCACTTTAAGATTTTCAGCGCGGCCTATACGCACACCTTCAGCTCCACAATGCTCAATGAATTGCGCCTCGGCTATTATCGCTTCAACTTTGCCGCAGTAGAACCAGAGAATCCGGTTCTGCCCAGTTCGATCGGCTTTACTGGTATCAGCCCGCAGGATACTTCGGCACCTGGAGTTCCCTTCCTCTCGGTTGGCTCGTATTTCAGTCTCGGGAACAGCTATGAGGGGCCTCAGCCCCGGCTTGATACGAACCTCTCCTACGGGGACAACTTTACGAAAATCGTTGGGGCGCACTCTCTTAAATTCGGCGCATCCTACGAGCAGTTCCGGGTAGACAATCCATTCGCTTACCTCAACAACGGCTACTTCTACTATGATGGCGGCGGTCTGTACAGCTCAGGCGATCCGCTGATCGACTATGAGCTTGGCATCCCTGACGGCTATGAGCAGACCAGCAACGGACGCATCGATGCGCTGGCTGCCGAGACGTATGCGTATGTGCAGGACAGCTGGAAAGCAAGCTCGGACCTGACACTGAACTTCGGTATCTCGTGGGACGTGGAAGCGCCGAACCTGAACGATCAGTTCTCGGGATTGGGAATCAACTGCTGGTCTAATTCAAACGCGGAATCGACGGTCTTTCCGGGAGCACCTCCGGGACTCACCTTCCCCGGCGACAAAGGTTGCAATCGTGCCGGTGGCCCCGTGGCTCACTACAACCGCTTCGGCCCGCGTATGGGTTTCGCCTGGTCGCCTTCCTCTGGACCATCGTTCCTGATTGGTCAACCGGGATCGCATGAATTCTCCGTTCGCGGCGGCTATGGCGTCTATTACAACCGGGATCAGGAAGAACAGTCACTGCAGAACCTCGAAGATCCGCCGTTTCTTCTCGTCTCATTCGGGGCTGGCGATCTGGGTGGCAGTCCGTCCTTTACCAGCCCGTTTAATGATGTCTCCGACAACCCGGGAACGTCGGAGCCTAACAAGTTTCCCTATGCAATACCGACCCCGGGAGACACAAATATCGATTGGGCAGGTCTCTATTCGCGCCTTGAACTGGCAACCTTCGATGCCAAGCGCTACACCGTTCCCTATGCGCAAAACTTCAACCTCAATATCCAGCGTTCGCTGCCCAGCAACATGCTTCTGCAGATCGGGTATGTGGGGACGCTGGGACACAACCTGGCAAGTTGGTATGACGGAGACAACATCACTGCTGCCGGTCACGCAGCCTGCGCGGCGGGGGCAACTCTTCCGGGCTATCCCGCCAGCACCACTTGCAACAGCGCTTCCCTCAGGGGATCGATCCATACCTACTTCCCGCAGTTCACGGCCGATCCAGCAATCGTTCCGGGTACGGGCGGAGGGGCGATTCCATCCCTTCCCAACGGGCTTCCGTGGTATACGAGCGTCGCTCAACAGACCACGGAGGGCGCCTCCAACTACAATGCGCTGCAGATCACCCTCATCAAAGCGAGAACGCATGGCTTGAGCGGGAGCCTCGCATACACCTACTCGCATGGCCTGGATAATGGTTCGGGTTATGAGAGCACAACGGGCGCGTTAAACCACGCTGAGATCTATACGCCGGGCTATACGTATCTCAACTATGGAGATTCGGATTACGACGCGCGTCATCGGCTGGCCGCTTCCTATATTTATGAGGTGCCGGTCTTCTCTGCCATCAGCGGTAATCCGATTTTACGGGAGACGCTTGCAGGCTGGGAGCTTGCCGGCATTACCGCGATCCAGACCGGGTTCCCGGTTGGCATCTCGCAGGGGCAGACCCGGTCTCTGTGGTGCGATGGGAGCAGCTACTTTGGCTGCGGCGATGTGCCTGACACCTCCTCGTACAGCATCAAGAGCCTCGCGCCGAGGGACGTCCAGTCACTGGGAGGAAACTCGGGCCACTACTGGTTTGACCCAACGCCGTTTTCCAGCGAACCGGTTGGAACCTACGGAAACGTGAAGCGCAACTTCTTTCATGGTCCTGGATTCAACTACACTGATTTGGCTATGTCCAAGAACTTCCGCATAACGCAGAACGAGCAGCGTTATATCCAATTGAGGATTGAAGCGGCCAACGCTTTCAACCACGCGAACTTCGCGCCGCCGGACGGGACCTTCACCAGCGGCACCTTCGGTCAGGTGACGGGGGTGCAGGCATCGGCAGATCCCAATCAAGATCCGGAACCGGCACGCGTCTTCCAGCTGGTCGGAAAGATCTACTTCTAACCTGTTGTACAGAATCAAGAGGGGCGTATCTCTTCGGAGATGCGCCCTTGTTTTTGCGGCAAGGCGTTAGCTCCAGGCGCCGCCTCGGGCGTCGCGGCGAAGGTATTTTCCGCGCCCAATTTTGCCGAGGAACTTTCCATTTTCGACGATGAGTTCGCCGCGGGAGTAAACCTTGCGGGCGTTGCCTCGCACCTTAAAGCCCTCAAACATGGAGTAGTCGCAGCGCATATGGTGCGTTGCCGCGCTGATGGTGTGCGCGGCCTTTGGATCCCACAGCACAATGTCTGCGTCGCTGCCCACGGCGATGGTTCCCTTGCGCGGATACATTCCGAAGATGCGCGCGGGAGCCGTGGAAGTAATTTCGACGAAGCGGTTCAGGCTCAGGCGGCCGGAGTTTACACCGTGATGGTGGATGAGCTGCATCCGGTTCTCGATTCCGGGGCCCCCATTGGGAATTTTTGTGAAGTCGTCTTTTCCCAGCGCTTTTTGGTCCGCGAAGCAGAATGGGCAATGGTCGGTGGAGACCACTTGTAGATGGTCGTCTTTCAGGCCGTCCCAGAGCTTTGCCTGGTTTTTCTTCTCGCGCAGCGGAGGGGTGAAGACATACTTCGCTTCCTCAAAGCTTTTGCCGGGCATCTGGTCTTCGATGGAGAGCAGCAGGTACTGCGGGCAGGTCTCAGCAAACGCCGGAAGGCCGCGGTCGCGCGCCTCGCGCACCTGGTTGAGCGCGTCTTCGCTGGAGAGATGCACGATGTACACAGGGGTTCCTGCGATTTCGGCCATGGCGATCGCGCGCTGCACGGCCTCGGCCTCGGCTATGGTGGGGCGGGTGAGCGCGTGGTAGACGGGAGCTGTTTTTCCCTCGGCCAGGGCCTGCTGCACAACGACGTCGATCACGCTGCCGTTCTCGGCGTGCATGCAGATCAGCGCACCGTTTTTCGAGGTCTGCTGCAGTGCCTTGAAGATGGTTGCGTCGTCCACCATGAGCACGTTGGGATAGGCCATGAAGAGCTTGAAGCTGGCGACGCCCTCGCGCACCATGTCGTCCATGTCTTCGAGGCCGGAAGTGCCCAGGTCGGTGACGATCATGTGCAGTCCGTAGTCGATGCACGCTTTGCCCTCGGCCTTCTTCCACCAGGTATCAAGCGCAGCGCGCATCTTTGTGCCTTTGGCTTGAATCGCAAAATCCACGATCGTCGTTGTTCCGCCAATTGCCGCCGCGCGCGTACCCGATTCAAAATCATCGGCGGAGGTAGTTCCACCAAACGGCATGTCCAGGTGCGTGTGCGCATCGATTCCACCGGGCAAGACGAGTAGGCCGCTGGCATCGACAATCGTGTGCCCGTCGGCAGGAATCCCAGCGCGAACCTCACGAATGGTACTGCCCTCGATGAGTACGTCGGCGGCGCGGGTGGAGTCGGCGGTGACGACGGTTCCGTGTTGAATGAGGAGCGCCATGGAACGATTTTCTCACTTCTCATTCAGCCGCAGGCTATCGGATGTTCGAGCGCCATGGGGTAAGGCGCGGGAGCCATCGCGGGACGTGGGAGCGGTAGGCCTCGTACTTGGCGCCAAAGGATTTCCGCAAGGTTGGCTCCTCGTAACCCAGAACAAACAGATGCGCGATGAGCCACGCGAACGCTGCATAGACAAGAATATCGATGTTGCCCAGAAACAGCGCCTGCCCTATAAGCACCGCGAGGACCGAGACGTACATTGGATTGCGGACGAAACGGTAGAATCCTTTGACCACCAGATGCTCTGTTGGAAAAACGGGCGCTGGCGTGCCCATGCCTTGGAGCGCGAAGCGCGCGAAGGATTCAAGCAGCACGGGAACGCCTGCAATGATGAGGAGGACGCCAATGACCCTGAGCAACGTAAATCCGGGAAACGGCGCATGAACGTGCCACCGGGATATCCACCAAGGCACAGCGCCGGCCACCGTTCCGGGGGCCACGATGAGAAACGCTGCCGATCCCAGAACGGATAGCCAGCGTCTGCGCGTCTCCGTCTTTTCACGCTTTACAGCAGTCATTTTCCATTCCCTGCTAAAGCTGCTGTGATTGTCGCGAAAACGCGGGAGAGGTGTCTATCGTCCTGCCTTGCAGGAAGCATTTGACCGTCCTGCCACCGAATCCTTTATCCTGACAAGAGAACTCCCGCACGCCACGAGGCCCTGTTTATGTTGATTACCGTTGCCGATCTTGAGCGTGAGCCGCTTACCTTCAAGGTTTCCATTGATCCCGGAGCCATCGACTATGGGACGGAAGCCACGCAGATTTCTCCGCTGGCGGTCGAAGGCCGTGCCGATCTGATTGAAGAGAATCGCGGGCCGCGCGCTATTGTGGAGGACATTCGCCTGCAGGGCAGCTACTCGGGCGAATTCGAGGTCCCCTGTGCGCGCTGCCTGGAGCCGGTCCGGAGCGCGCTCAAAGGCCAGTTCGACCTGCTTTTTCGCCCGCTGGGCATCGATCAGGGCTCTTCCGAGCGTTCCATCAACACTGCGGAGACGGAAATCGGGTATTATCAAGAGAGTGGTCTTGAGCTCGAAGACGTGCTGCGGGAGCAGGTGCTGTTATCCCTTCCCGCACGAACGCTTTGCCGCGAAGACTGCAAAGGACTTTGCCCGCGCTGCGGCCGGGATCTGAACTCCGAACCCTGCGCTTGCGATACGGCCCCGGCCGATCCGCGGTGGTCGGCGCTTTCGGACCTCGCCAGCCGGATAAAAACATAGGAAAGACAGTTCGTCCGCCCCGAAACTACCTGCGAGGGGCACAACAGGGTGCGGACTGGATGCACGGAAAGGAATTCTGCAATGCCTAACCCAAAGCGGCGCCACTCCAAGGCCCGCACCTCCAAGCGTCGCGCACACGATGCGCTCACCGCGATCGGCACCTCCGAGTGCCCCAGCTGCCACGAGCGCAAGCTGCCTCACCGCGCCTGCCCTAAATGCGGAACCTACAAGGGCCGCGACGTTCTTGACGTTAAGGAAGCCGTCTAATTTCAATTGTCGATGCTGACTGACATCGCTCTCGATGCAATGGGTTCGGATAAATCTCCGGAACCGGAGCTGCGTGGAGCGATTCTTGCCTGTCGCCAGTATCCGGTACGGGTGCATCTCGTGGGACCGCAGGATGTTCTGCGGCGCGGGCTTGCGTCTGCTCTTGATGGTGAACGGCTGCCGATTGAGATCGTCCACGCCAGCGAACGCATTGGCATGGACGAGAAGGCGGCGAACGCCGTCCGCTCAAAAAAAGACAGCTCCATGCGTGTCGGCCTCAAGCTGGTCCGCGAGAAAAAAGTCGCGGGCTTTGTGACCGCCGGCAATACCGGTGCGGCCATGGCCACGGCCAAGATGGTCCTCGGCGCACTGCCCGGAGTCGATCGCCCGGCGCTCGCGCTGGTTGTACCTACGCTGACCGGAAACCCGTCGATCCTGCTGGATGTGGGCGCGAATGTGGATTGCAAGCCGCAAAACCTCGAACAGTTTGCCGTGATGGGCGAAATGTATGCGCGCAGCGTGCTCAAGATCAATCGTCCGCGCGTGGGCATCCTCTCCGTTGGCGAGGAAGAGGGTAAGGGCAACGAACTGACCCGCGAGACCTACGCTCTGCTGAAGGAGTCGTCGCTGAACTTTATCGGCAACGTCGAGGGCCGCGACATCTACAACGGAAACTGCGACGTAATTGTCTGCGACGGCTTTGTGGGCAATGTGGCGCTCAAGGCATCCGAGGGGCTCACCCGGCTGGTGCGCGAAATGCTGAAGGACTCGCTCACAAAAACCGTCACGGCGCAGGTGGGCGCGCTGCTTTCGCGCAAAGCCTTCAACGCCTTCAAGCGCAGGCTCGATCCTTCGGAATACGGTGGCGCGCCTCTGCTGGGCGTGCGCGGCGCCTGCATTATCGGGCACGGATCCTCCAACGAGCGCGCCATCATGAACGGCATTCGTGTGACGGCGGAGTTCGCCCAGGCCGGCATCAATGACCGCATCGAGCGCGAATTCTCGCAAAGGCCCGATCCTCCGGCAGCGGACGCCGCCGCTTCCTTGAGCGCCAGCCTTTAGGGCATTTCACAGCATTTCTTTTGACGGCTGCTTTTTTCTCGCTCAGTAATAATCGGCACAGCTCAGGTAGTATCCGCATTGCTGGCAGATGAGCTTGCAGCGGTGTGCCGTGAGCTGATGCGAACAGTTCGGGCAGTAAACCGAATGGTGTTCCGGCGGCCTTTCGCTCGGCTTAGTGAAACTCTCAGGCAGGTTCCGCTCCGCCTCTTCAAACTTCATAGAAGAAAGAGTACCGCCTGAACGCGGGCTGCGCGAGGTGAGTTCCACTTTTTGTCAATAGGGCGGTGACGGGCCGAAGCGCACTGGCCCTACGGTGGAAATTCGACGCGCCACGCTGCATTGGTTATTCTCGTACACGCGGGATATTTTTCGGAACAAAGCGCATCTAAAGGTTCCAGGAACAGGCCCAGAGTAGAACCCCCAAAACTAAAAGGAGTATCAGATGGAGCGTACAGCTAGCGCAGTTTGGAACGGCGGCTTAAAGGATGGCAAAGGCGTTATCTCGACGCAGAGCGGAGTTTTGAAAGAAACGCAGTATTCGTTTTCAACGCGCTTTGAGAACGGCATTGGAACCAACCCTGAAGAACTGATCGCGGCGGCGCATGCCGGTTGTTTCACCATGGCATTGAGCGCGCAGCTGGGGCAGGCGAACCTTACGCCCGAGTCGCTGGAAACCAATGCCAGCCTGAAATTTGAGAAGACCGATGCAGGCTATACGATCACGGCGATTCATCTGACGACACGCGCCAAGATTCCGGGCGCTACCGAGTCAGCCTTTGAAACGGCTGCGCAAAACGCCAAGGCCGGATGCCCGATCTCGCGGCTCTTCAAAGGAAATACGGAAATTACGCTGGATGCGAAGCTGGTCTGAATGCGTATGTAAGACAACGCGGGATATGCGCCGGCAATGCGGTATCCCGCAAACTACCAGCTCTGAGCGATGGTGGTCCAGCTTCAACTGTGCGCGCGCACGTAATCGCGCAGTTGCTTGTTGATTTGCGTAGCCTCAACGACGCCCTTATCCAGCATTTCGCGCCATTTGCCGCTGTCCTTTATTGCTTCCGAGCTACCCGCGGCCATTCCCAGCAAATAATTTGTCTGAAGAATCACCTCGAGGGCGTTGCTCAAGTCGTGTGAAAGGCGGCGAATCTCGTCCGCTGCCTGCGGAGGGATTTTGGGCTCGGACGGAACGGGCGTATCGTTTGGCTGCATATCGGTCATGCCGGGGATTCCTTTTAGCGCAATGTGTTGGTGATTACGATCCTAGGGATGCGGGGATATTGGAAGCCGTTCGTCGCTGCCGGAGACCTCTCTGTTTGAGTTTGACATGAAGCGACGCCTTTGCAACACTAATAGAGCTGCAGATCCAGCTTTAGAGCTGGTTTCTCATGCGTGCCGGAGTGGCGGAATTGGCAGACGCGCATGGTTCAGGACCATGTACTCGCAAGGGTGTGGGGGTTCAAGTCCCTTCTTCGGCACCAATAAAATTTCCCTCTGTGAAATCAGCCACCTCCGGGTGGCTGTGGTCGTTTTTGCCACGCAGCCGTGAGGTTGGTATTGCGCTGCGCAGGAT
>JBARHV010000396.1:0-3852 GCA_049799415.1 Silvibacterium sp.
GTGCGCGCTGAAGTCTTGCATTGCCAAGAAATCGAGGAAGCATGATTTTCCCGACAAGAAAACAGTCTTGGATTTCTACACTCATGATCTCGTCAAACTCTCGAATCAGGCAGGCCTTGAGCAGAAACTTGACGGAGAAAATGGTCAATATTTGAAGAGGAACTGGGCCTTAGTCCGAGGATGGTCTGAAGAAAGCCGATATCGCGTGATCGAAGAATTCGCGAGTAAAGAAATCATCAATGCGATAATACAAAGAAGCCACGGAGTTTTGCCATGTATAAAACAGCATTGGTAGAAGTCGATTTGAAGAAAAGCGAGAAGATCGTTTCTGCGCTAGAAAAATCGGGCATTCGCGTGACCGTAGCAATGTGGGTTCATTTCTCTGAATATGAAGACTGGCGTTTTGTGCTGGCGTCGAAAGACTTGGATGCGCATGATCTCGGCGATGCTTATCTGAAGGTGAACCGCATCCTGAAAGACGCGGGTATGAGCGCGTGGCAGGTTCCTTTGATTTTTATTATGAAAACAACGGACCCTTTCATACGCGCATTGCGGAAAGTTTTCAGCAAAGCCATGGATGTCGCCGGAATGCGATTGGGCGGGCAGAGATGGGGCGATCGCTATGTTGATGACGCCTACGCATACAAGATTGCTTAAAGCCCTATAGCTTTGGAACGGCGCGGCTTTGCGGCTGCGCCGTTTTTTCATGCTCCGGTCATCGATTGATGGTTGCGCGGCGGGCGCGCATCTGAAAAACTGAGTCGGCATCATCCTGGAATTATGGTTTGTCATTATCTTGTGAAAGGCCGTGTGCAAGGGGTCGGCTTTCGGTGGTTTGTGCACCGGGAGGCGGGTGCGCTGGGTTTGCGCGGCTGGGTTCGGAATACGGAAGACGGCCATGTTGAGGTGGTTGCCTCGGGCGAAGCGAAGGACCTGGCTTTGCTGCGGGAGGCCCTGCAGAAGGGATCGCGCGGCAGCCGCGTGGACGGGATTGTTGAACACGAACTGGCGGAGAGCGAGGCCGAAGGGCTTGGGTCGTTTGAAATTGAAGGCGCCTGGTGACGGCAGTCGGCTGGATTTATGTTCTAAGAGTTTTGTATTTCCAGGTTATGAGTTTCTGAATTAAAGGAGCGGTACATTTTGGCATCCCATCTACCTATTAATTGCGAGCCTTTGAAGGAGCTGGTGCGCACGGTTCCGGATTTCCCCAAGCCGGGGATTTTGTTCTACGACATTACGACTCTGCTGAAGGACAAGAAGGGCTTTGCGGAGCTGATTGATGCGCTGGCGGCGCACTATATTGGGAAAGACGTTGACCTGGTGCTGGGGATTGAGGCGCGCGGATTTATCTTCGGTCCGGCGCTGGCATACCGGTTGAATGCAGGCTTTGTTCCGGTGCGGAAGCCGCGCAAGCTGCCTGCTCCTGTGGCGCGCGTGACCTATGACCTCGAATATGGGACGGACACGCTGGAGATTCATCTGGACGCGATCGAGCCGGGACAGAATGTGGTGCTGGTAGACGATCTGCTGGCCACGGGCGGCACGATGCAGGCGACGGTGAGGCTGGTGCAGCAGCTAGGCGGGCACATTGCCGGGCTGGCGTTTGCCGTGGAGCTGGATTTTCTTAAGGGGCGGGAACGGTTTCCGGATTACGACGTCTTCAGCCTGCTGCACTACAGCGAGTAGCTAAGAAGCGGTTGGCTAAGAAGCGGGCAGCTAAAGTCCGGTCAGCTAAGAAGCGGTCAGCGAATATGGGCAGGATCTTGCTCTCATTCATTGTTTGAGGACAACGTGAGTTCGGTGATGCGGAGGTGTTCTCCCGGCTTGAGATAGCTTTTGCGGCGGAACCAGTCCTCCATGGCGGGCTGGAGCTTGTCGAGAGGGACGCGGTATCCGGCTTCGAGCAGGCCGTCGGCCAGGGGAAGAGTGTCGTCGAAGATGGCGTCATTCGTGAAATTGCGCATGGCGAAGCTGTCGATCCACTTCAGAGGGCAAGGATGGGTCTGGCCTTCGGCGTCGATGCGTTCTATGCGGAGCTTGCGGGCGAACATGCAGATACAGGGTACAGGGCTCAGGGCACAGGGTATAGGGCTCAGGGCACAAGGGCTGAGGTTATAGGGCTCAGGATACTCAGGTTTTTGGGCGTGGGCTGGTGCGGCGGGACTCTCTGGTTTTATAAATTTTCGCTGCCTTATTTATTTACGTCGAAGCGGTGGTAGTTTTCTTCGAACTTTGCCGCGAGTGACTGTGCCTGCATGTCATAGGCACGCTTGTCTGCCCAGGCGTTGCGGGGATGCAGGATTTCGCTGGGTACGTCAGGGCAGGAGGTTGGGATGCTGAGACCGAAGGCGTCTTCGGTGAGGTATTCGGCCTGCGCGAGACGTCCGTCGAGCACGGCGTTGACGATGGCGCGGGTGTGCGGGAGGCTCATGCGCTGACCGGTGCCGAAGGCTCCACCGGTCCAGCCGGTGTTGACGAGCCAGCACTGCGCGTTATGCTGGCGGAGGCGCTGGCCGAGCATCTCCGCATAGACCTTGGGCGCGAGCGGCAGGAAGGGCGAGGCGAAGCAGGTGGAGAACTCGGGCACGGGCTCGCTGCCGAGTCCGGCTTCGGTACCGGCGAGTTTGGCGGTGTATCCGGAGAGAAAGTGATACATGGCCTGATCGGGTGTAAGGCGGGCGATGGGCGGCAGAACTCCGAAGGCGTCGGCAGTGAGAAAGAGGACGTTGCCGGGATGGCCGCCGATGCCGGGGATGACGGCGTTGGCGATGAACTCGATGGGATAGGCGGCGCGGGTGTTTTCCGTGTGGCGAATGTCGGTGTAATCGGGATCGCCGGTTTTTTCGTCGATCACCACATTCTCAAGCACGGAGCCGAAACGGATGGCGTGGTAGATCTGCGGCTCTTTTTCCTCGGAGAGATCGATGCACTTGGCGTAGCATCCGCCCTCGAAGTTGAAGACACCATTGGGGCTCCAGCCGTGCTCGTCGTCGCCGATGAGACGGCGAGCGGGGTCGGCGGAGAGCGTGGTTTTGCCGGTTCCGGAGAGGCCGAAGAAGAGCGCGGTGTCACCATTGGCTCCAATGTTGGCGGAGCAGTGCATGGGGAAGACGTCGCGCGCGGGCAGGAGATAGTTCATGACGCCGAAGATGGATTTCTTCATTTCGCCCGCATACTTTGTGCCGCCGATGAGGATGATCTTGCGGGTGAAGTCGGCGAGGATGAAGGTCCCGGAGCGGGTGCCGTCGCGCTCGGGCACAGCTTCAAACTCGGGCGCGGCGACGACGGTGAATTCGGCGACATGGGTTGCAAGCCGGCTGAGATCGGGGCGCACGAAGAGCTGTTTGACGAAGAGCGCGTGCCATGCGTATTCGCAGACGACGGTGACGGGAAGCTGATAGTCAGGGTCGGCTCCCGCGTAAAGGTCCATAACGTAAAGGTCGCGCTCGGACATGTGGCGCATGACGCGGTCGAAGAGAGCCTGAAACTTGTCCGACGAAAAAGGCTGATTGACCTTGCCCCAATGAACGGTGTCTCGCGTGACGTCGTCGTCGACGATGAATTTGTCTCGAGGCGAGCGGCCGGTGCGCGATCCGGTGAGCGCGACGAGCGCGCCATTGGAGGCGAGGCTGGCCTCTCCGCGGGCGAGCGCGACTTCCACGAGCTGCGGCGTGGAGAGGTTGCGATTGATGTGCGGTCCCTCCGTCAGGGATCGCGTACTACGGGTGACGGTAGCTGCTGCCACGTGATTCGGCTCCTTTTTAGAAGCAAACCGTGTATTGTCCCACTTCCAGCGGAGAGATGGCAAAGGGACTGGCCCCTTCGACTTCGCTCAGGGCAGGCTATCCAGGC
>JBARHV010000397.1:0-9456 GCA_049799415.1 Silvibacterium sp.
TTGACAATCTCAGCTGGGTCAGGGGAAATCACGACATCAAGCTGGGAGGTCTGGTTTCAAACATGCGGTACCCCATTATTCAGCCGCCCGCCGGCCACGGGTCGTATACCTACAATGGCCAGTTCACGAGCGCTGAAACGGATAATATCAATGGCGGGGTCAGCGGATTCGGGGTCGCCGATTTTCTGGCTGATTTCCAGAGCGCTGCGCGCCTCACCAATTTCAGCGAGACCGCTTATTACCGCTGGGATTATGGGGCGTTTCTAGAGGACAATTGGAAAGCTACTCCTAAGCTGACGCTGAACCTGGGCCTGCGCTGGGAAGTTCAGACGCCTGTCGGCGAGGCCAGTAACCATCAGGGCAGTTTCGCGGTTGATTATAGTTCCATGCATTGCGCACCGGATCCCAACTTCCCGGGGATCTGCGATGCCTCTATGAAGGCGACGTACTACTTACCGAAGTCGACGCCAGCCAGCTCACTCTCGCCACAATTTCTCGCATATCTGAATGACTTCCCAACACCAATTACGGTCCAAAACACCAGTAACAATTACCTTACCAGCTATCCGAAAGATGATTTCGCTCCTCGCATTGGAGTGGCGTATCAGCCCTTCAATCACTGGGTGGTGCGCGGCGGGTTTGGTGTTTTCTATGGAGCGATCGAACAGATAGGATATGGTTCTACTCCGGCTCAGAATTACCCATTCACCGCATCTGCGAACTTCTATGCGCCGCCGTGCCTCTATGGAGCGACGAATTGTACCCAGACCGATGGTGTCACACTCAAGAGTGGCTTTCCCTCATCTGATCTGGGGAATGGCTTCCTGGCAGCTGCAGCAGCGCAGAACCCAGGGCTTTATGGCATTCAGCCCCGGCAGCAGACACCTTACGTCATGCAAACAAACTTCACTGTAGAGCGTTCACTGATGCGCAACATGACAGCATCTATCGGCTATGTTGGTTCCATGTCGCGCCATGTACTGGACGCCCTCGCGCCCGGGGCTTATCTCGCTGCTATGGATGGGAACGTATGGAGCCAAGCATGCCTTCCAAATGGCACTTGTCCTAACGCCAATGTAGCCTCGGCATTCAGTCCGGTAGAAAGCGGAGTTTCTATTGGGAACATGTTTAGCGGTTACCAGTCATTTGGTGGGCTGGCGAATTACAATTCTCTCCAGGCAACCATCAACCGTCGGTTTTCGAATGGACTCAGCTTCTTTGCTAACTATACGTTTTCGCGCTTTCTCACAGATATCACGGCTCCGGGCGGGGAGGAAGGGAGCCAAGGGTATGGAGGTGTGTCAAACTCCCCCAATATCGAACCTCTTCGCAAGGACTACGGTCCTGCAACCTACGATATACCCCACCGGGTCAACTTTTTTGGAACTTACGAACTGCCATTCGGAAAGGGCCACAGATGGCTCAACAAAGGAGGAGTCTGGAACGAGCTGGCGGGTGGCTGGTCTTCGACCCTGGTGTTTCAGGCGCAATCCGGGGACGCGCTTACTGTGTTTCCGAACTTCACGGTTGCGCAAGGACTCTCCACCTACGCAAAGAAAATCGGCAACCCTAATCGTGCCGGCAGCGAACCGACATTGGCTGTGCCAACTGCAACGGGCCTGACGGCCGGCAATCAGAATCCCGGTCAACAGGGAATTACGAGTTGCCCAACTAAACTGCGCATTACCGCGCCGGCGGTGGGACAGGCGAAATACATCAACAACTGGTATAACCCTTGCGCGTTTGAGAATCCGCCGCAGTATTTCAGCGCTAATGGCACGTTGCCACCGCTCACATCGTGGTCGGCCGTGACTCCTTACTGGGGCGGAGCCCCGGGGCAACTGCGCGGGCCAGGATTCAACGTGGTCAACATGTCCTTGTTCAAAGGATTTGCTGTGGGGCGGCGGGAGGGCGAGGTGCTTACTTTCCGCGCGGATTCCTTCAATGTTCTCAATCACCCTAGTTTTGCTGATCCCAGCACGGGAGTGTGGAATGGGGCCGGCGAAATCACCAGCACGCGCACGATAGAACAATATACGACGAATGCACGCTCGTTTCAGTTGAGTATGAAATACACATTTTGAATGAGCAGGATCTACACCGGCCGACAGCAGAGGAAGTGGCTGGCTCGATCTGGAAGACTCCATAGGGTAGGGTTTTCGACTGTGATGAAACGTCGCGACATGGTAAGAATGCTGGCGGGCGGTGTGTCAGGGGCTTATTTGTCACCTCTGCTCCGTCACATCTCAGCGACGACATCTCAGACAGCGGGTTTGCCAGCGCCACTGCGAGCTGGCGCGTCACTGGCCAAGAATAATGAAGTACCGTATCGCTGGCTTTCGTCACCTTGGGAAGTCAGCCTTAATCAAGCAGGTCTGATTGTTCAGCTTCGCAACGGATCTGATCCATTCAATATGAATTGGGTGCGGCCCGACGAGACGTGGGGAGCGGGAATGAGCCGAGTTGACGGCAAGTTGAAGAACTGGGATCCACCGATCGCTGTTCATCATCAGGGCAATGCACTCAGTCTCCTGTACAAGCAGCAGAATCTGACCGTTGCTGTGCGCCGCTCGCTCGAAGTCGATGGCTGTCTGCACGAAACCTACACCTTCCTGAATACCGACAAGCTCCCGCTCCTCTTTCATGAGGGTGACATAGGCTTTCGCATTCCCCTTCCCGACAATTACCCTGACGCTCGCACCTGCATCCATGAGCGTGCGAATACTCACATCTGGATGGGAGGGCATACCAGCTATATCTGCGCTATCCGAATGGGAGGGCACGGACCCCACCTGGGCATGGTTCTGGACAGAGGTCAGCTCACTGCCTACAGCATCACCGACAGACCCTGGGATTCCAACGACCGCGGTATATTTGTTCTTCATCCTGGCGAGTTCCAGCTCAGGCCAGGCGATTCTATGACCGTAGGCTGGACCTGCTTTTGGCATGAAGGATGGGATGCTTTCTTCCTCAAGGCTTTGAAGCAACCTGGGTTCATTAGGCTCAGTGCAAATCACTACTCCGTCCTGCGTGGAGAGTCCATCACAGTCCATATTGAGGGTTCGCACCTGACCGGTAATACCGCTCTCTTACTTGATGGTGCGCCTGTCGTAGTTGACCGGCGAGGAGCCCACCTGACTGCAACCATCACACCTGAGACGATTGGAGAGCATCTCGTGGAGTACAAGGACGGGTCCCGTTCTACAGTCTTGCGCGCGCTCGTGACCGAAGATCTGTTAGAGCTGTGCAAGGCCCGCGCCACGTTCATAGTTCGACACCAGCAGCGAAGCGACCAATCGAGTCCGCTCAACGGTGCCTATCTGATCTATGACAACGAAGCGCGGCAGCAGGTCTGTGATGGGGACGCTCCTGATCACAATGCAGCGCGCGAACGTGTTGGAATGGGCGTGCTCGTGGCACTCTATCTGCCGTATTGCGATGACGCTGCGCTCAAAATGGAGTTGCGGAACAGTGTGGATCGATACTGGCAGTTCGTGATCAGGGAACTGCAAAGTGAGGATGGTACAGTCTTTGACGGTGTAGGTAACGACGATCAAAGGCTCTATAACTATCCGTGGGTAGCGCATCTGCACCTCGCAATGTTTCAGAACACACGCGAGCCTCAGTATTGTGACTGGTTCCTCAAGACGATCCGCAGTTTCTATCGGCGCGGAGGGGAGCACTTTTATTGCATTGGGCTTCCAATTCTCGAAAGTCTGTTGATGCTGAAATCCGCCGGCTATGATCGGGAACACGATGAGATCTTGTCTCTGTATCGACTGCATGCCGACGCTCTGTTGAAGAACGGGACGGCATTCCCTCGGCACGAGGTGAATTATGAGCAGAGTATTGTTGCTCCGGCCGTTCAGATCATTACTGAGGTATTTCTTGCGACAAAAGATCGGAGATATTTGGACGGGCTTCCAAGTATCCTCGCATGTCTCAACGCTTTCAATGGCCATCAGCCGGATTTCCATCTGAACGACATCGCGATCCGACACTGGGACGACTTCTGGTTTGGGAAGCGTCGCCTCTATGGGGATACATTTCCACACTATTGGTCCACAATCACCGCCGTGTGCTTTGATGGCTTGTTTCGCGCGACCGGAGACAGCCGATTCAGAGAGCGTGCACTGAATATTCTGGCTAATAATCGATACCTGTTCTCGGAAGATGGAGAGGGGTGCTGTGCTTACGTTTACCCGTTATCTATAAATGACAGGCGAGGCAGCTTTCGCGACCCGTGGGCGAATGATCAGGATTGGGCGCTGGTTCATGAACTCCTACTCCGGAGACGCGATGAAAACTGGCAGAGTGCACGCGACGAGTGCAGCCTGCAGAATCGAGAAAGCTCTACGTAGCCAATTCTTGTCGCAGTTCGGACGGGCGGGAACTCTGCTTTGTTAACCGGATCCCAATCCGCACCGTGCAGCAATGATCATGCGCAGGACCTCTGCATGAAGAGTAGGGGCCAACCACTGCACAGACTATTACGGGGTTGCCCACACTCATGGCGAAATGGACGCGTCGAGGAATTCTCAAAGCAGGACTTGCCGCCTCGGCTGGCGCAGCCTCGCCGATGAGCGCTTTGTCCTGGGCTGCAGGGCCGTCTGCACCAGCGCAGAATGCAGCGGATGGGCAAGATCCATATTCATTCGAGACGAACAATGACCAGAACCTGTCTTGTCGAGAAAGGATTTCTTTAGATCCCGGATGGCGCTTTCACTTTGGTCACGCCGCCGATCCTGCGAAGGACTTTGGCTATGGTGCGGCAGCCCGTGAACGAACCTTCGCAAAATGCGGAGACTTCCCGGATGTTTGCCAGCTCGATTTCAAGGATGCTGACTGGCGCACCGTCGATCTTCCGCACGATTGGGCAGTGGAACTTCCGGTCAGAAGTGCTCCTGAACTGCCTGACCACGGAGGCAGGCCAGTGGGTCGCGACTATCCAGAGACCAGCATTGGCTGGTATCGACGGGTTTTCGATCTCGAAGAGGCAGATTGCGCACGGCGCATAGCCGTTGAATTTGACGGTATGTTTCGCGACGCGATCGTCGTATTCAATGGTTTTTATCTCGGGAGGAACTTCAGCGGATATGCTCCTGTGCTCTACGACCTGACGGACCTGGCGAACTTCGGGGAAAAGAATGTCCTCGTTGTGCGGGTCGATGCGACACTCGGAGAGGGTTGGTACTACGAAGGAGCAGGCATCTACCGGCATGTCTGGCTGATCAAAACTGCTCCTGTGCATCTTGCTCAGGGGGGAACCTTCATCAGATCCGATTTGTGGCCGGACCGTGCGTCCCTCAGCGTGACCTCGGAAGTCCAAAATAGCAGCGAGACAGAAAGCATCTGCAGAGTGAAGTGGGAGATTGCCGATCCGAACGGACGGGCAATTAGTTCGGCCGTTTCGAACCCACGGGCCGTGCCGGCGGGCGAGAGCACCACTTTCGACTGCCATCTCATGATCGAGAACCCCCAACTCTGGTCGCTTGAGGAGCCGAATCTTCATCGCCTCATCACGTCGGCAAGAACAGAAACCGGGATCGTTGATCAGACCGAAACGCCGTTTGGCATTCGGTCGATTCGGTTTGATGCCGACAGAGGGTTCTTTCTCAATGACAAACCGGTGAAGATCAAGGGAACCTGCAATCATCAGGACCATGCGGGTGTGGGAACAGCTCTCCCTGATCGCCTACATGAGTATCGGATCGAGCGTTTGAAGGAAATGGGATCGAACGCCTACCGAACCGCACACAATCCGCCCGCTCCCGAATTTCTGGATGCCTGCGACCGGCTTGGCATGCTGGTGCTGGATGAGACCCGCATGATGTCTTCGACTCCGGAAGGGTTTAGCCAACTGGAGCGCATGATTCGCCGCGATCGCAATCATCCCAGCGTGATGATGTGGTCTCTGGGCAATGAAGAGTGGGCGGTTCAGGGAGACGAGCGTGGCCGCCGCATCGTCGAGTCCATGAAACAGTTGGCCCACCGGCTCGATCCCTCCCGGCCTGTGACCGTCGCCATGGACAGCGGATATTCCAGCGGGAAAGGTGTGTCGAGTGTGGTGGATATTCAGGGGTTCAATTATCAACGAGAAGACCTCGACGCGTTTCACCGCTCGTTCCCCGCTCTGCCCACCATTGGAACGGAGACGGCGGGGACCTACTCGACACGCGGGGCCTACGAAAACGACCGCGTCAGAGGATGCGTGAGCGCTTACGACGTGAACTGTCCGGACTATGGCGCCACTGCAGAGAAATGGTGGACCTTTTTCGCCGAGCGCGAATTTCTGGCTGGTGGGTTTGTCTGGGCCGGTTTCGATTACCGAGGAGAACCAAGCCCCTACGGTTGGCCCTGCATCAGCTCGCAGTTCGGCGCCATGGATGCCTGTGGGTTTCCCAAAGACAACTATTTTTATTACCAGGCCCGGTGGGGAACAAAACCCGTGCTCCATTTGTTTCCACACTGGAATTGGGAAGGTAAAGAGGGTATGGGCATTCCAGTATGGTGTCACACCAACCTGGACAGTGTGGAACTATTCCTGAACGGAAAGAGCCTCGGCGTTCAGCGCATGTGTAAATATTCCCATCTCGAATGGAAGGTGGAATATAGCCCCGGCGTGCTTGAGGCGCACGGATTCAAAGACGGTAAGGTCGTTCTCACGACGAGACGGGAAACGACCGGCGCCCCTGCTGCGATCGCGGCAATAGCGGATCGCAACCGGATTGCCGCCGATGCAAAAGATATCTCGATGGTATCAATCCAGGTCGTCGACTCGGCCGGACGGATTGTGCCAACGGCGGATAACAAGGTGCAGTTTCAGGTCACGGGTCCCGGCCGCCTGATTGGAATAGGTAATGGTAACCCTGGCTGTCATGAGCCCGATAAACCGAGTTCATTTAGGGCGGGAACCAGGAGTGCATTCAACGGTCTGTGCATGGCATTCGTGCAATCGCTCGCGAGCCCTGGCCTCATTCAGTTGTCCGTCACGTCACAAGGACTAAAAACGGGAACTGTGGCCATCAGGGCGACTTGAGTGAAGCTCGGGCATTTCGACCTGCTTACAACAGGACAATGGGGGATAAGTTATTTATGCGATATCCAGTGAAGTGTTCTGTGATGCTGGCGGTAATGCTGGCGGGCATCGGTCTGGCGCAGGCCCAACAGGCACCGCGAGAAAAGCTGTCGATGGATCACGGCTGGAGATTCCATCTAGGCGACCAATGGGGAACCGGCGAGGCGCCAATCAATCTTGGCGTCAGCACCGGACCGGCAAAGTCGGATTTTGATGACACGTCCTGGCCCATCGTCAATCTACCCCACGACTGGGCAGTTGCTCTTCCATTCAACCGGAATGCTCCTGCCGATCATGGATACAAGCCGATCGGCCCGGACTTTCCGCAAAACGACGTCGGTTGGTATCGCCGAACGTTCAGCCTTTCTGCTCAAGACGAGGGGAAGCGCATATGGATCGAGTTCGGCGGCATTTATCGCGACAGCCTGGTCTACGTGAATGGCTGTCTGGTCGGACGCCAACCCAGGGGATACAGCTCGTTCCGTTACGACATCACGGATGTCGCCCACTACGGTGGCAGGAATACAATCGCTGTCCGTGTAGATGCCTCGAAGTTCGAAGGTTGGTTCTATGAAGGGGCTGGCATCTATCGTCACATCTGGCTGGTAAAGACGGCACCAGTGGCGGTGGCTCCCGACGGTGTGTTTGTCTACAGTCGATTTAAGAACAATGTGCCGCAGGGGCCGGCGGAAATCAATATCGAGACCCGAGTGGCGAACTACCTGGCCAACGCATCCGACGTCGTTGTGGATAACGCAATCATGGCCCCTGATGGCATGATCGTCGGTACTGGCCATACTACCGCCACGGTTGCACCCTCAGGTAAGGTGGACACAAAACAGGTAATCCAGGTAATTTCGCCGCTTCTGTGGTCTCCTGAAACACCGCAGCTCTATAAGCTGGTGACCACCATTCGCTCCGCCGGCAAAGTCATGGACCGCGTTGAGACCGAGTTCGGCATCCGCACATTTTCCTTCGACCCCAGTAGAGGATTTCTCCTGAACGGCAAACCATATGTGATCAAAGGCACAGCCGATCATCAGGATCACGCCGGCGTAGGTACGGCCCTCCCGGACGCACTGCAGTATTTTCGTATTCGCGCCCTCAAGGCAATGGGTTCCAACGCCATCCGAACCGCGCATGGCGAGCCGACCGAGGAGCTGCTTGAGGCCTGCGACCGCCTCGGCATGTTGGTGCTGGACGAAAGTCGAACGTTCGCCAGCGACGCCCAGGATCTCGCCTTGCTCCGCAACCAGGTTCTGCGCGACCGCAACCATGCCAGTGTCTTCCTCTGGTCGATCGGCAATGAAGAACCACTGCAAGCCACTCCCACCGCCACGCGTGTGGCGAGGACCATGCAGACCTTGATTCATCAGCTCGATCCCACCCGCTTGGTTACCTATGCCGAATGTTGCGTCGGTAACGAATACATTGGCGTAAACCCGGTGATTGACGTACGCGGCTGGAATTATCATGTAGGCCCGACAATGGATGCGTACCATGCTGCCCATCCGAATCAGCCGAACATCGGGACCGAAACCTCCAGCATTCTCACTACGCGGGGGATCTATCAGATCGACAATGCGCGGGGATATCAGAGCGCCTATGACGACCGCGAGAATCTGCCGCGCGGAGATACGAGCACGGCAGAGTCATGGTGGACCTATTATGCCGCCCGGCCGTGGCTTTCCGGAGGGTTCGTGTGGACCGGCTTCGATTATCGAGGTGAAAATGGCTGGCCGGACATCAACTCGAATTATGGCGTCCTGGACACTGCCGGCTTCCCAAAAGACAACTATTACTACTATCAATCATGGTGGAGTAACAAGAAGGTATTGCACCTCCTTCCGCATTGGAACTGGGCCGGCAAGGAAGGACAGAACATCGACGTCAGATGCTTCAGCAACTGGGATGAGGTTGAGCTCCTGCTGAACGGGCGGAGCCTGGGCAGAAAAAAGATGCCCAGAAATTCGCACCTTCAGTGGACAGTGCCCTATGAGCCCGGCACGCTGATGGCCCGCGGTTACCAGAATGGAAAACTTATGGCAGTGGAAAGGGTAGAGACCACCGGAGCTCCCGCTGCCATCAAACTCACGCCCGACCGCACGACGATCAATCACGATGGCGAAGATCTTTCTATTATCACTGTGGCTGTCACCGATGCTCAGGGCCGCGTAGTTCCTGTTGCCGATAATCTGATCAAGTTTGAGATTCACGGCAACGGGAAGATCATCGGCGTTGGAAACGGAGACCCCAGTTCGCATGAGCCGGATGTTTACCTGAACTATTCTCTCGATAAAGATATCGCTCTGAGCGACTGGCGGATGAAGGTCGTTTCGGACATTCAGAACCGCCCGGAGGTAGGCGAAGGCATTTCT
>JBARHV010000398.1:0-1997 GCA_049799415.1 Silvibacterium sp.
TTCCACGACAGCGTAAACGCGAAGATCCCGGCCGACAGGATGCCCGGCAGCGCCACCGGGAAGATGATGTACAGCATCGCCTTCCAGCGCGTCGCCCCGTCGATGCGGGCGCATTCCTCAAGTTCCTTCGGGATCGACTTGAAATACCCCATCAACAGCCAGGTGCAAAACGGAATGAGAAAGGTCGGATAGGTCAGGATCAAGGCCCACGGCGTGTCGCCGAGGTGGAAATTGCGGATGATGTCGCTGAGCGGAATGAACAAGAGCGTCTGCGGCACCAGATAGGTAACGAAGATGCCGGTGCCGATGCTGCCGGCAAACGGGAATTTAAGCCGCGACAAGGCGTACCCGGCGAACAGCCCGCAAAACAGCGAGATCGCCGTCGCCGCGATCGAGATGATCATCGTGTTCAGCATCCACGTCGAGAACAGCGTCTGCGTCAGCAGATCGTGGATGTGCTTGAAGGTCGGGTGGAGCGTCCAGAACGGCTGGTAGAGCGGCGAATTCCACGGCTTGTACAACTCGCGGTCCGGCCGGATCGCCGTCACCAGCATCCAGTAGAACGGGAACAGCAGAAAGATGACGAACCCGGTCACCGGCACGTAGAAAAACGTCCAGCGCCGCCAGCGGGCCCCTTCAATCATCGCTTGCCGCCATCATTGCTGAAACAATCTCTCGCTAGGGTTCCGCTTGCACTTCGTCAGACCCTTCGGTTTTGTCATACCGGCGAGGCCGGTATCCAGGGTCGGCCTGGACCCCGGCCTTCGCCGGGGCGACGAAAAAAGAAGACATGGCGGGTTGCACGATCGGGACATCAGGCGATTTCGACCCGGCGGATGTAGACGAGCTGCACGATGACGACGAGCAGCAGGATCGGGAATATCGCCAGCGATACCGCCGCGCCTTGGCTCAGCAAACCGGTGCCGATGCCGATCTGGTAAGCATAGGTGGCAAAAAGCTGGGTCGTGTTGGCCGGCCCGCCGCCGGTCAATACGTAAACGAGCTGGAAATCGGCGAAGGTCTGGATCACCGAAAACAGCATGATCACCATCGTCACCGGCAACAACAGCGGCCAGGTGACGTGGCGAAAGCGCTGCCACGCCCGCGCCCCGTCGATCGCCGCCGCCTCGTGCAATTCGGGGCTGATCGTCTGCAACCCGGCCAATAGGCTGATCGCAAAAAACGGCACGCCGCGCCACACATTGACGATGATGACCGAGGTCATCGCCAGCCAGGGCACGCCGAGCCAGTTGATCCGGTCGGCCACCGTGATCAGGTGAAGATGCAATAACACGTAGTTGATCACGCTGAAGGTCGGGTCGAACATCCACTTCCAGGCAAAGGTCGACAGCACCGTCGGGATGATGAACGGCAACAGGATGGCCGCGCGCATGATCGCCTTGCCGCGGAAGCTGCGGTTCAGCAGCAAGGCCAGCCACAGCCCGAGCCCCAGTTTCACGGTCGTCGAGACGACCGTGTACAAACAGGTATTCCGCACTGCCATGCGAAAGATGTCGTCGTGCCACAGCGCGATGAAATTCTGCAGCCCGACGAAATGGCCCGGCACGCCCACCCTGGTGTCGGTGACCGAAAGCTCGATCCCCTTGACGAACGGATAGGCGACAAACACCCCGAGCACGATAAGGGTCGGCGCCAGCAGGGTCAGCCCCAGCCAGCGCTCGTCTTCGAGCAGTCGGCCGATCGGCCCATGCCGCCGGCTGGGGGTGTAGACCGTCGGGCGGGCGGCGGAAATCAGGGACATGACGGCGCTCTCCCGGCCCGATCAGCAAGGCGCGCGCCGCGCCCGCGGCTTGCCGTGGGCGCGACCGCAAGCGATGGCTTCTGCCTCAGGCACCATAGATCGACTTCAACTCGCCGGTGGCCCAGTTGACGGCATCCGCCGCCTTCATGCCCTGGACCGCCTTGGCGTACATGTCGATGATGATGTACTTGGTCTGGACTTCTGCCGCGGCGCGATCCGGCGGCCCCGCGTAACC
>JBARHV010000399.1:0-5634 GCA_049799415.1 Silvibacterium sp.
GCACGTACTCCTACGTTCTGCAAGATGAGGATGGACAGATTGCGCTGACGCATTCGGTTTCGGCAGGGCTGGACTATGCTTCGATTGGGCCGGAGCACGCGGCACTGCATGACGCGGGGCGCGCGGAATATGTAAGCGCATCGGATGATGCGGCTCTGGCAGCGACGGTGAAGCTGGCGCGGACAGAGGGAATTCTGCCAGCGCTGGAGAGCGCGCACGCAGTTGCGGAGTGCATTCGCATTGCGCCGACGTTCGGACGGCATGAAATACTAATAATCAATATTTCTGGACGCGGCGATAAGGATATGGGAATTCTTGCTCGCCAACTGAAGCTTAAGGGAGCGTAAGACAGTGCCGATTCGTTTTGCCAGCAAGCCGGGCCTGGTGGCCTATCTGACAGCTGGCGATCCTGACTTGAAGACCACGCAGGCGATCGCCCTGGCCGCGATTGACGCGGGCGCGGACGTGATCGAGCTGGGCGTGCCGTTCAGCGATCCGCTGGCCGACGGGCCGGTGATCCAACGCGCCAGCGAGCGCGCTCTGGCGCATGGCACAAAGCTGGTTGATGTGCTGGCACTGGCGAAGGAGCTGCGCGCTGCGCGACCAAATGCCGGTCTGGTGATTTTTTCCTACTTCAATCCGATTCTGCGCTTTGGACTGGAGAAGTTCTGCGCGGCTGCTGAAGTTGCGGGCGTGGATGGCTTGCTGGTTACGGACATGATTGTGGAAGAAGCGGATGAATATCTTGCCTGCGTGGAACGGCACAAGCTGGCTCCGATTTTTCTGGCCGCGCCTACCAGCCCGGATGCGCGGCTGGAGCGGATTGCGGCAGTATCGAAGGGATTTGTGTATGCGATTTCGCGCGTAGGGATCACGGGCACGCAACAGTCGCTGGCGTCAGATGCTGAGTCGCTGGTGAAGCGGCTGCGGCGCTATACCAAACTGCCGATTGCGGTAGGCTTTGGCGTATCCAACGCGGAGCACTTTGCCGCGGTGGGCGAGTTCGCGGATGCAGCCATCGTGGGCAGCGCTCTGGTTGCAACGATTGAGAGATCGGAGCCAGCGGAAGCGCCCAGTTCCATCGCACGATTTATTCAGGACCTACGCGCCCCCGCGCTGCAGGTCCGTTAATTTCCACGGTTCATACGACTAAACGGCGCGGTCGCGATGAAGATACACGCCGCACTAAAGGGAAGATATGGGAGAAGGCATGGATATCGCAGACTGGCGGAAAAAGATCGATGAGCTGGACCGGCAGATTGTTGCACTGCTGAGCGCGCGCGCCGAGGCGGCAAAGGCCATCGGCAAACTGAAACGCTCCACGGCCCTGCCCATCTATGAACCGAATCGTGAGCGCGTGATCTTCGAAAATGTGCGCGCAGCCAACAAAGGACCTCTCCCGGACATTGAGCTGACGCATGTATACGAACGCATTATCGACGTGATGCGCGCGCTGCAGCGGGACGAGCTGGCTTCGCAAGACAAGCCGTCCGGCAACGGAAAGTAATTGAGAGCGCGCACGACGCGCAGGACAGGAAAGAAAAAATCATGATTGTTGCAATGCAGGAAAAGGCCACCGAAGAGCAGATCCAAACCGTTGTTGAGCGCATGGTGCAGATCGGCTTTAATGTTCACCGCACGACGGGCGCTGTCCAGACGATTCTGGCGGGCGTGGGCACGCCGGGACAGTTTGACCACAAGGATTTTGAGCTGTTGCCGGGAGTGTCGGAGGCGGTGCGCATTTCGTCGCCCTACAAGCTGGCGGGCCGCGGGTTTCGTCCGGAAGGCACGATTGTGCGCTTTGCGAATGGCGTTGAGATCGGCGGCAAGGAAGTAGTCGTGATGGCCGGGCCCTGCTCCATTGAAAGCCGCGAGCAAATTTTTACCGCAGCAGCGCAGGTGAAGGCCGCGGGCGCAAAGTTTTTACGCGGCGGCGCATTCAAGCCGCGCAGCTCGCCTTACTCCTTCCAGGGCATGGGGCTTGAGGGCCTGAAACTGCTGCGCGAGGTGGGCGATGCGACGGGGCTGCTCATTATCAGCGAGGTCATGGAGATTTCGCAGATCGAGCTGATGCTGCCTTACATCGACTGCTTCCAGGTTGGCGCGCGGAACATGCAGAACTTCAACCTGCTGCGCGAACTCGGCCTGGTGCGCAAGCCGGTGCTGCTGAAGCGCGGTATTGCGGCGACGATCGAAGAGCTGCTGCTCTCGGCGGAATATATTCTGTCGGGCGGCAACTATGACGTGATTCTTTGCGAGCGCGGGATTCGTACTTATGAGACGTACACGCGCAACACGATGGATATTTCCGCGATTCCAGTCGTCAAGCATCTCTCGCATTTGCCGATCGTGGGCGATCCTTCGCATGGAACCGGACGGCGGGACATGGTTTCGGCGATGGCGCGCGCCTCGGTTGCAGCGGGCGGAGATGGATTGCTGATTGAAGTGCATCCGAATCCGGACAAGGCCATTTCGGATGGCGCGCAGTCGTTATTTCCCGATCAGTTTGCGAAGCTGATGGACGAATTGCGGATCATTGCTCCAGCGGTGGGACGCGCAATTGCGCAGCCGGCTCCGGCGGCGGTTGCTGTCTAATGCCGATCGAACGCATCACGATTCTGGGCACGGGACTCATTGGAGCCTCCGTTGGTCTTGCGCTGCGCTCGCATGGCTTTACAGGCAAGATTGCGGGATGGGACCCTGACCCGGCTGAACTGAAAGCTGCGCTGGATTGCGGCGCGATTCATTTTGCATCCAGTGATGCGATTGCAGAGGCGGGTTCGAGCGATCTTGTTCTGTTGTGCGGGCCGGTGTTCACGATTCTGGAGTGGCTGGACCGGCTGGCCCCTGTGTTAAAGCCGGGTCAGGTGGTAACCGATGTGGGCAGCGTGAAGGGTGCGCTGTTGGAGCAGGCGCGTGGCCGCTACAACCTGGCTGATTCCGCAGGATTTTTGCCGGGGCATCCGATGGCAGGCAAAGAAGTGGGAGGCGCGGCACATGCCGACGCGAATCTTTTTGACGGTGCGGCGTGGCTGTTCACGGAGACGGAGGAATCGCGTGGGATGCATCCTGCTTCGCGCGCGATTGCGGACGAATGGCGGCGATGGGCGGGGAAGCTCAACTGCTGGGTGCTCGACCTTGAGGCGGAGCGACATGATGTTCTTTGTGCATGGGTGAGCCACCTGCCCCAGTTTATGTCGACAGCGTTGAGCGCGCTTTTGCAGGATGAGTTTGCCGCGAAGGATGAACTACTGCCCATCGGTGGACGCGCTTTGCGGGAGATGACGCGGCTGGGAGCGAGTCCATACTCGATGTGGCGCGACGTGGCGCACACGAACACGGAAGCCATTGCTGCATCGCTGCTGGCGCTGGAGCAGCGATTGGCGCACCTGCGCGAAAATCTGAAGACTCCAGAGCTGCGCGAAGAGTTTGAGCGCGCGAACCAGTTCCGGTTTATCCCGCCCGCATCGAAACGGTAAGCGCAGAGGCGTTAGTATGTTTTCATGCGTCGCGCTCTGGTTTTACTTGCTCTCACCGTTGCCACACTTTTCGCCGCCGCACAATCAACGACAACCCTGTTAGTTGATGTCGACCATCGCGCGTCGATCAGTCTGAATGGCCCCTGGCACTTCATTGTCGATCCGTATCGCGGAGGATGGGGATCCAGGACTGATGTCCCCGGCGTGCATGGATACGCCGCCAATGCGCATTACAAAGCCGGCGGCCCGCTGCTTGAATATGACTTTGCAAAATCGCCAGTGCTGCAGGTTCCGGGCGATTGGAATTCGCAGCGGAAGGATCTTTTCTACTATGAAGGACTGCTCTGGTATCAGCGCGATTTTGCGTATCACGCAAAAGCGCACACGCGGGTCTTTCTACATGTCGGCGCTGCGAATTATGAGGCGCATGTCTTCGTAAACGATGTTCATATTTGCGATCACGAGGGTGGTTTCACTCCATTCGACTGCGAAGTTACGGCGGCGGTGAAGGACGGCAGCAACTTTGTTGTGATTGCCGTGGACAACCAGCGCAAGGTGGACCGCGTTCCCACGCTTAAAACCGACTGGTGGAACTATGGAGGGTTGACGCGCGATGTTTCATTGGTAGAGGTCCCGGAGGCTTTTATCGATGACGAGTCGCTGCAACTGACGCCCGATGGAACGATCGAAGGTTATGTCCATGTAGAGGGCGCAAAAGCCGGAATGAAGGTTGCGTTGAACATTCCCGGATTGCACGAAACGGAGAACGCCGTTACCGGAGAAGATGGCCGCGCTAATTTTTCTTTCCGTCCGCAGGGACTGGAGCGATGGTCGCCGGAGCATCCGCGGCTTTATCACGTTGTGTTTTCGGCGGGCGAGGACCGTCTGGCCGATGACGTTGGCTTTCGTACTGTTGCGGTGCGCGGCGATCAAATTCTGTTGAACGGGGAACCGATTTTCTTGCGCGGTGTGAGCATTCAGGGCGAAGCGCCGATGCGGTCGGGACGCGCATGGTCCGAAGCGGATGCGGAAACGCTGCTGGGCTGGGCCAAAGAGCTGCATTGCAACTATGTGCGTCTGGTCCATTTTCCGCATGACGAACTCCAGACGCGCCTGGCCGACAAGCTCGGCATCCTGGTGTGGTCGGAGATTCCGGTGTACTGGGACATTGACTGGACAAACCCGCATTCGCTTGCGGTTGCGCAGCAGCAACTGCACGAGATGATTCGGCGGGACCGGAACAAGGCCTCGGTGATCCTGTGGTCGATGTCGAATGAGACGCCGGATAAGCCGGAACGCACGGTCTTCATCAACAAGCTGGTTGCGCAGGCGCGGGTGGAAGACCCAACGCGGTTGATTACGTCGGCGTTTGCCGCGTCCATCCACAATAAGACCGCAGTGCTGAATGATCCGCTGATGAGCAGCCTGGACGTGATTGGCTACAACGAATATATCGGCTGGTACATGGATACACCGGAGTCCGCCCCTACATACAAGTGGGAAGATCCGCTGCAGAAGCCTGTCATCATGAGCGAATTTGGCGGTGGGGCGAAGGCGGGGATGCATGGGCCCGATACAGAACGCTTTACGGAGGAGTACCAGGCGGCCATTTACAAGAACCAGTTCCTGATGTTCCGCGAGATGCCTTTTCTGCGCGGCTTGTCGCCGTGGGTGCTGATGGATTTTCGCTCCCCTACGCGGCAGTTGCCCGGCATTCAGGATGGTTACAACCGCAAGGGACTGGTCTCAGACACGGGCGAGAAGAAAAAGGCGTTCTTTGTGCTGCAGCGTTACTATGCGCAGATGCAGCACTGACGTGTCAGGCCCACATTATGCGCCGGCGTGTCCGAGGCCGATGCCGATGACGTAGGTTACGATGCCTTCGACTGCGCCGACCACAGTCATCTCGAGCCCGCTGGCCCACCAGGAGCGCACGGTGATGAGAGACTTGGCGGCTCCGACGGCGAAGTGCGCGGCGAGCGAGACGATGGCTGAGAGGATGATGGCTTTGTATCCGCCGAGGAAGAAAAAGGGAATGATGGGAATGAAGGCGCCGACGGCTGTAGAAAGCGCTGCTGATGCAGCGGAGGTCAGGGGTTTGCGCAGGCCTTCTTCTGTCGTGCTGAGCCGTTCGGTGGCAAGAGCGCGCAGAAAC
>JBARHV010000400.1:0-4827 GCA_049799415.1 Silvibacterium sp.
GACGCGATTCACCTGCTCCAGATCGTGCAGGCAGCGTCGCATATCTTCGTACGAGCACGGCTCATCCATCAATTCCGACAGATCGGCCCGCCGCGAAAAATCGACAGTTATCGCGGATTCCGTAGCGAGGTGTACCGAAGCGTTCCTAAACAACATGGAAGTTCATCATCTCCGCCGTCAGTCCGGGGCCAAACGACATCGCACACCCACGCTGCCCAGGTTCAGCTTCGCGTATCATGTCGTGCAGCACAAACATTACCGTGGCGGAGCTCATGTTTCCAAAGCGCCGCAACACCGAACGTGAAGGCGCCAGCTTCTCCGGCGTGAGCTCCAGCCCTTCGCCCACAGCGTCCAGAATCGTTCTCCCGCCCGGATGCACGGCCCACAGGTCCATGTTTCCACCCGGATCAAACTCCTTCGCGTGCTCGCGCACGAACTTCTTCAGCTCCACAGGAATCCTGCCCGATAGCACCATATCGAACCCCTCGTTGCCGATGCGCCACAAAATCAAATCGCGCGTGTCGGGTATCGAAACTGCGCGAAAACCATCCATCGCAAATCCGTGATCGTCGTGGCGGATCAGGCTTGCGGCGCACCCGTCCGCGAAGAGCATGAACGACAGTACCGTTTCGAGGTCCTGCGTCTCCTGCAGGTGCAGCGAGCACAGCTCCAGGTTGATCATCAGCACGCTCGCATCAGGCTCAGACCTAACGATGTGCCGCGCCAGCTTGAGCCCATTGATCGCCGCATAGCAGCCCATGAATCCAACCATGGTGCGCTCCGTGCTCGGGTCGAGCCCGAGATGCTCGATCGCCGCGAAATCCAGCCCGGGTGCATAAAGGCCAGTGCAACACGTCACGATAACGTGCCGAACGCTGCGGCGCTCCTCCGGAGTTAGCGCCAGCCGATCCAACGCGCAACCCATCAACAAGGGAGCAAGCGCCTCGAAGCATTCCATCCGCTTCGCGGTCTTCGGAAACTGTCCCGTCTTAAACAAATCATGCCAATCGATCGAGTTGGGCGCCAAATCCCCCTCGGTCTGAATGAAGGAATAGCGGTGCTTGATACCCGATCGCTGTTCCATAAGTTTAAGCAGCGAGCGAGCGCGGCGGTTCTGCATCACGCTGGACGCGTAGGCGAGAAATGGCGCATGTATATCGTGCGGTGGCGTTGCAGTTGCGATTCGGCTTATACAAACCTGACTCATCATTCGTAATCCCGGTCTTTGCCCCTTAGCTGGCGACTGCATGTGGAGCAACAACGGCGTTCTGGGAGATGCGTGTCAGCCTTGCTGTCACGCGCATCACGCCGGGCCAGGCCCGGAGGCAAAACGGCAAAACAGCGCGTGAGAGTGAGTTGTTCAAGCCATCGGCGGCGAACTCGGCAAGACGCATCTGAGCCAGCAGTGCGGACCGCAGTTCAGCCTGAAAGAGCGGCGCCGGCTCGGCTGCAAGATAGGCAGCGACAGCACGACGTGCCGTATGCAGCGCGATGGATATGCCATCGCCGGTGAACGAGGGGATGACGGCGGCCTGATCGCCGATGCAGTAGAGCCCATTCTCCGTTGTGCGGCGGACGTAACCATACGGGATGTGGGTAATGGCGATCGGCTTGTCGAGCAACTGCTCCGCACCGGCAAGCCTCATAGCGAGGTGTGGACAGTCCTGCTGCATCTTCGCGAGGAAGTGCTCCCAGCGATAGCTCACACGTGCGAGATGCCGCTGTTGCACCACACAGCACAGGTTTGCAATGCCGCCTTCAACCGGCTGGATACCACCATAGCCTCCGGGATAGAGCATTAGCTCAGAGGCGCGCGCGAGCTCAGCGGCCTGCGCGGGCGCCAGGCGAAAATACATCTTGAAGGCGACCCATCGCTCCGGGTCTTTCGGACGCGTGTGGCCGCGCAGATCGTGCTTGCCCGTGGCGAGAAAAACCGTTGGAGCATCACAGGTGGTGCCGTCGTCGAGCGTAGCTTGCCAGATGTTGCTTGTCGTGCGACCGAGCGCTTGCACGCTGCGACCGCGCTCTACGCGGACTCCTGCGGCGATGGCTTCGGTAATGAGCGCTGTATCAAGCGCCTTGCGAGTGAGCGAGGCTGCGGGAAAAGGCAACGGAGCCTCCGCGGCGCGCCTGGCAGCGGCGAGGCGAACGTAGTCGATGGGCAAGGCGCCGAGCGAGGCCACGTCGATGCCGAGCGCTTGCAGGTCCTCAAGGGCCTCACCGCTGAGGAACTCTCCGCAGACCTTATGGCGCGATGTGGGTTCGCGTTCGATGAGCGTAACGCTTCGTCTCTTACGGGCGAGCGCGATCGAAGCAGCACAGCCTGCCACTCCACCGCCGAGGATGAGAACCTCATCTTGCAAAGGAATCTGATTTAGATTGGACGTTTTAACTCGAAATCTCCTTTTTTGGATCTGATAGGCCGGAATTGTACTGCTCCTGATGGTTAGTGCATGACCACTGCTGCAATTGAGTAGCGGCCAAGTCTTAAATCACTAAGACTAGTGTAGCAGTTTGACGGGACACAACGGGGATGGTGAGCTACAGCCTGCTCTGCCCGACCTTTTGCACAATCGAGATTGTCAGTACCGTTCATCAGCCGCGGCGAGTGGTGAGCTCATGCCAATTGAGGCCGAGGTCGACGAGAAGAATGGAAGCCAGGGTAAAGGCGATGACGCCGACCGCGGCGAAGGTGTCGTTGAGATGACTCCAGTAGCGGGGCCAGAGATTAAGCACGCGGCTGGAGACGAAGGTAAACGTGACGGCGTAGGAACGGGCCATCCACTGGCGATGCTGGACGATGTGGCGGTTGCGCGCGGTGATGAAGGCGGCGGTAGTGCAGACGATCCAGGCGGCCGCCTGCATGGAGGTTCCTGGCAGGCCGGGACGGCCGGCGGCGAGGGCGATTCCGGTGAAGGCACCGATAAAGACGGCGATGACGTAGATGCGGCCGAGGACGCGATGGAATTTCAGATGACGCTGGCGAAGGCGCGACGAGAACTGTATAGGGCCGGCAAGAAGAGCGGCGAGGCCGCAGAGTGTATGGGGGATGAGGAGATGGCGGTCGACGATGACCTGCAAACGATAGGCGTGGTACATGGGGTAATCGGTGATGAGGAGAACTTCTGAAGTGATGAAGACAAAGAGCGTAGTGAGACCAAGGAAGATCCAGAGAACAGTTTTGAATCGGACACGGCTGGAAGTGGGCGTGAGCAGGGTGGAAGGTGCCATTATTCGCCTCTCAAATGGATCGACGTAATGAGGGGTGGGAGGAGGGCGAAGGGCACAAGAGACTTCATTATTGATAGCGTCTCATAGCCGGCGACCATCAGGCTCGACGGTGGCGGACTCGCGATGCCGGGATATCGACGAAAGGTGCCCCTCCGCGCAGGAAACGGAACGGAAGTTCGGTGCAATTCCGAGGATGCGTTTTGTCTGCTTGCCTTGAGGTCTTGGCTCGATGAATTCTGAGGCACTGCTGCGCTCTGTTCTTGCACAATTACAGTGCTTGGCGCATCGGGAAGTGTAGCGGCAATCGTCTGTTGTACTGTGCCCTGCGCAAGTGCGGGTGCCGCGAATATGGCGAAAATAGTCGAGACGAATAAAAATTTAGCGTTCAAGTAGAATCTCCATGTAACTTCCGCACGATTTCGCTCAGGATGACCTTCGTTCCTCACGTTGCAGTGCTGCTGAATTCGCCATGGCTGCTAGAGGATGGGCAGCAACGTTGAAGGGGCACATTCGGGTTCCGGCATTTTCAATTCCGGCATGGGCTTGGCTTCAAAAAGTTTGCGGCAGGGAACCGCCAGCCAGCGAGCCATACGGGTCGCTTTTTGACGGCGCGCGCTGTCGGTCGAAATTCCAGTCTTCGCATACATCTGCCGGTAGAGCTTAGAAATAAACATAAACGCCAAGCGGCCTCGTAGAGTGGGCACACACTTGGAGCGCTTCCAGATTGCCTGCAAGCTATAGAAGCTGTCCCACACGCCCTGGGTGCGCTCGCGGATTTCGTCCGACGACATGGTTCCATGCGGGCTGAACATCTTGGGCCTCACTGCTGCTGGAATCAGCCAGTGGCGCGTAATCGGAATTCCTGCAATGCGCGCGCAATCTTCGCCCTGACTCTTTTCCCATCGATCGAAATCGACTGTGCCGGGAAAGGGCGTCAGCATCACGAACTGCGCAAAGGTAATATCTGCGCGCTTCGCCAGTTCCGCTGTGGCGGCAAAGGTATCCTCGCGGTCGGTAGAAAGCCCAAAGATAAACGACCCCAGGACGTGAACCCCATGCTCCTTGAATGTCTGCAGCCGCTTCACCAGATTGTCGCCGGAGAGATTGAAGTCCTTGAACACGGCCTTCAGTCCTTCTGCAGTCGCGGACTCGACCCCGACCAGTGCTCCCTTGATGTTGGCCTTGCGCATGGCATCGAGAAATTGCACATCCTCGCCTGCTTCCATCGTGATCTGCGTAAAAAACACCATGTCTCTGGGAAGCTGGGACAGCTTGGCCATCAGCGCAAACCGTTCCGTGCGGATGCTTTCCAATTCCTCAACGCGTGCGGTATTGTGCTGCTGTCTCGCCAAGCGAAGATCTTCGAGGCTCACCGGATAAAAATTGTCGTCCGCAAGAGCAATGAAGCGATAACCAAGACGGCGCAGATCGACGATTTCTTTCAGAATTAGATCGGAAGTTCGTGGACGAGGCTTCTGGCCATCCGTGCGCCACACGGAACAAAAGGAGCAATGCTTGGGACAACCACGCACCGTCTGGACGGAGGCCCACATATATTTGTCTTTCGGCGCTAGGTCCCAGCGCGCGGGCAGAAAC
>JBARHV010000401.1:0-1574 GCA_049799415.1 Silvibacterium sp.
CCCTCCGACATCGCGCGGCCGAGAACAATTCCCGCTATGCCGCCCAGGAGGCCGAAGCAGCTTGCCTCACCCAAAATCGCTGCGAGAATTGCAGCGCGAGGCGTCCCGAGCGCGCGCAGAATGCCGATTTCGAAGCGCCGCCGCACCACCGATACGGAAATCGTGTTGTAGATCAAGAATGCGCCCACGGCCAGCGAAATATAGCTCAGAACGCGGAGATTCCAGCGAAAAGAATCCAGCATGCGGCGATTCTCTTCGGTCTCGGTGCCTTGCCGCGCGAGGGTGACTCCAGCGGGAAGGTTCCGGCGTAGCAAGGCTTCCCACTCATCGATGGAACGCGTGCGCGGAGCGTCGATCAAAATCCGATCGAGCCTTCCGCCGCGCCGCAGTATCCGCGTGGCCGGCGCCAGGTCCATGAGAATCACTTCACTCGCCTGGTTGTCCAGCACTCCGCCGACGATGAAGTCCGACGCTGAATCGTTGGTCAACAAGCGAATATGCTCGCCGGTCTTGTATCCGAGTCCGGAACTGAGCCAAACGGATTCGCCGGTGGGCACATCGGAGAACGCATGCGATTCCGCTGCCTCCGATAGCAGGTCCATACCGATGATCGGGACGGTGTGCCTGACCGCACCATCGATCACTGCGTAATCTTCAACGCGCGGATGAAGCTTCAGCGGATACGGCAATGTCGCCAAATCAGCGAACACTTCGGGCGGGATTCCACCTGCTGCGGTTACTTCCAGGTTGGCGCTTCCGGTCAAGGTCTGGAGCGAGGAACGAAAAGAACCCGTCGCGGCCTGGCCGGCCAGTTCAATCGCCAGCACCGCCGCAACCCCCAGCGCCACAGCCAGCACGGTGAGTGCGGTTCGCAGCCGCTCCTGCCGCAATGGCCTGAGGATCAAACGATAGAACAGCTTCAGCGCGATCATAAGCGGCTAACGTTTTCTCATCAGCTTTTCGGTCGGGCTGACGCTCTCCACCCGGCCATCCTGCAACCGCACGATAGTATCCGCCTTCCCAATCGCTTCCAGGCTGTGGGTGGCCATCAGAACAATCGCGTCCAGTTCGTCGGCGATGCGCCTCAACAAAGCGAGAATCACCTCGCTGGTGGTGGTGTCCAGGTTGCCCGTCGGCTCATCGGCCAGGAGAATCGAAGGAGAGTTTGCCAACGCGCGTGCGATCGCAACTCGCTGCATCTGCCCGCCGGAGAGCTGATACGGCATTCGATCCGCGTAAGAATCCATCTCCACCCAGCGCAGACGTTCGGCCGCTTCGGCGCGCGATTTCGCTCGCCCGGCGAGCATCAACGGCAATTCCACGTTCTCAATCACGGAGAGAGTTGGGAGCAGTTGAAAACTCTGGAAGACGAACCCCACCTTCTCCCGCCGTACGCGCGTCAACGCCGCATCGCTCAGCGTCGCAGTGCTCACGCCATCCAGCCACACGGTTCCCGAGGTAGGAAAATCCATGGCGCCGGCCAGGTTCAATACCGTGGATTTTCCGCAGCCGCTTCGCCCGACTAACGCCGCAAACTCCCCCGGATGAAATTCCAGACTCACGTCGCGCAGAGC
>JBARHV010000402.1:0-2348 GCA_049799415.1 Silvibacterium sp.
AATCGGGGCCTTGATGCATGGTCAGCGGGTAGCCTGAATTGAGCTGCGCGTTTGTGGAGAGCTGCCATCCGCCAAACGCTTCATCCGTCAATCGGCTCCAAGATGAGCCAAACTGTTTTCCATGGCCGAATGGCAGTTGATAGACCATGATTCCCGATACAACCTGTCTCGCGTCAAAGGTGGAAGGGCCATAGTCTATGCTGGGGTTATAAATATCCTGCCAGTAGGAGTCGTCATCGTTGTAATTGTCGGTGCCGAAATACCCCGGGTTATTGGTGAGCGACTTGCCAAATGTGTAGTTGACCAAAAACTCCAGGCCCTTGGATTGGTGATGTTGCAGCGTGACCTGGAGAGAATGGTAGTTTGAAATGCCGCGAGATACGGTCTCTTTGAGCACGTTGCTACCCGGATTGTCGGGGCTGTTCGGGTTACCGACAAGCGCAAAGTATGGCTCAATCGTCTGGTAGCAACTGTCAATCGCCGTTGCTGATCCAAGGTCCGCGCAGGTGTCGTCAGCGGTGTACTGATTGGCCCACAAGGGAACAGCCAGGTGCTGACCCGTCTGGCCTACGTAACCCGCCTGCACAGATGTATGGTCGCCGATCTGATATTGGATGTTCAGGTTGAACTGCTGGATCACGGCTGGCCGCATATTCGGATCCCAGGCGTAATACTGAGCTCCGGCGCCTGAGGCTGCGGCTGCGGTTCCCACAAGGCCATTACTCAGCTGGAATGTATTTCCCTGCGTTGTTCCAGTGGGTCCAGACGAGTTATTTGTGACCGCCGGCTGGAATTGCACGTTCTGCGTCATGCGGAGCGACGAGCCCGTGGATTCCAACTCGTCGGTGCTTCCGTATCCGCCGCGAATGACCAGTTTCGGCATCACAATATAGGCAAAGCCAATACGAGGCATAAAGCCGAGGTAATAGGGGTTGATAAGAGCCCGGCTATTGGTCTTGCCTGTGATTGGATTCTTTTGTCCCGCGAACTCCAGCATGGAATTGATCGGGGTGCCAACGGGCTTTCCCTTCGCGTAGGCCAAATTAACATTGACCATCTTGTTGTTGACTTCATAGTTGGGCTGTTCGTAGGAATAACGTAGGCCCAGATTCACGGTCAGATTCGGAAGTGCCTTCCAGTCGTCCTGAACATAGACAGCATCGCGCCACTGCCGCTGGCCGAACGGGCCATGAACGCCGGAAATTTGGGCTTTGGAAGCAGTGTCGAGAAGAAACTCAGCGAATCCGTAGCCCTCATCACAGCAATTGTTCCAGTTGGCCGTATCGTTGCCGTTGTAGCCGAAATATCCCAGCTCGCCGCCGGTATCGCTCGAGCTATAGTAATCCTGCTGATAGCGCAGAAACTCAACTCCAAACTTTGTAATGTGCTTTCCGTGTTCCCAGTTAAGGACATCGTTGTAATCGAAATTGTTATCGACGGCGAAACCTTGAATAGGCGGCTCAGAGCCAAAATTACCAATATCCCAGCCTTCGCCACTGCTTACATCGATGTAAGAAAAGCCAGGACTTGTCTGGGTAAAGCTCGAAGGCATCCCGATGCCGACCTCGCTGTTTCCGCCCGTCCCGAAGAGCCCTGATAGGTCTTTGGGAATACTTGCATCGAGCGATATACGGGTAAATCCAGCGCGAGCGTTGTTGACGATCGTCGGGGAGACAATGTGTGTCCATGCGACTGCGACGTTAGTGAAAGGATAGTCATCGGTAAACGGGATTACCGCCGGGACCGGAACCTGAAGGGGCTGGTCCCATGCATCGCCATAGCTGAATTTGGCCATCAGCGTGTCTTTCGCGTTGATGGTATAGTCCAGGCGCAGATCGCCCTGGTCGTTATGTGTGGCGGTGGAGCTGATGCCTTGATAGTTTCCGCCAAGTAGAGCACCGGGTGCTGGTGCGTGGTTGGGCAGAGGAAAGGCCTTGGGATTACTCACCAGAAACGCGAACAACTTATTGTTTGGATTGATCGGTACGCAATTGCCTGTAGGGCCTGGATAGAGGGTTTCGTTATTGTATCCGTTGGTCGTATTCCACAAACCGGTCATGCCATAATAGGACACTGCTGCGGCAATATCTCCATAGCCTGCCGGGCAAGTTGAGGCTATGTCATAGGGCCCTGCGGAGGTGGAGAGACCGCGCATGGCCGAAGTGGGGACACCGTCTGAACCTTCACCGGTCGAGCTATTGCGGAACCCTTCGTAGTTACCGAAGAAGAACAGCTTGTTTTTGAAGATAGGGCCGCCTACTGCCGCACCAAACTGATTTTGCGTATAACTGGCCCTGCTGTTGCCGACATTTTTGTTTGCCCATGTATTCGCGGTAAGTCCGCCGCTC
>JBARHV010000403.1:0-14243 GCA_049799415.1 Silvibacterium sp.
GCCCCACAGTCCTTCGAGTTCTGGCACGCCCTGCGCGCCGAGCACGTTCCCACCGAACTCGTCGTCTACCCCAACGAGGGCCACGGCTTCGAAAACCCCGAGCACCGCATCGACGTCCTCCAGCGCGCCCTCGCCTGGTTCGATCAGTACATGCCGTAAAAAACAAGGGCACAGACATCAAGGCTCAAGAATCAGAAACAGAGCACAGGCAACCCCTCATCCAGCTTTGAGAGCCCTGATCCCTGAGCCCTGAGCCCTGAGCCCTGAGCCCTGAGCCCTGAGCCCTGTGCCCTGAGCCCTGAGCCCTGAGCCCTGTGCCCTGAGCCCTGATCCCTGATCCCTGTGCTCTGAGCCCTGTTTTCCTATCCGACCGACGAAGTCCGCGGCGCAATAGCAATCTGCAACTGCGTGCCCTGCTTTAAATCGATATTCCGGTCTTTGCTGGTAAACACGCCCGAGGCATTGCTCTGCACTGCGCTGTGCATCGCTACGTGGTTTAGCGTCCCCGGCTCCTGATCGACCTTCTGGTTATAAGGAATAAAGTGCGGCTGCACGCCGATCATTGGCCCACCCACGCCGGTGTAGCTGTAGGAATCCCCGGCATCGGAGGGATACGCGCCCAGCAGCGTCGCCTTGATCGGAATCATGTGGCCGTTCTCCAGCCGGGCTTTGGTAAACACCAGACTTATCCTCGCCGGCCCGTTTTGGGTTGACATCTGCACATGCTCCACTTTGCCGATCAGGAGGGTGCCCTTGGGCAGCTCCATCGCATCGGCGCTCTTTACATTGCTGGTGAGCTTCGCGGTAACGACCTGCCCCTGCATCGCATTCTTTGAGTCCACGCGATGCGTCAGCTGTGCAGATGCGCTTACCAGCTGCAAGCCCTGAGGCGCGGTCTGTGTCGCCGCATAGCTCGGAACGGCAAGGACCGGGACGGCAAGAAGTACGGCAGCAAATCCTGAAATCGAAGATCGTAATGGATTGATTTTCATTCCTTTTTCACTCCTGATACAACAAGTGTTCCCTTACATCAGACAATCAAAGACAAGTGGTCATGCCAACTGCAGCCTGAGGATTCGAAGAATCACGCCTCAGGCTCATCCCCTGCCCACAAACGTACCTGCTACTCTGTTGGACGGCGTCGGGTACCCGGTGGTTTGGAAAAATCGCTGCTCGCAAACAACTTGACCCGCGGCAAACCTCAAAGTTTCCCCTTACTCCGAGCAACCTTTCGCAAAAAATCGCCGCCCCGGACGAAGCCCGGAGCCCTTGCATTTTGTTACACTCTGTCCTATGCAGCGGTATTTCGCCCTTCTTGCTTTACTTGTCCTCTCTATCCCAGCAGGACTCTCAATTACAGGTTGCCTCACCCCCGTGGGCGACTATTGCAACGGCCTCGGCTACGGCCCTAAAAAGAACCAGGTTGCGTCCATTACGCTTCAGCCTGAAACCACCGGCATCTCGCTCGCCTGGGGACAGACCTCGCAGCTCGGCGCGCCTACCGCCTACTCGTGCGGAAGCGGCGGCACCACGATCAGCGTCGCCAGATATAACTACGGCAGCTTTAACCCTTATCTCGCCGACGTCTCACCATCCGGTGCCGTCTGCGGAGGCACGTGGAACCGCAACAGCCCCGGCGGCATCGCGGACTACACCATATGTACCCCACCCGTCGGCTCCAGCGGAGGAACCTGCACCGCAACCAGTTGCGGCGTCGTAAACATGACCGTTAGCGCCGCTGCCGTCTCCAGCAATCCCGTGCCCGTCTACGTCCATCCACCTATAACGTCGATCAGTATTGACCAGAATTCGACGGTGGAAAGCGCCTGCTATTCGCAAAACACCCCCGGCCCGGTCTTGACTCCGTCTCAACTGCCAAACCCGGTATCTGGACAGCCGCCACTCCCGCCAACCGTCACCGTCCTCGGACCGAACGGCTACACCATCCCTGCCGCCTATGTGGGAACCATCACCTATACCGCGACCACCCCCAGTGTTGTCAGTATTAACAACACCAGCACCACCGGCACTGGCGTCAATGGAACCACCACCGCGAACCTGCCCGGCGCCACCGTAATCAACGCCACCGTCTCCCTGTCCAGCTCCGGCTCCGCCGCGGGATACTTCTACACCTGCCCGCCAGCCAGCATTGCTCTCTCTGCCACCAGCAGCACCGGCAGCGCCACCCAGCCCATCCCCGTCAACAACGGAACGCCCATCAACATCGGCGCCGTCATCACCGACACAAAGGGCAAAACCCTCAACGGCCTCGCGCTCGACTACACCTCCACCGAGCCTGAGAACATCAACGTCACCCCCCTCGGTCAGGTCACCGCCACCTGGCCCGGCAATGCATCCGTCACGGCCATCTGCCAGCCCGCCACCTGCAATCCCGCGCCCATCAGTCAGATCGGCATCTTCGGGACCGGCACTCCCACCATCAGCAATACCCTCCGTTTCGTCTCTCCGGGCCGCAACAGCAACTATCTCTGGATGGCTTCCACCCAGTCGCAGTTCTTCTCCTCCATCGACCTCACCACCGGGACTCCAGGCTCGCCCGTCCGGCTGCCCTACATTCCCAACTCCATGGTGGCCGATCAGGCAGGAAACAACCTCTACTTCGGCAGCTACCGCGAGCTGATGATCTTCAGCGCCGCCACTAACGCGCTCTCTAAGGAAGACACAAGCGTACCCGGCGTCGTGCTCGCCGTCTCGCCCAGCAGCAGCCAGGTCGTCATCAACGATCAGTTGCGCCAGGTCATCTACCTCTACGCGCCGGCCGCCGGCATTGTCAGCAGCATTGCCGGCGTAGCCACGCGCGCCGCCTACTCGCCCGACGGCAAAAACGTCTACATCGTCGGCCCCAATGCCCTGTATATCTACAACACGAACACCGGCTGGAGCACCTATACCAGCGCCACCAACCCCTCCGGACCAACCCAGCCCACCCTGACCTGCAACCTCAACAACAACACACCCGGCTCCGCCGCTTACGACCCTTTCTGCGGAGCTGACGTGGCCATCACCGTTCCCAGCATCGGCCCCTTCGTCACCGGCTCGCCCACCACCGCCTGGGGATTCTGCCCCAACGTCACCGATCCGTCTCTCCCCGTCTACTATCCACAGGCCGCCAGCCTCGGCATTCAAACCGACCAGCTCGCCGCCACCGATGATGGCAATCACATCTTCGGCGCCGACGCCAAAGACAACGAGTTCTCCGACATCTGGGTCTATCAGGACACCACCAAACAGACTCCCGGCGTCCCCACCGGCCAGTGCCCCACAAACAACGCCGGCAACACCGGAGTCGCCGGCATCAGCTTGCAGACCTCCTTCAATCAGCTGCCCACCGGCGTCACCGCATCGGAGATCGATCAGGTCGTCGCTTCTCCCACCTCCAGCATCGCCTTTGTGACCTACAACTCAGCCGCCGGCGCTGGAGTCCTTCCCGCCTACACGCCCTCCACCACCGCAGGCGCGCCCGGAACCATGTCCAGCGTGCAGCTCTCCGGCTCCGCGCAATCCCCCATCGACGGAATCTTTTCGCCCAACGAGACCATCTTCTTCGTCAGCACCTCCGGCGATAACCTCGTCCACTTCGTGAACCCTGCAACGCTCACCGACACGCAGACCATCAACCCTGGACTCCTGGACGCCAACGGCAACCCCGTCCCCGTCCAGATGATGGCCGTCAAACCTCGCTCGACAACCTGATCCGCGAAGCACCCTCCCCAAACGCAAAAGGCCTGCCGCACCCGGCAGGCCTTTTGCACATCGCCCTCGTCTCAATCCGCACTCGTCGGATCAATCATCGTCACAACCTCTGAAACCCTGTTCGCGGGAAATCCGCCCTGGCTCGCGTGTTCCCGAATCAGCTCCTCGTTCGGCGCAATGTAGATGCAGTAAATCTTGTCCTGCGTCACATAGCTGTGGACCCACTGGATCTCAGGCCCCAGGTTCCTCAGCACACTGCAGGACTTCTGCGAGACAGCCTGCAACTGCTCCGGCGAAAGACCCCCCGCACCCGGCAGCTCGCGTTCAATCACATACTTCGGCATTGCATCCTCCATCAGAGGCGGAGCAATGTCAATTGCCTCTTCCCGGTCATCGAGCCGGAATCGTAGTTTGAATAACAGAAACAGCCGCAATTCTACGCGAATTCACTGCGGAGCAAAAACCCTGCATCGCAGAACAGTTGCTTATATGGCCGTCTAGGTAGCTATAAGCCGAAACACTCACCTTCAACAGAGCGAAGGTCAAGGATTCAGCGAGGATTTACGACGGAAAGAGAGGCCATCCGCTCTTCAGGATGGCCTCTCTTTCCGTCCCAAGGCCCGTCTGGCAAAGACCGCTGCCCGCGCAGGGCGGTTTTGCTTTTTACTGGCCCACCACAGGCAAGATCAGGTGCGACCCCGCGTAGATCTTCTGGTCGGCCTTCACATAGTCTTCCGGCTTCGCCGTCATGATGTTCGGCACAAACGTCTGCGGATTCCGGTCATACAGCGGAAACCAGGTGCTCTGTACCTGGACCATGATCCGGTGCCCTTTCAGAAACACATGGTCCGCGCCATGCAGGCTGTATTTGTATTCTTCGACCGTGTTCGCCGGAATCGCCTCCGGATGCTCATAGCTCGCGCGATACCGCCCGCGAAAGATCTCCTCCGCGATCATCAACTGATAGCCATCCATCTGCGTCTCCCGCGCCTTCGCCGGATACACATCGATCAGCTTCACAATCCAGTCGCTGTCCGTCCCCGAAGTCGAAGCCAGCAGGTCGGCCTCCACATCGCCCGTCACCGTCACATCCTTATCCAGCACCGGAGTCTCCCACACCGCCACATCCCCGCGATCGTCATAAGGCCGCTGGTCCTGCGCCAGCCACGTGTACCATCCCGACCCGCCCGGAGCATACGTCGCCTCAATCGGCCGCTTCCTGTAATTCACCGGATCAGCCGGATCCGATACATACTCTGTAAATGCCCGCGCATCCGCGGGCTTCGCAAACGTCAAAGTCTTGTCCGCCGTTAGATACAAATTCCGATCCACAGCCCGCTTCGGAGGCCAAGCCGCGTACCGCATCCAGCGGTCCGTCCCCGTCTGAAAGCTCGAAACATCGCTGAGATCAAATCCCGGCTCGCCTTTCAGATAATGCGCAAAGAAAGGAGCCTCAATCTTCTCCCGCAGAGTATCCCCCGTAGCCGATCCAAAATCCACCACGCCCAGATGCCGCGTCGTCCGCACCCACTCGCCATGGTTCCACGGCCCCAGCGCCATGAACACCTCGTGGTTTGCATCATGCGGCTTCAGCGCCGCATACTCCGCCTGCGGCCCCCACATGTCTTCCTGGTCCCAATACCCACCCACCTCCAGCGTCGGAACCGTCACTTGCGTCAAATGCGGCTGCACCGCCCGCGCCCGCCAGAAGTCGTCATACGATGGGTTCGTGAGGAACGCCTTCCACGTCGGCAGGTCCGTCAATCCACCCTGCTCGCCCGCCGCAGCCGCCGACCCCGCCTTCAGATAGTAGCTATACGCATCCTCATCCAGCTTGCCGAACGTGTTCTTCTTACTCGACTCCATACCCAGCACATAGTCGTACCCATACGTCTCGCGAAACGCCCCGTTATGAAAAAAATCATCGCCCAGCCAAACATCCGTCATCGGAGCCTGCGGCGAAATCGCCTTCACCGCCGGGTTAGGATCGATCCCCGCCTCCGCCGCCAGAAATCCCGGATACGAAACCCCCACCACCCCCACGCGCCCGTTGTTGTCCGGAACATGCGTCAGCAGCCACGCCACCGTGTCATACGTGTCCGTGCTCTCGTCCACCCAGTCCGGATTGCTCGACGCAGGATCATGGTGCGCAGCAATCGGACGCATCATCACAAACTTCCCCTGCGACTCGAACCGCCCGCGAATGTCCTCCATCACAAAGATGTACCCGCTCTGCGCCAGCTCCGTGTACTCCTCATTGATCGAGTCCGAACTCGCCCCATCCACGCCATACGGAGTCCGCTCCATCAGAAACGGCAGCGCCTCCTTTGTATCCGTAGGCCGCAGAACGATCGCATGCAGCTTCACCCCATCGCGCATTGGAATCATCACTTCTTCGCGCGAGTATGGCCGAAAGTGGTTGTGTACCGGAGTCCCGCTGATCTTCGTCGCCGTTACCACCGACACGCCCGGCGCGCGGCCCGTCATCTCGCGCTTCAACCCCGTCACCGCACCCGCGGCATCGGTCACAAACACAAACCGAGGCCCGCCATCCCCCTCTGCAAACGAATTCTCTTCTGAAGACGCAGCGCCCGCCGCCGTAAGCTCCACCGCCGCCGACCGGGCCGTCTCAACCGTCAAATGATCGCCCGCACGAAACACCGAAAACACAATCTCCGGCTCATCATCCAAACGATACTGCCCAACAAACCGATCAAGATGATTGGAAGAAGCCCCCAGAGCAGAAACCACCGGAGCCACCAAAAGAACAAGACCCAACAAAACAGAACGAACCATCCGCCAAACCCTCCAAAAAGCAACACCACAGTGTAGCCCGCACGAAGCGTTATGGCAGTAAATCAACTCAGATAGCAGCACCCCATACCAAAACCGGCAGGATGGATATCTCAAGACGCTCCTGTTCAGTCGATGAGCGCATCGACGATTTATCGCTCTTCGAGAACTCGGATTTCGCTTCCTACGTCCAAGTGACGAGAAGCACGTTTCGCGGGACTCATGGACCGGTGAAACAATGGACCGGTGCAACAATGGACCGGTGCAACAATGAAAAAACCGGGTACTTGGCGGTCGCTGCGCCTTCAAGGTGGGAATATTAACGATTTGGATGGTATGTATGAGTGCCGTTGAAGGAAAGAAGATCGCCATTGTTGGCGGGGGACCAGGCGGGCTGACGCTGGCCCGATTGCTGCAGCAAAGCGATGCGCAGGTCTCAGTGTATGAGCGTGACCAGAGCCGCAGTGCGCGCGTCCAGGGCAGCGCATTAGACCTGCATGAAGACTCGGGCCTGGCCGCGCTGGAAGCTGCCGGCTTGATCGACGCCTTCTGGGTCAACCACCGACCAGACCTTGATCGTCTTCGCCTTACCGATGCTTGCGGAACGATTCTTCACGATCACCCTCGCCGGATGTCCGGTGCCGGGAAGCGACCGGAGATCGAGCGCGGACCGCTGCGCGATCTTCTGCTGGACTCGCTTCAGCCCGGCACGGTGGAATGGGATTGCAAGCTCGAGTCGGCAGAGATGCAGGGCGAGCAGGTACTGTTACGTTTCGCGGACGGAAAGACTGCACTAGCCGACATCGCCATCGGCTGCGAAGGCGCGAACTCTCGCTTGCGTGAGCTGGTCACTCCCATCCGGCCAAAGTATGTCGGGGTGTCGCTTGTAGAGTGTCTCGTTCCTGTGGCGAAGCAGGCCATACCGGAGTTGTGGGATCTTCTCGATGGGTCAGCATTGATCGCTCTCGGGGGTGAAAGAACGATCGGCATGGGAACCAAGCCTGACGGCAGTGTGCTGATCTATGCTGGATTGAAGACACAGGATGACGCTGCGAGGCAGCGCCTCGAAGATGCAAGCGGCCCGGATCAGCGAGTGGCATGGTTCCACGCCAACTTTGAGGGTTGGTGTGAGTTGTGGGACCCGCTCTTCAGGGAAGCCGTGTCGATGGTCTGGCGCCCGCTACTTGCTTGCCCGTCGGATCAGCACTGGGAGCCCAAGCCCAACGTCACGTTGATCGGCGATGCAGCGCACGTGATGCCACCGTACGCAGGCGAAGGTGTAAACATGGCAATGCTCGATGCTCTGGTACTGTCTAAGCTTCTTCTCAGCGAAGGGTCGCTCTCTGGCGCAATTGCGACGTATGAGACGGAAATGTTTGCTCGGATGCAGCACATGACGGCGGACACAATGGCAAACACAGAAATGTTCTATGCGCCGGATGCCTCTGATCGTGTTGTGGCTTTGTTTCGCAGCTTCGGTGGAGCAGAGGCGGTCCCACCCGCCTCGGAGGCATGACGCAAGCCGTTCGACTCAGGAACCTGAGATCTGTCGAATCGTGTGTTACATCCCTATAAGTCGGCTTGTATTTACTGATCGCCAGTGCTGCAAAGTCTCATTTGGTGATAACAGGGGATAGCATTCATCGAGGCAGTTCTTGCTCATAGCTCTCAGCCCGTATTCCAGTATGAAAGTCATCAGCCAGTAACCCGAAGCCGCAACCGCTCCGCTTCCACAACCTCCTTCAGAGGAACCAGCCGGCACGAACCAACACTCGTAGCCAGCGCAATCTGAACCCAGCCCCCATCCCGCCGCGCATCCGGCCTTGATGCATCGATATTTACGCAGTACGAATCGGCGTTGGCGGCACCACAACCTCAACCAGTCCGGTCGCCACGTCATAGACCAGGCCGGAGATAAGCCACTCGCCCGGCAATGCGGGAATCGCCCGGAGCGAAGCAACGTCGACGGCAACCGCCGCGCGGGGATCGGCGACCGCTTTTGTCTTGAGTTCCGCTTCCTGTACTTGAAAATAGTGCGCCAGCATGGCCGGGTCGCCCGCAAGGCGAGTGATGCCGCAATCGGTGTGCTGAAGTACGATGATGTGGAACTCCCCGCCGCCTCCAGGAATCTTTCCGGCAACCGCACCGATTCGCCCGAGCAGACCCAACTGCTCCAACAACCCCGGGGTGATTCGACCGCCGATGTTCCGTATCACCACGGCCTCGCCCGGTTTAATTCCAAGTACATGAGCAGGATCGACACGCATATCAGCGCAACCGATGATGATTGCCTTTACGTTCGGCATCGCAGCCGGAAGCGAGGACACCAGTGTGCCCGCAGCAGACTGCTGCGCAGCAAAGTTTTTGTTCCGTTCCAGCATGGAGTCGAGATTGTTCATGTTGATTCTCCTTGAGAAGAGATGCTGCGCGATACTTTCGCGATGCAGCTTTGTCGAACCGGACAGCCGCCATTCATAAGTAGGTGCGGTCCGCTCATGAAACTCGAAAGACCGCTCGCCAGGTGTTCTGCTGCATTGGCGACATGGGTCCTTAAGGCTCCGATTGCAGCAATTTCATTCTCAGCATTTCGGTGACCGGCTTGAATTGTACTGTGATGAGGCGGAGCACAAGATCACAAGCGTTTGAATCAGGGCAATTCACTCACCGGCACGGCTCAGGCTCAAACATTAAGGCTCTCATTCAAGCTGCCAGCCACGCAGCAACCAACCACACTCTTTGAAACCACACACTTTCCCCTTTACGCCTTCCCCTTCCCTGCTCCCATATCAGTGGGTGATTTAGGACGGGGCTATTCATTACGCAGCGCGATCATTGGATCGATCTTCGTAGCGCGCCTCGCTGGCACCCAGCAGGCCAGCAACACGACGAAGATCATCACGCAGGGGACAATCACTAAGACGACGGGATCGTTATTGCTCAACCCGTAAAGGAAACTGGCCATCACCTTCCGCAGAAAAAATGCTCCGATCACGCCGATCACCGACCCAGCAATGGCAAGCCTGGCGCCCTGCTGAAGAATGATGCGCAGAACATCACGCGAGTGTGCGCCGAGCGCGATGCGAATGCCGATTTCCTTCGTGCGCTGCGAGACAGAATAGGCCATGACCGCATAGACCCCGACCGCAGCCAGACTTAACGCCAGAAGAGAAAACGCACCCAGAAGAGTAAGGTCGAAATTGCGCAAGGACCCGGACTCAGCCAGCATCGAATCCATCGTTTTGACGTCATAGACCGGTACATTCGAGGCAACTCTCGCCACTGCGGCGCTGATCGAATGGAGAAGGTTGTTCTGCGCCACGCCGCTGCGGACAGCAATGCTCATATTCGACTCGAGCAGGGACCGGATGCTGTCGGGAATCTGAGTATAGGGATAATAGGCCGTCGGTTCGACGACAGCACCGGCTCCCCAATGTCGAACATCGGCGGCAACTCCGATCACGGTACACCACGAACTGCCGGCCAACTTTGGCTTGATCCGTTTGCCGATCGCGCTCTCGCCAGGCCAGTATTGCCCAGCAAGGCTCTCGCTTACGATAGCCACTGGAGGCGCATCTGCCGTATCGTGTGCATCGAAGGCGCGCCCTTGGAGCAGGGGGATTTCGAGCGTGTGGAAATAGTCATCTCCCACTGCTCGGTATCGGGTGACAATCTCTCCCTGAACCATCGCTGGACTTTTCTCTTCGGTCTGGATAGGCATGGAAGGGTCGGTGCCGCTGAGAGGCAGATCACGCGCCACGGCTGCCTGCTGCACCCCCGGTACCGCACGAATGCGCAGAACGACGTTATGGTAGAAGTCAGAAAGCTGTGTCCCCTTCAATGTCGAAGGCGCGGCAATGCGGAAGGTGAGCACGTTGCTGGGAACGAAACCAAGCTCCACGTTTCTGAGAGACCAGAGACTCCGGAGCGCAAGCCCCGTGCCGATGAGCAACATGCAGGCCAGGGCGGTTTCAGCAACAACGAGGATGGAACGGCGACGACTGAATCCGCGCCCGGTTGCGTTGCTGTGCTCGTGCAAACCGGCATTCACGTCGATGCGAGCGGCATCGATGGCCGGTGCAAGTCCGAAGAGAATGCCTACCACAACGGAAACCAAAAGCGAGTATGCCAGGACCGTTCCATCGACTCCGGTTTGCTCGATGCGAGGAACCTGCGGCGGGTGGATCGCAAGCATTCCGCGCAGGAGGAGATAGGCGATCCCAACACCAGCCGCGCCACCCGCAGTCGCCAGCAGCACGCTCTCCGTGAGCAGTTGGCGGATGATGCGCAATCGTGAAGCGCCGAGTGCCGTGCGGACTGCCATTTCGCGAAGCCGTGAAGCTCCGCGAGCAAGTAACAGATTGGCGACATTGACACACGCAATGAGCAGCACAAAGCCAACGCAGCCCATCAGCATCAGCAGCGCGGGCCGCACGTCGCCTGTGAATGCGTCATTGAAGGTCTGCAGGGCAACGCCGAATCCCATCGCACCACCGGGATCTTCGCGGTGCAGGCGCGCAGCCGTGGCATCAAGCTGGGCACGCGCTTCCTTGAGACTCATGCCTGGCGGCAGGCGGACGAAACATCCCAGCCAATGGATATTCGGGGACGCGCCAATGCCACTGTCGCGGCTCAATTGCAGCGGCGTCCACAGCAGTTCGGTGCCCTGGGCGAAACCCTGCGGCATAACACCGACAACGGTATACGGTGCTCCGTCAAGCTGAATGGACTGGCCAACAATATGGGCGTTGCCGCCGAAGCGGCTATGCCAGAAGGCATAGCTGAGTATGACGAATTGACCGGCCCCGGGCCTGTCCTCCTCGCGTGAAAACATACGGCCCAGCAGCGGCTCTACGCCGAGAGTGGGCAGCAGGTCATAGGAAACCTCGCCTCCCGAAATGCGTTGCGGCGGCTCTCCGGGGCTGCTGAGATTAAATTGCCAGGGAATACGTGCGCCCATGCTCGCCAGTACACCACCCTGCTGCTTCCAGTTGAGAAAGTCCTGCGTCGAGAAGATGTTGCTCCTGCCATTGGCATCACGCTGCGACACAACCAGCAGCCGCGCGGGATCTCGATATCCCCATGGCTTCAGGAGCACAGACTGAATCACGCTGAACATGGCAGTATTGGCGCCAATTCCCAAAGCGAGCGTGAGCACGGCAGCAACGGTAAAGCGCCGCGACTTTAGGAGTGATCTGGCACCATAGCGGAGGTCCTGCAGCAACTGCTCCATCGGAGCTCACCTCATGCAGACTGAGACGATCCAGTGCTTCCATTATTACGCCCGCGCGGAGAGAAGACGCAGGAAGCAACGCACGCTCGGAAGTCTGGAGCGGGTAAAGACGGACCGCAGAGCACATCGGCCGACAACTCCACCCACACCCTCCGCGACTACACCCTATCCCCACTCTCAAAGACCCCAAACTCCGCCAAAGCCAGACAAACCGGAGAAGAGATAACCCGCAGCCGCACTCGCTCCGCCTCCACAGCCTCTTTCAGAGGAACCAGCCGGCACGAACCAACGCTCGTAGCCTGCGCAATCTGGGCCCAGCTCCCATCCCGCCAAGCATCCAGCGCGAAAGCCTCAATCCGCTGCCCCAGCGCAATCGCCTCCCGCAAACGAATCATGTCGAACTTCACAGGCCGCCCAAAATCCACCACTAGCTCCGGCGTCGCGACCCCATCATCCGTAGCCCAGTACGTCTCCCGCTTCCCGTCCGTCAAATTCCGCGGACCAAACTTCCCATCCCCGCCGCGCACATTCGAAGCGCGCAACTTCGCTCCAGCCGCCAGGTTCGTCGCAAACGTCGCCTCCACCATTCCGTGAAAGCCCTTCAGCGAGGCCACGTCCTCCGGCGACAGCAAGCCTTTGCGGTTCGGCGGAACATTCAACAGAAAACTCGCCCCGCGCCCCACCGACTTCAAATACAAATCCATCAGCTCTGCTGGAGTCTTCACCTTCGCATCTTCCGCCGCATGCCAGAACCACCCTGGCCGGATCGACACATCGCACTCCGCCGGCATCCACTGCGTTCCATGCGGCGTTCCCGTCATCAACTCCTCCGTCGTCCCGCCATCCACCGACTCATCCGGAGTAAACGTAGACCAGCACGTCTCTCCCGCAACGCCCTGCTCATCGCCCACCCAGCGAATGTCCGAGTCCTTGTCACCGCCATGCGTCACCGCATCCGGCTGCAGCCGTCGCACAATCTCGTACGTGCGCGGCCACTCATAATAGGTATGCGCATCAATGTGCCGCTTCTCCCGCGCCCCGCCGTAATACCCATCGCCGCCATTCGCGCCGTCAAACCAAACCTCAAACACCGGCCCGTAATTCGACAGCAGCTCCGTAATCTGCGCGCGATAAATCGGCAGATACGCCGGCGTCGCGTAAGCCGCATTATTCCTGTCCCACGGAGACACATACACCCCAAACTTCAGCCCATGCCGACGCGCCGCGTCCGAAATATCCCGCACCACATCGCCTTTGCCGCCTCGCCACGAACTGTATGCAATCGAATGCTGCGTCGTCTTCGTCGGCCACAAACAAAACCCGTCATGGTGTTTGCAGGTCAGAATCACGCCCTTCATCCCGCCCGCCTTCAGCGCCAAAACAATCGCATCGGCATCAAAATCGGTCGGGTTAAAAACATTGGGGTTTTCATCCCCATAGCCCCACTCTTTATTCGTGAAGGTATTCACCGTGAAATGGAGAAACCCATACGTCTCCATCCGCTGCCACGCCAGCTGCCGCGCCGAAGGCAAAGCTCCATACGGCACAGGCGCAGAAACCACCTTCGCATGCAGATAAGTCGCCCCAAGCGCCAGCGCAGAACCAGCCAAAAACTCACGTCGCGTAGTCATTAGGAATCCGATCAGCCTCCACTCACAGCCTATTGCATCTCAGAACCGCAAAGAAGCATCCGAGGCCAAACCTACTGCCTACTGCCTACTGGCTACTGCCTACTGGCTACTGGCTACTGGCTATTGGCTATTGGCTACTGGCTATTGGCTAATGGCTACTGGCTACTGGCTATTGGCTATTGGCTACTGGCTACTGGCTACTGGCTAATGGCTATTGGCTATTGGCTACTGGCTACTGGCTATTGGCTATTGGCTGCCCTTCAACACCCATCCCGCCATCACCAGCACCGGAGCCGGTCCCGCCACAACCTTATCCAGCTCATCCAGCGTCGTCATCGTAATCCGCTGGTCCGGCTGCGCCGCCCGCGAAATCGCCGCGCACGGCAAATCCCCCGGCAATCCCTGCCCACGCCACTCCGCCGCCAGAGCCGCAAAGTCCCGCCCCGGCATATACACCACCCGCGTCGGCTCCGGAATCGCCGCAGGCCCGCCCGTAGCATGGTGCCCGCTCGAGAAATGCACGCTCGACGAAGCCCTCCGGTCCGTCAGCGAAAGCCCCAGCGCCGCCGCCGCCGCAAACGCCGCCGTAATTCCCGGAACCACCTCAAACGCCACGCCCGCCTCGCGCAGCGCATCCATCTCCTCCGCCGCCCGCCCAAACACCAGTGGATCGCCGCTCTTCAGCCGCACCACCGACCGCCCCGCGCGCGCATTCGCAATCATCAGCGCGTTGATCTCCGCCTGCGTAATCTTCTTCGCCCCGCAGCGCTTGCCCACGTTCTGCGCCAACGCCTCCGGATGCGCCAGCCGCAGCACCTCCTCCGGCACCAGATCGTCATTCAGCACCACGTCCGCCGTCGCCAGCAGCCTCGCCG
>JBARHV010000404.1:0-11859 GCA_049799415.1 Silvibacterium sp.
GTAAGATGCCGAGGGCCCATGATCATCGCAAATCGTTTGTGGCCTTGCCGGAGAACGTAATTGGTCGCCTTATAGGCGCCATTTTCATTGTCTGCAGTCACGCTGTCGCCGGTCCAGTCTTTTGGGAGACGATCCACGCAGACAACTGCTGTTCCTGACCTCCGGTACGACTCTGCCTGCGTTGTGAGATCGCTGAAGCTCGATGGAATGACGATGAGGCCGGAGGGCAGATAGGTCCGCAATTCGTTAAGGTGAACGATCTCTTTCGCGTGATCGTTATCGGTGTTGCAAAGAATCAGCCGGTATCCATTTGCGAACGCTACGTCTTCGGCTCCGCGAACGACGGCCGGAAAGAAGGGGTTGGTAATGTCAGGAATAATCATTCCGATCATGTTAGTTTTATCGCGGCGCAGTCCGCGTGCAAGTTGACTGGGCTGGTAGCCCAGCGCATCCACTGCATCCATCACTCGTTTACGCAGCGGTTCGCGAACAACTGCGGAATCATTCAGGACATGCGACACAGTGCCTAAAGAGACACCCGCGATCTTCGCAATCTGCTTCATGTTTGCCATGGCCGCAACTCCCTGAACGTGTCATCGACTGCACTGGCTGATAACATCTACATCGCCCCAATGCGCTTTCTTGACCCACAAATTACAAGACTTTACCTGGTCTGAGTTTCGCATACTAAGGGATAGAAACATGTCACCTTATAAATATGCTCTCTCTTATCGATAGCGATTGAGGTTTGGCAGTCATACAAAAGCTTCTCTTGACAAAGTATTTCCTCCTTTCTATTCTTCAATTGGTTTATTGAAAGCTTTCATTTTAAATAAACCCTGCAACGTTTGGATGTTCCTGTACGCCGGAACCAGTATGGAAGCCTGAGTCGCCAGTACAAATGGGGCTGCGAGCGGCGGGTTGATGGAGTAGAGTAGGCGCGAACGGCCACGCGGATTTACCGTTCCGAGATTGCTTGAATGCAGAGGAGCAGCACGCTTTGTTCCAACCAGAGACTTACGCAATTGCTCTCTTGCTCATGGTCGTCAGCATGTGCTGCTGGGGATCGTGGGCCAACACGATCAAGATCTGCCCCGGTTACCGGTTTCAACTTTTTTACTGGGACTATGTTCTCGGCCTCATCGCCGGCGCATTGCTTTGGGGTTTCACCCTGGGCAGCCTGGGTGGCTCGGGCAGGCCGTTCGTTGCCGATCTATTCCATGCGCGGCTGTCAAATATCTTATTTGCAATTGCCGGCGGCGTTATCTTCAATGCCGCAAACCTGCTCCTGGTGGCCGCCATCGATATCGCAGGACTTGCGGTTGCATTTCCAGTGGGCATCGGTCTGGCGCTGGTGGTTGGAGCCGTCAGCAGCTATGTACTGTCTCCTAACGGAAACCCCCTCATGCTGTTTGGCGGTATCGCGCTGGTGGTTGCAGCCATCGTGTTTGATGCGATTGCCTACAGGCTGCGGGAGAAACAGCGTCCCGCATTGAGCAGACGCGGCGTGCTGATCTGCCTGGCCGCAGGCCTGTTGATGGGCAGCTTCTATCCCTTTGTTTCTCAGGCAATGACAGGAATAGATGCACCAGGACCGTATGCAGTCACTTTCATCTTCTCGTTGGGCGTGGCCCTTTGCGCGCTTCCCTTCAACTTCATCCTTATGCGGCGTCCTCTGGATGGGAGCACGCCTGTTTCGATGAGCGGCTACTGGACTGCGCGTAAGTCCTGGCATCTTTGGGGAATCGCAGGCGGCGCAATCTGGTGTGCGGGCGCTGTACTCAACTTTGTCGCCTCACGCGCTCATGTTGTAGGGCCGGCCGTGTCCTACTCGATAGGCCAGGGAGCAACGATGATCTCGGCGTGCTGGGGAGTTTTTGTGTGGCGAGAATTCGCGAATGCGCCGCAGCGATCGAAGACATTTCTGGCATGGATGTTTGTCTTCTTCCTATGCGGTCTAACCGCGATCGCTCTGGCTCCCGTTTTTTGAGAAAGAGAGTATGTAGACCATTGGATCGGAATGAAGGAGACACGATGCTTGCGAGAAAGAAGCCGGTTGTTGTCGTGGGCAGTATCAACATTGACCTGGTCGTCAATACCGAGCGGATTCCGGTCGAGGGCGAGACTCTGTTCGGGCAGGGCTTTCAGGTTCACCCCGGCGGGAAAGGAGCAAACCAGGCGGTTGCAATCGGACGGCTAGGTTATCCCGTACAGATGATTGGCCGCCTCGGAAACGACGCCTTTGGCGATCAGCTCAGAAGCAATCTGGCTCTTGCAGGTGTAGATATCGCGGGTGTGAAGATTACCGAGGCAACATCCGGGGTTGCAATGATCGTTGTCGCGCAGAGCGGAGAGAACAGCATTGTGATTACGCCAGGCGCGAATGCTTTGCTGAGCCCGGAGGATCTGGACGCTAATATCGAGCGCATTCGATCGGCGGGTATGGTGCTCACGCAGCTTGAAATCCCGATGGAGACTGTCGAGTATCTCGCACGCATTTGCGCCCGCGAAGATGTGCCGCTGATTCTCGATCCCGCTCCGGCTAAGGATTTGCCATTCGGATTATTGAAGAACATCGCCTGGTTTACGCCGAATGAAACAGAAGCAGCCTTCTTCATCGGGAACGCCGATAATAGTGCCGACATCCGCCATCCAGAAGCTGTGGCCGGGAAGCTGCTTGAAAAAGGAGCCAAGGGCGTCGTCCTTAAGTTGGGTTCGCGCGGCGCCTATCTTGCTACGTCAGAGATCACCCAATCGCTCCGCCCCTTCCCAGTTAAGGCTATCGATACCACAGCTGCCGGAGACGCGTTCAATGGTGCATTCGCGACGGGAATGATGTTGCGGATGGGGCCCGTTGAGAGCGCACGCTTCGCCGGTGCGGCGGCAGCCATCTCCGTAACCAGGGCCGGTGCTCAGCCATCGATGCCGGTCATGGCAGACGTTGAACAATTCATTGCCGCCGCACAAAGAGAAAACAGGCCCGGGGATTGACTCGTTGCCCGGGCAGAACCACAGCGAGAAAACGCCAAATAGAGCCGAGGAATAGATATGACGAAACGATTCGCGAACGCCAGGCTATTGGTTTTATTCATTTCAGTTCTAGCAACGGGGATGGCGCTCCCTGTAGTGGCGCAGGACTGGCGCTATATGCCGCAAGAGCAGCAGATTCCGCCTCCAGCGTGTCTTACTCTTCAATTCGCGTGGGAGGGCGGCTATACTCCGTGCACTCCACAGATGTATGGAGACTGGCTTAACGCCGTTACCGATTGGCGCACAGAGCGCCGCATTCGCGTCGGCTTCGATTCCTCGCGCTATGCAATGCCCGCACTGCGGTGGGCTCAGTCCAGCTTCATTCAGCCCCAGATGATGGTTCAGGACCGCTACTTCTATGATCCCGTTGCAGGAAAATACACCGTTGATCGCTATCTGGATGATCTCGAAAAACGCTATGGCGGCATCGATGCTGTGCTCATCTGGGCTACCTACCCGAATATGGGGATCGATGATCGGAACCAGCTCGACATGGTGCGCTCAATGCCCGGCGGCATCGACGGTGTCCGGCAAATGGTGGCCAAATTTCATCGTCGCGGCGTGCGGGTTCTGTTCCCAATGATGATGTGGGACCAGGGCACACGTGCGCCTGAAGTGCCCTGGCCGCAGGCTATAGCGCAGCTTATGAAGGAGATTGGCGCCGATGGAGTAAATGGCGACACCCAGGATGGCGTTCCACTCGCATTTTCATTGGCGGCCGATAAGATTGGTCACCCCCTTGCATTTGAGCCGGAGGATGGACCTTCCGACGAAGCACTCGCTTGGAATGTTCTGACCTGGGGGCAATATAAATTCCAGTTTGCGCCCACCGTAGACCGTTATCGCTGGCTTGAGCCACAGCATCAGGTAAATATTCAGGGACGCTGGAATCGCGACAAAACGGATGATCTGCAGTACGCGTTTTTTAATGGCGAAGGCTGGGAGAGCTGGGAAAATGTCTGGGGAATCTGGAATGGAATTACTCCCCGGGATGCTGAAGCAACTCGACGGATGGCGACCATGGAACGCGGCGTCGCGCCTTTTCTGGTAAGCCAGGGATGGCAGCCGTTCTATCCGATGAATAGGTACGGTATCTTTGCGAGCCGGTGGCCGCTGAAAGAACAGGCAGTATGGACGATTGTGAATCGCAACGAGTATGACGTAGAAGGCCCGCAGATGAGCGTGCCGTTCAAGCAGGATATGCGTTATTTCGACATCTACCATGGCGAAGAACTAACCCCGGTGCGTGAAGGCGATAACTCGGTTCTTTCATTTCCGGTGGAAGCGCATGGATATGGGATGGTTCTGGCCACTCCGGGCGAGCCGGACGCATCACTGCTTCAGCTCATGACGAAGATGAAATTGATGACCGCAATGCCCTTGTCGAGCTTCTCACATGAGTGGAAACCGCTGTCGCAACAGATGGTTGAGATTGCTAGGACTCAGCCCTCAGCCAGCACTCCGGAGGGCATGGTGAAGATTCCCGGAGGCGAGTTTAATTTTATAGTCAGAGGAATTGAGGTCGAAGGCTCCGACGATGTTGGCGTTGATGTGCAATATCCGTGGGAAGACTCAGCCCGTCGCTTTCACGAACACCGTATGGAGGTCAAACCGTTTTATATCGCTAAATACCCAGTAACGAATGTGGAATTTAAGAAGTTTCTGGATGCGACACACTATCATCCGGCAGACAGTCTGAATTTTCTGAAGGACTGGAAGGATGGGACTTATCCCCAGGGATGGAGCAACAAACCAGTCACCTGGGTTTCAATCCAGGATGCACGCGCCTATGCAAAATGGGCGGGTAAGCGCCTTCCTCACGAGTGGGAGTGGCAATTCGCTGCGCAGAGCACAGACGGCCGCACTTATCCGTGGGGCGATACATGGGATGCTAAAGCTGTACCGGTGCCCGACAAGGGCCGCACCATGCGTGGGCCGGATGACGTGGATGCTCATCCCGCGGGGGCCAGCCCGTTCGGGGTAATGGACATGGTCGGAAATGTATGGCAGTGGACCGATGAGTATGTGGATGAGCACACCGCCGCCGGGATTCTACGTGGAGGCAGCTACTATCAACCGCAAGGCTCCATTTGGTATTTCCCCCAGGCCTACAGAAACGACACCCACGGCAAGTTGCTGATGATGGCTCCAAGTTACGATCGCTCAGGATCGCTCGGCTTCCGTTGCGTTAAGGATGCCGAGTAGTAGCTTACTCGCCGGGTTCTCGCCTTCAGGAGTATTGTTACTGCGCCCGAGATGTTTAGTATAAGTAGTCCTCTATCGCGAGGGGACGTTGCATGGTACGAGTAGTTCTGGCGCTTGCTATGCTATTTTTCGGCGGTCTTGGCTCTGGCCTGCCGAGAACAGGCCCAGCGTCGACGAATGGCCCTTCCATGCACACGCAAGATGGCGATGGAACGCGGGCGGGCTATGTTGGTGACAACGCCTGCCTGTCCTGCCATCGGAATCAAAGCCTGACCTACGCGCTCACCGCGCACCACCTTACCTCCCAGCTACCGAATCAGGGCTCTATTCTCGGCTCATTTGGTGAAGGCTCGAACGTGTTGAAGATTGCTGATCCAGCGCCTGCCATCGGCGATCCTGGGGTTTCTTACAGGATGTTGAAAAAGGGAGACAGCTTTTACGAGAGCGCAATAACCGGCTTTCCAGGCAAACTTCAAACTCAGACCGAACGAATAGACATCGTCATAGGATCGGGCGTGCGCGGACAAAGCTATCTTTATTGGCATGGGAATCTGTTATACGAGCTGCCCGTCAGTTATTGGTCAGACGGAAAGCAGTGGATCAATAGTCCGGGTTACCGAAATGGTCCGCCAAACTTTTTGCGGCCAGCCTCGCCTCGCTGCCTGGAGTGTCACGCAACCTACATCCGTGCGCTGTCGTCAGACCCGGCTACCAACCAGTATGACGAGACGAGCCTGGTGCCCGGAATCTCCTGCGAAATATGCCACGGCCCAGGCGCAAAACACATTGCAATGCACCGCGCTGCGCTCTCTGCGCAGGGTGAGGCTGTCCACGACGAAGGCATCCTGAACCCCGCGACTTTCTCACGCGACAGGCAGGTGGACATGTGCGGGCTTTGTCACGATGGCGCACAGCAGGAAGAAACAGCTCCAACGTTTTCCTATCTGCCAGGAGAACCTTTGAACAAGTACCTCCGCCCCAATCCGGCTGACACGGACTTACATCCAGACGTACATGCGGATCAAGTTGGGCTGCTGAAAAGAAGCCGCTGTTATTTGTCTTCTCCGAACATGACGTGTTCGACCTGTCACCAGATACACGCACCGGAACAGCCTGCCGCGTCCTACTCCATCCGCTGCCGGAGTTGCCACCAGGTGAAAAGTTGTGGCATCGCAAAAACAATGGGCTATAAGATCGCGAAAGACTGCATCGATTGCCACATGCCCGTGGAGCAGACAAATGCCATCGTCTCAGAAACGGCAGACAAGATCATACGCACAACGATGCGTACACACTGGATTAAAGTCTACCCATCTGCGGGGATGCAGTAACACTCTGAAAAAGAGGTAAGTGAATACCATCGAAGCCGAAGCCGCGCCATGGCCTTGGGCTTCAACATCCTATTGCGGAGCCGGTCCAACTTTCCCTCGAATCACAAGGATCGACGCCTGCGGTACCTCGAACTCCGTGTCCGCGGACGCCTGTACTGTGCCGCGCATTAGAGGGCCATCCGGTTTCGCGTAGCTCGTGCCGCTTTGAATTACGGGATAAGCGGAGCTCTCCGGATGCGACATTGGCGAAATCAGAAGAGGATGCCATTCATACTGTGGCGCTCCAAAGGCGATGGTATCGACTTTGCCCTCAAAACTCTCGGACTTCAAAGTCTTCCCCTCCCGGAAATCGATCCGAATAGAATGGGCAACTTGCTGGTCGCGATTCACCAGCATGACCGCCCACTGCCCATCCGGTCGCAGATCAGCATAGGCCGTAACCATCATGTGTCCCATGCCGTCGCTGCCCGCTCCCGTTGCCGGAAAGACCGTATTGACACCGGTTCCCGGTTCAACCCATTCCGTATTGATCAACTCGCTCGCAAAAAACTGCGGCAGCGGTTGCAACAGCTTGTAGTCGCTATCCACGGTGTACATTCCGAAGGTCCCCGAAGAGTTGTTGCATCCCCGGTTGGCCTGCAAAGGCAGATAGTGGAAGTAGTAGACTCCATTTCCTCCCTCCGTAAGAAACGATCCGATATAGTCCGCCAGCCACAGGCCGGAAAAGTTGTCAAAATAGGCTTCGCTCTCACTCGAAGAAAGATTTGATTCCGTAATGAACATCGGGATATCCGCCGGGAGGCCATCGTTGCGCCACGCCTGCATAATGTGCTCGACGCGCTCCGGCTCCTCGTACAAACCTGCCCAGGAATATTTGCAGGGATCCAGAGGATAGTGCTCGAAGGAAAAGAAGGCGAGGTCTTTCATGCGGTCGTGGGCCTTCAAATAATCCAGAAATCTCCCCAACCACGACACGCGCCCTTCTGCGTCCGGCCAAACCTCTATATCTTCGTTTGAACCCTGGAAGGATGGGCCGCCCAGCTTCAGAGAAGGATCGATCTTATGAATCGCGGTCGCGAATTGCAGGTAAAGGGCGGCGTTGTCTTCCGGAGACATGTACTGGCCATCGGCTTCCTCACCCATCTCGATATACGAAATAGGATAGTGGCGTGCCTCCAGGTACTTGATCTGGGCCGCCGCATCCTCTGGCTCGGAATAGACAAGTGCCACTGGAATCATCGCGGGCAAGCCATGCGTAACGCCGCTCGTATAGAAGCGGTCAAAGCCCACCTGCGCCTGGTGCTTATTCACGAGATCCTCCGGGCCATGCCAGGGATCGATTGAGGAGCAGTAGGTGGTCGTCTGGTCCTGGTCCGGCGTGTGCCGGATCATGTCATGGAAAGCGCCATCCGGAGTCATTGAACCGAGATACAACTCCTTGATTGCATAACCAACGCAGTTCCGCGGATCTCCCGGGCCGTCCGCATCGCAGGTGTTTGAAGACTCGGTCATTCGCACGCGCACAAACTGGAGCAACAGCGGCTGCTGTGTAAACCGGATCGTCTCTGTGCCGCCTTTTCCGTTCGTCACTGTGCCTGCAGGCAGAGTCTCCCAGACTCCAAGCGTCGGTAGCCCGATCGGATCTTCACCCGTCCAGTATTGAATCTCATAGTGCGTCGCATAAGGCGCGGCCCAAGCAATGCGCAGGCTGTCAGCCAGTTCTTTCTTTTTCAGATCGATGATCACCCATTGCGGATGCAGGCTGTCGGATTCGCCCGTGAAATGCTGGGTCAGATACGGATTGCTCTTCCAGAAACTCTTCGTATCGCCATCGGTAAGCCTGGAGTAGCCGGTATTGCCGGTCCCGTCGTTGCGTGTAAATCCATTGCGCGGCAAAGCGTAGCCGTAGGAATACACGATCGGCTTTCCGAGTGTTGACGATCCCGTGAAATACCCTCGTCCCCTCGCGTCACTCCACGTGCCCTCTGAATTCCAATGCCATGCCTCGACTGCAAGGTCCGTATTCTGCCGATAGGTAATCGGCTCCCATCCCGAGTGGGCCAGCACGTCCAGCGTTGCGCGGCTCATTCCCTTGTCAATCGCCTCGATGGAGAGGCGATCCACCCCGGCGCCCAGTGTTTTCTGTGGAACGAAGTGATTCCTCGCGCTGCCCGGAGAGATATCTACCGTGACGGTCTGGCCGTGAAGAGCGGGAAAAGCATTCAGGGAGAGGCAGAGCAGAAGAGCAGCAAGGTTTTTTATATTCAACAAGGCATCGCTCCAGCGGAGATATTTATGAAGTGCACGCAGAAAAAACGCACTCCCGTCTGGCCGAAATAATACACAGCTTTCAAACGTTTTAATATACCTTTATACTCGTCTTCTTTCTGCATTCGCGGAGATCGCTGTGTTTGACTCGGTGCCGTGGATGTTTATCTAATTGCGTGAGTCTCAAGTCTGTATACAGGCAATCTTCACAGGAGCCAGGCCCTTGTTGGGAACCGTTTGCTCATTTGTTCAGGCGTTCATTTGCCGAATCACGCTGAGGTTGCGTTGCTCCAGAAAAGTGTGCGCAGGCGCACCAGTAAAGCATAAGCCGCCGCACAAACTCGTTCCTACCGTATGTATCGCTCTTGTGCTCAGCTTTCTCTGCACGGGAGCCTTCGCGCAAAGCGCGGATGGCGCTCTCGAGCTTTCCCGGCCAGTACGGCCCTGGCAGTTCATGGGGGTCTTCGGACAACGCTCCGCCATCCTCGGCAGAGAAAGCGGCCATTTAGAAGCATGGGCCTACCCGCTCAAGATTCTCCGCGACTTCCATCTGAATTTCATCGTCGACGGTGAAACCCAGCCTGCGGACTCGCTGGTCCGAAGCATCATCGTGCGTCCTTCTTCGACTACCCTCATCTACGCTAACGACACATTCACCGTGCGCGAGACGATTACCGTGCCCATCGATCAGCCCGCGGCGCTCATCCGGCTCGATATTCAGACTGCCCAGCCACTGGATGTGCAGGCCGTCTTTCAGCATGATTTCCAGCTCGAGTGGCCGGCAGGCATGGGCGGAAGCAACATCGACTGGGATCCCCACCTGAAGGCTTTTATCATGGCCGACGAGCAGCGTAAATTCGAGGCGGTCGTGGGCTCCCCAACGGCTACGGATTTTCATGTGGAATACGAGTCTAACTACTCCTCGTCTCCTGATAATTCTTTCAACCTGGGAGTGGTCGAGAAGGGGGACGCCACAAAGATCATTGTTATAGCGGCGACGGCTGGCGATCATATTCCGGCCGCCCAACTGTATCGGCAGACCATCCTCAATTTTTCCAGTATTTTTGACAGCGCCAGCCGCTATTACACCGATCGCTTGAAGAATAACGTTCAGCTTACGCTGCCCGACCCCATGCTGCAGCAGGCCTATGAATGGGCCCAAATTGGCATGATCCAGGGAATTGTGGACAACCGCTTCCTCGGCACCGGCCTCGTTGCCGGGTACCGGACCTCAGGAGACGACGAACGCCCTGGATATGCCTGGTTTTTCGGCCGCGATGCGTTATGGATCTCCCTTGCGCTCGATGCCGAGGGAGACTTCGCGACCACGCGGACCGCTCTGGACTTCCTGACAAAATATCAGCGGGCAGATGGCAAGATCGCTCATGAGATTTCCCAGAGCGCAAGCTTCGTTCCCTGGTTCACTGGCTTGCCATTTGCCTATTCCTCTGCGGACGCCACGCCGCTTTATATCATCGCCGCGAACGACTATGTGCAGAGCAGCGGCGACGTGCAGTTTGCGCAACAGCATTGGGACAATTTGTGGAAGGCCTACCAGTTCCTGCTCTCCACATACGATGCCAATGGCCTGCCCATGAACACAAATGTCGGACACGGATGGGTCGAGACTGGACCTCTTCTGCCGATAAAAACTGAGCTGTACCAGAGTGGTGTTGGTGCAGAAGCCATCCGGTCCCTGGCCAGCCTCGCGCACGTGCTCCACAAAGACGACCTTAGCCGCAAGCTTTCGCAGGACTTCGATCGCGACCGCGCCTATCTCAATACGGCGTTCTGGATACCCGATCAGCAACAGTATGCCTTTGGCCTGAATGCGAAAGACCAGAAGGTCAATGTTGCAACGGTGATGCCTACGGTTCCCATGTGGTTTGGACTTCTGGATAGCGACAAGGCCGACAGAACCATCACGCAGCTCGCCGCGCCCGATTTCCAGACGGACTGGGGTATGCGCATTCTCTCTTCGCGTGACCCTTTGTACGATCCCGGAGGCTATCACTCCGGCACGGTCTGGCCGCTCTTCAGCGGGTGGGCTTCGGTGGCGGAATATCGCTATCATCGATCCCTCGCCGCGTTCTCCAATTTGGAAACCAACGCGCTGCTTACCTTTGGAGGCGTGCCCGGTCATATCACCGAGGTGCTCTCCGGCAACTACTATCAGACTCTGGCCACTGCCTCTCCGGCTCAGGTATGGTCATCGGCGATGGTGGTAAGCCCTCTGCTGAAAGGCCTTCTGGGCCTTGACGCGAACGCCCTGGCGCACACGCTGGTATTTGCTCCGCACGTTCCGCCAGGATGGACACACTTTTCAGCCAGCAACATAAAGGTTGGGGACTCGGTCATCGCTCTGAAATATACGAAGACCGCCAGTTCAATTCAGCTCCAGGCCAGCCGCTCCGGAAATCAAGGCTGCAACCTGGAGTTTTCCCCGGCCATCGGCCTCCGCGCCAGAGTGCGCAGCGTCCTGCTCGATGGCAGCAAAATTCCCTTTCAGGTACAAACAAACGCAAACGATCAGCATGTGACGACGCACTTCGCAGTGACGCTGGAGCCGCGCACGCTCACCATCCAGATCGACAACAGCTTCGGCCTCACCGAGCCCGTCTCGCTGCCGCTGCCGGGCACCGCAAGCCGTGGAGTAAGAGTGACCTCTAAAACCTGGACGCCGGACCACAATATTCTTAACCTGCGCGTCGCGGGCCTCTCTGGCGAAAACTACAACCTCGACGTCTGGAATCCGGAGCAAATAGCCTCCGTTGATGGAGCCGCATTGATTCCCGACGACGCCGATCACGCGATTCTCCGTCTGCAGATGCCTGCCTCTGCGACAGAGACAAATGTGGAAAAGGAAATCACAATCCATTTTGGCAGCAAAACCACCGGAAAGAAGCGCCGGGCAAAGGACTAGCATTCCGGCCAAAAACGGGAGGAAATCCAGCGTGAAAATACTGTGTTCGGTTGTAGGCCTATTTCTTCTGTCGCTCTTTGTTGCAAGCTCGCCGCTCCAGGC
>JBARHV010000405.1:0-13163 GCA_049799415.1 Silvibacterium sp.
GCCTTTAGCCGCTAGCTTTTAGCCTTTAGCTAATGGCTAAGAGCTAAAAGCTCCCTGGGGGGAGTAAGCTCAACGGTTAAACTGTCGGTCTCCAAAACCGAACTTCTCGGTTCGAATCCGAGCGCCCCTGCCAGGTTTTGAACGTAGAAATACCCCGGCAGACCCGGATTGCGGAGCGGCAGAGAGCCATTCCGGCAGAAGAAGGACTTTTATGGCAAAGGCAATCACAGCGCCGGAGCAGGAACATTCCGCAGCAAAGCAGGGCATCGGCCAGGTGTCGGGTCTAATCGCGCGTGCGGGCGAGTTTTTGAAAGACGTGCGCTCTGAAATGCGCAAGGTCGTTACGCCTACGCGGGCCGAAGTGCAGAGCACGACGATCGTCGTGCTTGTAACCGTATTCGCTTTTGCTGCGTTCTTTTATGTAGTGGATTCGGCGCTGGATCGCGCTCTGCATGTGTTGCTGCATTGGCTGGGCAGTATATAGAGGAAGCGTGCCAAGAGGAATTGGATGACAGAAGAAATTCAAAACGACAACGCTGCAGAGGCTGCGGAGGCTCCAACAGAGCAACTCAGCCCGGCAGCTAACGAGCAGTTCAAGTGGTACATCATTCACGCCTACTCGGGGTTTGAGCGCAAAGTGCGCGAGTCGATCGAGAGCCGCGTGCAGGCTTTTGGGCTGCAGAACCGCATTGGGCGCGTGATGATTCCGACTGAGCCGGTCACGGAGATCGTCAACGGCAAAAAGCGCACGGTGGAACGGGTTTTTCTGCCGGGCTATGTGCTTGTCGAGATGGATCTCGACAATGATTTGTGGCACGTCATCAAGAACACACCGCGCGTAACGGGCTTTCTGGGAACAGGCGATAAGCCGGTTGCGCTGAGTGAGGCTGAGGTCAGCTCGATCCTCTTCCGTAGTGAAGTCTCGAAGGAAAAACCACGGCTCAAGATCAAGTTTGAGAAGAACGAATCGGTGCGAATCACCGAGGGGCCGTTCGCCAACTTCAACGGCATCGTGGACGAGGTCAACGAAGACCGCGAGACGGTGAAGGTGATGGTCACTATCTTTGGCCGCTCGACTCCTGTGGAGCTTGAGTTCGGCAAGGTTGAGAAGGTTGAGTAACAAACAAAGTTTGGCGGATGACCAGCACTTCAGACGCTGGTAGCTGCCGCAAAAGAGAGGTTTTAAGGAAATGCCACCGACAAAGAAAGTTCAGACGCAGGTAAAGCTCCAGATTGAAGCGGGTAAGGCCACGCCAGCACCTCCGGTTGGTCCGGCCCTTGGCCAGGCCCAGGTCAACATCATGGAGTTCTGCAAACAGTTCAACGCGCGCACCCAGAACAAAGAGATGGTCGGGCTGATCATCCCGGTTGTTATCACTGTTTACGTCGACCGCAGCTTTACGTTTATTACTAAAACGCCTCCGGCTGCGATTCTGCTCAAGAAGGCCGCGAACCTCGCCAAAGGATCCGGCGTTCCCAACAAGACCAAGGTTGGCACGGTGACGGAAGCGCAGGTCCTTGAGATTGCCAAGCAGAAGATGCCCGATTTGAACGCAGCCTCCATTGAGGCCGCGGTGAAGAGCATCAAGGGTACGGCGCGTTCGATGGGCGTAGACGTTGTAGCCTAAATAAAGTCAAGAAACGAGGGCAAATACCGCTCTCCGAAGACCTGAATCTCGATCCGTATGGGTCGAGATTCTTGTTTATGCACGTCTCTCCTCATTTTCACGAAGAGAGTAAACCTGCTTCAGGGCTTGAGTGGTATGACAACGCTGGTTGTTTCAAATGGTGCCGGGAGGGGGGGTCGAACCCCCACGAGGTTGCCCTCGGCGGATTTTGAGTCTGTTGTGGCTGCCAATAAGTGACTATTAATAAAAGAGATAACTGGGACAACCGAGAAACTGTGTAAGAAAATGTGTAAATTTCGGCTTTTTTAATAAGAACAAGCTTCGGCCCCGGCTAATCACCGTGGGGATTTTTTTGCTTTGATTTTGGGGAAGACGCTAGGTGGTGGCGGGTATCGGAATCGAACCGATATGAGATTGCTCTCGGGGGTTTTTGAGACCCCTGCGTCTGCCAGTTCCGCCAACCCGCCGTAGTAAAGATTGTATCGCAAGGAGGACGCTGAGCGTCGTCTTTATGCTCCAGCCCTGCGACATCTCCCTGCTGGCCGATTATGGCTTGGATGATCTCTCTGAGGCATTCTGACGCGATGAATGATTACGGCACTCCCGGCAGAGGTTCCCCAGCGATTCCACTTCGTACCAGTCCGGCCAGAAATTCGGCAAACGGCACGATGTCCTCATGAACGCTGGCCCTTTCGAGCGCGTGCATGTAGGCATTGCGTTCACCGACCGGGATCACCGTCCACGGATACCCGCCGGAGGCCATCATCACGTTCATCAGAAAGCGCCCGATGCGCCCATTCCCATCCATATAGGGATGGATGTAGACGAAGAGGAAATGTCCAAGCACCACACGCACAGCGGCGATCTCTTCCTCGCGGAGAAGATCGAAGAACGCCGGTAACGCATCGCGCACGGCTTCGCTGTTCAACGGTACGTGCATCGACTTACGGATATAGACCTGGGCATTGCGATACCCGGCAAGATCAGCAGGTTTCAGTAAGCCCACGGCGACGCTGGGCGCAAAGAGTTCCCGATACCAAGTCCCATGATCGCTGTCTGCAACATGGCCGGGATTCTCGCCTGCGAGGACTTTGCGAATGCTTTGCTGCACTGCCTGATACGCCTGCCAGTACCCACGCGCTGCCATCGCGTTGCGTTGCTCTCTGTCCTCCTGATGGGCCTCCGGGTTCCAGCCTCCGCTCCGCACACGCTCGATGAGTTCGGGCGTTACGCGATAGCCCTCAATCGACAATGAGTGATAGGCGTCGGTGACGTAGGCATCGTTCACACGCTTCATATAGGCTTCGACTTTACGCGGGATACCGGGCGGCTGAGGAAAGGCTGCCAGAACCGGCTCGCGCATCTTCTGCCATAGAAGTTGAATCCTGTTCACATAGGGCGAGCGTTCGCGCGTGGAGAACAGCAGAGAGGGTCTGTCCGTAAAAGGATCACTCTCGCGCACATCGTAGCCTGCGGACAACATGGCCTTGGTGATGTCGTCAGCGATGCGTTCACGCCCACAGTTACGAAACGCGCCTGCGAGACGACCGGCAATCGTTGTGTGGCCGCCATCGAGAAGCCGCGCCAACAGAGGAGACGCATCGCGGATGGTGAGCAACACCGCACGAGCGTCCGTGGGATGGCTGGAGAAAAAGCGCGGCGAAGATGCAATCAAGGCCGCTTCCGGGGAGAAAAGGCGCAGGTCTTCTTTCTCCTCCCGGTCGTTCTTCTCAGGCAAGGCGGCGCGAACGTCCAGCACTGAGGTTTGGTGCGGAAGAGCGGTAATCTTGTTTCGCGCTTTGGGAGACCGGACGACAAGTTGCCGTGGCACAGAGCGGTTGCCTGCATGGAAGGATAGAGACTGTTCGGGCGAAAGACACCAATCGCTCCTAAACCGTTCGTTCAGATATGCCGAACAGAAGCTCCAGAAGGATGCATACCAAGCCGTGCTTTCTCCTGATACTTCGTCGGGGCGGCTAGGGATATACCAGCCTTTGATGACCTGTTGGAGAAAGCCATTCGCCAGAAGCCGTTCCCGGTGCGTCCGGGAGATATCCTTGGCGCGGATGGCTGCGCCGCCTGCGGGCAGTTGTAGCCTGCCGAGGACTTCGAGCGATTGAGCGAGTTTTTCGGGAGGCGTTGCCATAGAGCGCTGCTTTTAGCTTTTCGTGTTGCACGAAAATTAGCTTTTTATGTTGTATCAAAATTAGCTTATTCTGTCCAAGACGTAGGAAACCTGTGTTCTTCTGAGGACGGCTATCGCTGCTGTCGGCGAAGCAAGTGTTTAACCAATGCTCAAGCCCCGCGATATCTCCATGCCAACCGATTGAGGTTTGATGGGCTGGCTTACATCCCTGTCCTGTAAGGCTGGCCCTTCTTGAAGTGCCGTTGCCTTGGTCACATTCCGGCTTAACTCTTGCCCGAGTGTCTTCGCATCGTTCGTATACATCTTCACATCGTATTGCGCCCGCGAGACGGAGACGTAAGCCATGCGGCTATTCAGCAACTCGCCGTGCGCCTGTGAAGAGTCAACGTGGATCAGTAAGCGGTCGGCAGTTTGCCCCTGGCTGCTGTGGCTCGTCACCGCATACCCATAGTCGAGATGCGGATGCTGCTTCGCATTGAACTCGACTTCGCGGCCTGAATCCATGCGGAGTTTAAGATTGCCGCCGCCGTCGATCTTCTCCACCGTCCCCAGCTCGCGGTTCGCTAACTTCTGTTTGTGATACGGCGCGGTCATCTGCACGCGGTCGCCCTGGGCGAACGTGCGCAGATGAGTCACGGTAGATCGTCACGCCCTGCAAGCGGCGCGGATCGTAACTGCGCTCTTCGCCGCCGCGCCGCGTCACTGTGACCGTGTTGCTCTCGCGGTCTACGCGAGCCACACGCGCATACTCTCCGGCCTCAATGCCCAACGGCTTCGACCCTTTCGAGTAGCGCAGCACGTCCCCCTTCGCATAGTTCTGTGCGTGCTGACGATCCGCGCCCGTCACGTCCTGCCGTGCATAAAGCACATGCACACGATGCTCGCCCGTGCTGACTTTGCCGCCGCTCTGCATCGCACGATGGATTTCGCTGTTGATCTCACGGCGTGATTCATTGTCGGGTGATATCACTAACGTCCGCTCCGGCGAACGCGCATATTCATTTGCGATTTCCGCGATGCGTTCCTGCCGGTCGCCTATCTCGATCACGCGGCCCTGCTGGTTGAGGTTGCCAATGGCTTCTTTGACCTCACCCCGCGCAAGCTGCTCAACCGCTTCCTTCAACGCCGGGTCTTTCTGCCGGATGATCTCATCCAAGTGCGCCGTGCGAAGCCCCGCCTCCTGCAACTGCGCGTAGGGCCTGCCCGCATCGACGGCCTCATGCTGCCGTTTGTCGCCGACGAACAACACACGATCATTTTCATTTAGCCGTTCGACGAACGTGTGCATCTGCTTGGTGCTTGCCATGCTCGACTCATCGACCACATAGAGCCGCTTCTGGCCGTCGTCGGCCATCTCGCCTCGCGCGAGATGACGCTGCAACGTCTGCGCCTCCATACCAGCCTCATTGAGTTTCTGCGCGGCCCTCGATGTCGGCGCGAGTCCCTCGACCTCGTAGCCCGCGCGTTCGGCGGCTTCACGGACAGCGGCTAAGGAAGTTGTTTTTCCGGCCCCGGCGACTCCTTCAAGAGCCATCATCTGATCGCGGCTCGTCAGCACCGTATCGACCGCACTCCGCTGGCTCACGCTCAGATGCGAGTGCTGCTCCATCGTCTGCGCCCGCACGTTCCCATCGGCCAGCACCTCGCGCGTTCCTTGCCCCAGCTTCATTTGCTCGATCAGCTCTCGTTCGTAACCCTGCATCTCGCCCGTAGTGAACGCCCGCCCAGCCAAGCCCTCACGACGTGGAACGTCGATCAGCTCACTCTCTGCCACGCGCCGCTCGAACTCGGCTTTGATCTCCGGCAACCGCGCCTCGCCCATCGTATGTTTCAGCGCATCGCGCATCAGCGTTCGTTCGTCGGCCACGGCCTCGCGCTCCATGCCGCGCTCTCGCGCGTAACTCATGCCCTCATGCGCCGCACGTTGCGAAGATTCCGGCCTCAGCTCTACACCTGGCCGCTGCGCGGCCTCCGAGAGAACACGCTGCGGCTGCTGTCCATGCTGGACGGCCATCTGTTGATGACGGGCGCGGACTTCTTCGTGCGATAACGGCTGCTCCGCATCGCGTGTTTGGTGCGCCGCGATCTGCGCGGCTCCGGCGCCAGCGGTGCCGCGGGCCTCCATATGCTCGACGATCTGCTGACGCCGCGGACTCGACGCCTCTAAGTATTCGCGCGAGTAACCTTTGATCTCCGGCTGTCCATGCTCCCCGCGCTCGATCTCATAGCCCATCGTTTGCAGCCGCGCCGCCAGCTCCGAACGGTACACCGCCGTCGCGTATTGCTGCGTCTTGTATAGCTCCTGCGGTTGCAAGGCGCGTGTATTTTCATCGGCGGTTTCAGTCATGTTGAACACGACGGCATGAGTATGGAGCTGCGGCGCGGCGTAGCCGTCAACGGGTCGGCTGCTGTCATGCTCGAACTTCGCAACCGCCCACGCGCCCGTCGTCTGCGCCGGGACGTTGCCGCCGATCCGCGCCTGCACATAGTGCTCCATCTCGTTAAGCGCAACCGTCACGCTCTCTCGATGCGCTTCGCGCACACGGTCGTCGCCGCCAACCAACGCCGTCAGCGATACGCTCTTCGGTGCGCTGAACGTCGCATCCCATCCGGCCCGATGCTCCATCGAACGCACCACGTCGCCGCGCTCGTTTGTGTACTCACGCGCCGTTTGATACCGCACAAGCTGCTCGCCGGTCGCTGGATGCTGGCCTTCCGAGAGCCGCGCGAACTGAAGCTCCTGCACCTCACCTTGCAAGCCCCATCGCTCCGCAAGCTGGCCCTGCCACTCGCCGCGCACACGCTCGCCCTCCGTGTAGTAGTTCTCCTTCGCGTTGGCGAACTCCTCTTTGTGGTACGCCTGAGCCTGTCCCGCGCTGATCGGTTTGGAGAGTGTCACCATGATTCATTCACTCGAAGTATGGATGCTGTTCGTTCACTGCGGCTGGCTGCTGCTCCTGCTTCTGCTGGGCGGACTGCGGCGGCTTCCGCTGCGCTGGCTGCATCACCGGCTCGGCCTCTTCGACCACGACCGAAGCGGGCTTTGGAGGCAGCGGCACCGGCGCAGCCGTCGTCATTTTTCGTTCGATGAACTTCTCAGCATGACTCGCCAGCTCCATGTATGGGAAGCGCATCTGGACTACCAGATTGCCGTGCTTGAGATAACCGTGCAGTGGATCAAGCCCGCCCACCTCCGACGCCATCACCAGCGGCTCGCGCGTGATCTCGCGCTGCTCACTCTCACGTCCGCGCGGGAACGCGCCCCGCGTCCGCGACTCGCGGAAGCGTTCCACCTCGATTTCACCGATGGCTTTTGAAATCCACTCCGACGCATGAGGCTCACTCGTTTTGAGGAAGATCTTCGTCGCGGGCTGCGACAACATCGCCTCCGCGACGTGGCCATACAGCGCCTCCACCTGCGCCTTGCCCTGGAAGCCCAGCACCATCGGGTTGTTCGATTTTGAGTCCGCTGCGTCTGCCAGTTCCGCCATCCCGGCGTTTGAAAAGGTCTCATGGCAGTATCGCACAGGGCTTTCCGCTCCTACAAACGTGCTGCCAGTTTAGATCGCAACAGCTTGTTGAGCCTCTTCCGCGTGCTGTGCGAATCACAGCCGCGCAGCAGTATTGTCGCCCTCTCAGGACATGATGTTTAGCTTTGCTTCAAAATTGTGTTCTGCCGGAATTGCGTCTTCCAGATAGCGGCGCAAGATACTCTTTCCTGGCTCACCTCGGGCCATTGTTTGCATTGCCATCACAGGCTGGAGGGTCCACTGGCTGCCCGCGATTCTCCTTCACCAGTGGCAAGCAGAGGAAATCGCGAAAACCTGCGCCCCTTGCCAGCCGTTTTCAGGACCGCGCAACGCAGAGCGGCCGTTGCCTGCGCTGCGCGTCATCAGAAAGGATGCGCGCAGGTCCACACCGGATGGCTTACGACGTGTAAATACGGCGGCCAGCCAGAGGATCGGCCATCGGATAGATTGGCAGATTATGGCCCATGCTCATTGAGTTGACTAGCGGTCGATAAATGGGATTGAAACTCGAGGGCAGAAAGAAAAGCGGCCAGCGGATTAAAGCCCGCTGGCCGCTTTTAGATAAACATAAATCCTATGGCTGCTCTACCCGCCTTACATCGCTTCCAAAAATCTTGGGAAGAATAGTGCGGAGTGCTCCTGGAAGAGAGTGGTCATATGAGCAAGCATTGAGCTATAGGCACAGGCCGCGCGGTGCGCGTTGACTGATGCGGAGACGCCTGAGCGCGAGAATCCGTAACGGGCCAAGGCCACCAGGACGGCGAGGCGCAACTGCAATGAGTCGCTCCGCAATTCTTCGATCAGCATTTCCGGAACGGCTTCGCCACCGTGCGCAGCTGCATAATCGGCGAGTTCCATCAGCACGCCAGCGTTAACAAACATGGCCCACAAGCCGCTGGCGCCATGAATGCGCGGCCAGATGTCCCCGGGGGTAGCTTGAATGGCAGGGTTGTACAGATATCGTTCAGTGATTTCGGCAAAGCCGAACTCGCTGTTTGAGCGGAAGCGGGCCACGATTGAATTCCAGTCCGCATTGCGACGTCGCGACTGCGCGCGACGCCAGTATATGGCGTATGCCGCTGGAACTGCTGCTACTGCGGCCGAAATGATAGGGAGGATCATTGATTATTGATCACGTGTACGGGCAAGTACAGCCGATTGCCTCTTTGTGCTTCCAGATATTGATACCAGAAATTTGGTCATTTGTGGACTAAATTCTTTGCGTGGAGCCTCTTTTTTCACAAAAGCATAGCACCAGAAGTACAGTGTACAAAGGTAACCACATGTCTGGACATGCCCCCAGAATTGGTACTCGGAATTATAAAGAGGGCCGGCGTGGAGCCGGCTTTGGGCGAGTTGCGCCACCAACAGGACTACGGAATAGAACGCGAGCCCCGAGGCCAGCTGTAGGACGTGGTTCTTCCAGCTGATTCCCAGGACCTGAGAGAAGCCGGCGACGAGAAGGAATGTGATGAGGCGCAAAATGGCCGCAGTAGTGTCCATCACAATGAAAGTACGTGGATGTGCAAAGGTAGCCGCATTCGCATATGCGGCTACAAAGAACGCACATATTCCGACTACAGCGATGGTCCCCAAAAAGAAATAGAGGATTTTGCGCTGTAGTGATTGCCGGGCCGGACTGAGCACATTGGCGGCAATTTCCAGGAGAACGCCCAATTCGAGCACGTCCGCAATAGCTGCGAATGAGTAATAAGCAGTGATGTATCCATGGCTTGGAACGCCGTGATTTGCAGATAATATCCAGGCCAACAGAAGATCAGAAATTACCTGCCACACGATATAGACAGAAAATACGGGAAAGGTCCGATAAAGCCGCCGTCCGAACAAGACTCCCAGCAACAGCAATTGTCCGGCATCGCTCAATGTCCATAACAGATGGTCCAAGCCAGACATTTGCATTCAGTAGCCCTTCCGCTAATCAGCATACCAAGTAATGGCAGACAGGGAACGACTTCGGAGAGCGTTTGCCGGATCCTCTTTAAGCAATTCGGCTCGCAGGCGGTGGAGTGGGCATGGGGACGCCGGAGACGGCCAGGGTCATGGGCGGTGGGGTAGGCATGGGGACGCCGGAGACGGCCAGGGTCATGGGCGGTGGAGTGGGCATGGGAACGCCGGAGACGGCGAGGGTGGTTGAGAGAGTTGCGGGGGCCGATACTGTGGGTCCAGACGCGAAAGCGAAGGGAATCGCAATGAAAACGGAGGCAACGGTGGAGATTGAGCGGAAATAGAGCTTGGACATCAGAGATTTCTCCTTGTGTAATGCGGTCGATCGCGTTTGATATGAAATTATTCCCATATACCACGGATGATGCAGTTTGGTGCTTGAAACGGCATTCCTAGGGATGACTTTAGACCGTCAAACCTAGAAGTTGGCAGTTCCTTCGTAGCTTTCTGAGGGGAGGGGGTACCAGAAAGGTATCAGAAAGCAGACATTATGTGAATAAGCAATGCTTATACGGGTAGCCGAATTGCTGGATGCCAGAAATCCAGATAAGGATGCTTATAGATATAAAATTTATTGTCCAATTGTTTCTTTCGGCTAGCTTTTAGGCGGTTTTCACGCCGGTAGCTTTTTTCTGCTGCTCTGTCTACCGGGTCTGACAGGCTTTTGCAGTACTGCGGAAGGAATATTTTCCGGTGAGGCTTTTCCTTCGGCGGCCAGCATAAAGAAATCCTGGGCGCTGAAGGCCGGTCTGCCGGTTTCCAGCTCTGAAACTCGCTCATACACCCCCGAACTATTCAGTATTCGCGCCTTCATCTGATCGGCGAGAAGAGCGGCGAGGATCTCATTGCGAATGCGCGCGCAGATTTGCGGATCTCGAATCGGGAAGACGACCTCGCAGCGCTCAAAGAGGTTGCGCGGCATCCAGTCGGCGCTGCCGCAGTAGATCTCTTCCTGGCCGCCATTCATGAAGTAAAAGATGCGGCTGTGTTCCAGGAACCGGCCAATAATGGAGCGGACGCGGATGCTTTCGCTTAATCCTTTTACTCCGGGGCGGAGCGAGCAGATGCCGCGCACGATGAGGTCGATCAGGACCCCGGCCTGGGAAGCGGCGTATAGCGCCTCGACGATCCCGGTTTCGAGCAGCGAGTTGATTTTGACGATGATGTGCGCTGGACGGCCCGCTGCGGCGTGCTCCGTCTCGCGGTGGATGAGTCGAATGAAGCTCTCAGCCAGCGTCAACGGAGCTACCAGCAGCGGAGAGTAGTCGCCTGATTCGGAATGGGCGGTCAGGTAGTTGAAGACCGCGTGCATGCTCGCCGTAATCTCAGGATCGGAGGTAAGCAGGCTGAGGTCGGTGTAGAAACGCGCGGTGACCGGGTTGTAGTTGCCAGTACCCAGGTGACCGTAGCGGCGCGTTACACCATCTGGATCACGCCGGACCAGCAGAGCGAGCTTACAGTGTGTTTTCAGACCGACGATTCCGTGAAAGACCTGGACGCCGGAGTCTTCGAGATCGCGGGCCCAGCGGATGTTCGAGGCCTCATCGAAGCGTGCCGTCAACTCGACGACCACGGTCACTTCCTTACTTTGCGCGGCCTCGGTCAGGGCATTGAAGATGGTGGAGTCCGCGCTGGTGCGGTAGAGCGTCTGCTTGATGGAGACAACGTTCGGGTCCTGTGCGGCGGACTGGATGAAGCCAACCACTCCGTCGTAGGAGTCATACGGATGGTGGAGCAGAATGTCGTGGTGGCGCAGCTCGTCAAACAAATCAGCTGATTTGCGGTTGAGGCGCAATTCGCGCGGAACAAAAGGTGGATACTTCAGGTCCGGACGCGGGGTGTCGCTGTAGAGGTTCATCAGGCGCGACAGATTCACCGGACCATCGGTGCGAAAGACCTGCGGCTCGTCGAGCTCAAAGTTGATCCGCAGCCGGTCGACAATCTCCGCGTCGGCGTATTGCTCGATTTCCAGCCGCACCGCATCGCCCTTGCGGCGGTTGTGCAGCTCCGCGCGCACGGTTTCCAGCAGATTGCGCGATTCCTCTTCCTGAAAGTAAAGATTGCTGTTGCGCGTGACCCGGAATGCGGCTTTCGAGAGAATCTCATAGCCACGGTACATGCCTGCAGCGTTGCGCTCGATCAGGTCGTGCAGGAATAAATAATCCTGCGTACCCGAGGTCGAAGGAAGAGCCACCAGACGAGGCAGCGCACGCGGTATGGTGACCACGCCCAGCACAGGGCCAGCGGATCCCTTGCGTTTGCGCCGCAGCAGCAGCGCTATGCACAAAGCTTTGTTCAGGACGCGCGGGAACGGATGCGCCGGGTCGATGGTAATGGGCGTAAGCAACGGATCGACCTCGCGCTGATAGAACGTGGTTGCTGCCTTACGCGCGGCGTCGTCCATCGCATCCCAGCTCAGAACCCGCACTCCGGCAGAGCGCAGCGCGGGCAACAGTTGCTGGTTCCAGCAGGCATACTGGGTGGCAACAAAGGCATGCATGTCCTGGTTGATTGCGGCCAACGACTGCTCCAGTGTCAGGCCTTCCTCATCGCTTTCTGAGTATCCGTCTTCGATGCGCTGCAGGATGCTGGCAATGCGAATCTCGACGAATTCGTCGAGATTGCTGGCGGTAATGGCTAGAAATTTGACGCGCTCCAGAAGAGGGTTCGTCGTGTCCTGGGCCTCTTCCAGCACGCGGCGATTGAAGTCCAGCCACGACTCATCTCTTCCGATGAACCGGCTTTGCTTTCGAGTTTGCGGTCGAGGCATAAACTTCAGGGCTTAAAATCCAAGTCTAGCGATTTTACAGAAGCTGCTAGTTTTTCTACCGCTGCTGTATCAACAGCGCGTGAAAATGCAGGAAGACAAAGGGCCAACCATACCTGGATCCTGACCACCGTACTTTATACCCTGCTCCTTACAACCTATACCCTGAACCATGCGCCATCGAGCCAGTTGACTCCCGGCGGCCGCTGCATGAGGATGAAGAAACAACGGAGGAAACCGGAATGGTGGACAGCGATTGTAAAGATGGCCAGCTAAAGGCACAGGATGCAGCCGTTGAGCTGTATCAGCTGGCGGCGCTGATGCTGGGCGATGAATCGCAGGCCGCGGAGCTAGTGGAGGATGCGGTTGCAAAAACCAACATCGATCCCTGCGCGGAAGGCGATGCCTCCGTGCATGCAGCACGACTTAATCTTGTGGAGACGGCGGTTGCGCGGCTGAGCCAGGCAAATCCCAAGGCCTTTGATACCCCCTCACTTTCCGGTGAGCCCAGCGGTGGCTGCATCGAGGACGATGATCTATCTTCAGCCGGGATCTCCACCAGTCAGCTGGCTGAAATGCTCAGCGGCCCTGGCCGGCGCACCCTGCGCGACTGGCTGAACAAGCTGCCTGTGGCGCAGAGGGCAATTTTTGTGGAGCGCGCCATTCTGGGGTGGGACAACGCTGCAGCCGCTGCCTCTCTGAGCAGGGCGGCAGCCCGCAACTGGCAGCCGCGGCAGGTAAGTGAGTTGTTTCGCCAGGCATTGTGCTCGCTGGCGACGTCGCTGGTGCATGCAGCGGCAGCTCAGGCTTGAGTTTTGATTTGAATCCGAGCTGAACTGAAGGCTTTCAGTCAGGGCCTTTGCCCCGGAGAAATCCTGGCCCTGGGCTTCGTCTTTCTCTTTTTTTTGAATACTTTCAGGTGTTCAGGCATCCAAAACGACGTAACCTGAGAATGACTTTTGAGCGGTTCAGACTGTATGGTCTGGAGCGCATTCCCCGCGATGGAGTGTTTTTCGTGTTGAAGGCTAGTCTTCGCAGCCGGAGAGCATTTGTCTTTTCCAGCTTGCTGCCCGCCGCGCTTCTGCTGGCAATTGCCGGCCCCGCGGCCCATGCTTTTCAGTTAGGAC
>JBARHV010000406.1:0-1672 GCA_049799415.1 Silvibacterium sp.
CTGAGGAAGAGGAAGTGCACGAGATCAAGTTGCTGAACGGCAAAGTCAAGACAGTGTTCCGTCACGTCGGCGAAGCACTTCATCCGGAGCGCGAGCCATTATCGATCCTCGCAGAGCTGAGGGAGGCCCTCGGTGAATACAACTTCGCCGGACAGTATCAGCAGTGCCCTGCCCCGCTCAGCGGCGGACTGGTGCAGAAGGACTGGTTCAAGACCTATGATCCGGATGCTCCGATGCCGGAGTTCGAATTCGTTTTCCAGAGCTGGGATACGGCCAACAAACCCGGAGACGACTGCGATTTCAGCGTTTGCACGACCTGGGGATGCCGCGAAAAGCGCTACTACCTGTTGCATGTTCTGCGAAAGCGGCTTGGGTTTCCGGATCTGAAGCGACTAATCGTAAGCCACGCTGCTCTGTACGGGGCAAAGAACGTCCTGATCGAGGACAAGGCGTCAGGAACTTCGCTTATTCAGGCGCTTATCGACGAGCGCTTTCACCAAGTGACGAGGTACACACCAAAGATGGACAAAGCAGTGCGGCTCCAGGTTGTTACTCCATTCATCGAGAATGGCTTTGTGTATCTGCCCGGAAAGGCTCCCTGGCTCGGGGAGTACATCCATGAGATGGTGATCTTCAACAAGGGGAAATACGATGACCAGGTCGATTCAACCTCCCAGGCGCTTGATTGGGTCAGTGGTAAGAACCGCCTCCAATATGGTTTGCTTGAGTGGGCCAAACGGCAAGAAACAGACACTGGAGTGGATCCGGCATACGCGGCGATGTTTACAAGGCCTCGCGGGCCGGCACGCTGATTCATGATCGCGGTTTCTTCAGGAAAAATCCCCTTCCCAAACGATATGGGAAGGGGGTTAAGGAAGGCGATGCGAGCGATGCTTCCAGCACCCGCGATTCCGCGAAGCGACCTTGCCAAGACAGCGTCGCAGTTTACGATCTCTTCGGCAGACTATTCCGCGCCGATTTGGATCGACGTCAGCGGTATTGCCTCGGTGAGAGGATCCCGATACGCGGCGATGTCTACGAGGCCTCGGAGGCCAGCACGCTGAAATCGCAAATGTCGCTGAGCTCAGGTCTTGATTCATAGGGCAAACAACCGAGACTCGTAAGGTCACAATTAGAAACTAAATTTCAGCTGTGCCTCGCTAAAATGCCATCCGGTGTCTATTAAGCGTGATTCTTGATCGACGCAGCAGCTTTGACCGGAGTTTTAGGTTGGGAAATGGCTCATTGAAGGACGATGCGTCGCAACGAATGCGAAATTCATGGTGTCTCGCCAAAATGTCACCCGAGACAATCGAAGCCGAATTCTAGGGTCTCGCGGTTTGTTCTTCAGTGATTGTTGGTTGTGAGAATGCGCTTTGATTGTCGACGGGCCGGGACGAAAGTACGGCTCAGTTGACGATTTGCAAGCAGCACGCTCATCTTTCCCGCACATCCTCCATAAAATTGAAAAGTAGATATACGCGCCAGCGAATCACGCGGCCAAGTCGTAGCGATGGTGCAAACCGCCGACCCTGGGCCTGGAAACTATGCGAAGCTCACTACCGGCGTTCCTTTCCGCATCTCGACCAGAAGGCGTTTCCTTTGTCAACGTAAGATGAGTCCGGTCGTCGTGGTAGTAGTCGACGTATACGTTCATGAGACGCTTCATGTG
>JBARHV010000407.1:0-21203 GCA_049799415.1 Silvibacterium sp.
GACGTAGCTAGATGTGGGCGAATAGGCTCCGGGGGCAGCTCCGATGGGCTGGATGCAGCCGAGACGTCCATCGTCGTATACGTGTTCGAGCAGTCCCTGCCACCCCTTGGCCACGACTGGAAGGTAAGTAGAGCGCTTCAGAATGTGATGGTTGATGCCCCAGGCGAGGGAGTAGACGAAGAACGCCGATCCGGAGACTTCAGGCAGCGGATAAGCGTTTGCATCGAGCAGGCCCGGACGCCAGAGGCCGTCGTGGCCCTGCAACTGGGCGACGCGAGCGGCCATCTGCTGGAACTGGTCGACGTATTTCTGGCGGGTAGGATAGTCAGCGGGCATGACTGTGAGTACGCGTGCCAGCCCGGCCATGACCCAGCCGTTGCCTCTGGACCAGAAGAGCTTCTGGCCATTTGCCTCATGCCTGTTGAGGAAGGTGGCGTCGCGGGAGAAGAGCTGCTGCTGCGGGTCGTAGAGCAGATTGGAGGTGATCCACCACTCGCGGTCCATGTAGTTGAGGTAAGAAAGGCTGTTGGTTACGCTGTATAGCCGCGCCCAGACGGGCGGGGCCATGAAGAGAGCGTCGCACCACCACCAGACGGGCTTGGCAGGATTGTCTGGTTCGGTCATCAGCGCGTTGAACTGCTCCTGGGTGGGGATGATCATGCGCGGCTCGCGGTAATCAACATAAAGGCCAATGTAGGTTTGAGCTACAGCCTGATCGTCGGCGTGGGCTTTGCGTGGGCCTGGCGTCCAGTCAAAATGGTTGCCCATTGCAAGCATGGCCTGCTCGTAGCGCGGCTCGGGCAGGGAGTGGGCTGCGGCCATGTATCCGGCGTAGAGGGCGGCGAAGGTCCAGTCGCGATTGAAATAGGGCTGAGCCCGCTGCAGCTCCCAGTCGCCTACCTTACGCATGGCCGCGGCAACGGCGGGCTGACGGAGTTGAGGGGACAGATTGGCCAGCGGCGGAATGTGGTCGAGCGAGTCGCCAGCACCATCCGTGGCTGCGAGGCTGGAAGATGGATGACCCGGCTGCGGAGCGGCCTGGGCATTCAGAAGAGGCATCGAGAGCAGGATGGGAGCGGCGAGAGCGAAGGAGAGCGCGCGAAATTTCATGCAAGGAACATCGTAAATCAGGAATTCAGTGCGGGGTCGCTTAGTTTTGCGGGCATATCTCTTGACGGGACGGGCCGAGCAATTGCCGCAGGTTATGCGTGGCCCGGATTCGCTGCCAGTTCCGCATCTGTTGAAGGGATGTTACTCAACGCAATGATGGCCGGATGCTCGGCGAAGCGGTAGCCGACATAGGGGTCGGTGAGCAGGTATTTCGGATTGGACGGGTCGTCTTCGATCTTTTTGCGCAACTGCCGGATGAAGGTGCGCAGGTAGTCCACTTCGTTCCGGTATTCTGCTCCCCAAACTGAGCCGAGGAGTTTGCCGTAAGTGACGGCGCGACCGGCATGCGTCATGAGGTAATGCAGGATGTCGTATTCCTTGCGGGTGAGGTGAATCGGCTGGCCGGCTTTGTTAACGATGCGTCGCGTGGGGAGGACCTGAATGTTGCCGATGTGGACGGGAGCGTCTTCCTGGCGCTCCGGCGTTTGAGCCCTGCGTACTGCGGAACGAATGCGGGCGACGCATTCGCGCATGCTGAAAGGCTTGGTAATGTAGTCGTCGGCGCCACACTCCAGCGCTTCTACCTTGTGTTCCTCGGAGTCCTGCACGGTAAGCATGAGGATGGGCAGCCGCGGAGCCAGGTCGCGCAGGCGAGCGAGCGTTTTCATGCCGCCGATGCCCGGCATCTGGATATCAAGAAGGACAACGTCGAAGGATTCGGTGCGGACCAGATGCAGCGCGTCTTCTCCGCGGGATACCTCTTTGGTCTGGAAGCCGAGTTCATTCAGTGAAGTCCGCAGCGCACGCCGAATGGCGGCCTCGTCGTCGACCAGCAGCACATGGATGGGAGCATCACTCATGCGTTCTATCTTCTTTGATGCGCGACCGGCAGGGAAGCAAAAAAAGTAGTGCCATTGTCGCTATCGCTCGATACCCACACGTCTCCGCCATGCGCCTGTGCCGCCTGCTTGGCTATGGAGAGGCCGATCCCGGTGCCGGGCGCCTGATTGACTGAGGTTGCACAGCGGAAATAACGGTCGAAGATCCGATCATGGTCGGAGGCGGGAATGACGGGGCCAATATTGTGGACCGAGAAGACGACTTTGCCGTTTTGTTCGACTGCGTGGATGGTGATGGTAGAGCCCTCGGCTGCGTATTTCCCGGCATTGTCCACGTATTGGACCAATAAGGCTACGAGCAGATCGCGGTCGCAGCAGAGAGTGATGTCCTCACGCGCGACGGCAACCTTGACAGAAAAATTAGACAGGTGATCGCGGAGGCTGGCCAGCAGGTCGTCGATCAGCGGAGCGACGGCGACGGACTCCTTGCGCAAGGTCAAATGATGGCCTTCGAGCCGCGCGGTCTTCAGCAGCCGCGTGGTCAACTCATTGAGCGCGTCCGATTGCTCGCTGATGAGGGCAACCAGATCGGACTGCGCGGGGGTGAGGCCTCCTATTTCGCTGAGGCCGCTGCTGGCGGCGCGAATGGCGGTGAGCGGGGTTTTGTAGGCATGGGCCAGGCTGTCGAGGACCGTGGTGCGCAACTGCTCGGTTTGGCGGGCGCTCTCCGTGCGGTTTACGTTGGCAAAAGAGTGATAGCGGTCAAAGGTGATAGCGGCAATGCAGGCGATAAAGTCGCTGGTTTTGGCGCTGAGTTCGCCGCGAATTAACAACGCTCCCACAGGTAGGCTTCCCATGTGGAGCACGCGGCGAATGAGGCCGGTGTCTGCATCCTGATTGGCCTTCTCGAATAAGTAGATGTTGCGAACCACGTCCTCCAGGTCGGCGAACCATTCTCCGATCCGGTCCACCTGGTGAAGATCGGCGTCGAAGATGGCGACCGCCTCGACCTCAAAAATGGACTGGATGAGCGAGGCCAGCTGTTGTCCCGGCTCGCGGTGCAGGTCGAGATGCGTCGTCTCGCACGCGAATTGGTGCAGCTTTTCAGCTGAAGGGCGAGGAGGCTGAGATGGCTGGGAATCGATTGCCGGCTTCACGCTTGGACCAGGACCTACTCGCTCGGGGTCAAAGAATTTACCAGAGCTTGCCTAAAGTTTGCATAAGTATCTGCGGATTTCAAGGTTTTTCTCTGGAATCGTCTGTCGCGCCTACCCGCGCCGAAGAATTCTGCGCTCCGTCGCGATTTATTACGGATTCTTTATGAATTCCTCATGTGAAATTTGAGTTCCTAGAAATCACTGATACACAACATTGCTCAATCGAATCAGATTGCGCGACAAACTTGAGCCGCTTTCCTTTGAACTTCAATTTTGTGGAGGACCATTCTGATCGCTAGAAACGTACTGTATGGAATATCGGGGATTCTGCTCTGTGCCGCGGTTTCAGCGGGTGCATGGGCGCAGAGTTCATCGCCCGCTCCTGCTGCTTCAACTCCTACTGCATCAACTCCTGCCTTAGCCGCCGCTTCGCCCACCTGGAGCGTAGGTTCTCTCGATTTCAGCGGATTTTTAGATGGTTACTACAGCTATAACGCCAACCGGCCCAGCAACGCTGCGAACGGCCAGGTGAACGATCTTTATAACTTCAACGATAAGACGGACCAATTCAACCTAAGCGCGGCCAAGTTCACGGTGAATCATGATCCTGACCCCATCGGCGTTCATATCGATCTGCTCTTTGGCCGCACCAATGCATTGATCCATAGTTCCAGTGACAAGGACACGGATAACTATCTTGAGCAGGCCTACATCAGCGCGAAGCCGAGCAAGGCGCACGGCGCAGAGCTTGATTTCGGCCAGTTCGTTACTTCGGCAGGCGCGGAAGTGATCGAAGCCAAAGACGACTGGAGCTATTCGCGATCGCTGCTGTTTGCCTGGGCGATTCCTTACTACCACTTTGGCCTGCGCACATCCTTGCCGGTGACGAAGACATGGACGGCTGGCCTGCAGGTGGTCAACGGCTGGAACAATGTGGTGGCTAACAACGGCGGCGTGACAGTTGGCCTGACCAGCGCCTACACCAAGCCCAAGTACGCATGGAATTTTGCCTATTACACCGGGCCTGAGAATGCCGACACGCAGAAGGGCTACCGGAACCTGATCGATACCACACTGCTGTTGACGCCCACCGCAAAGTTCAACGCTTACCTGAACTATGACTATGGACAGAATCACACGCCGTCTTCGGTGACGGGCAGCGTTACGACGCCTGCCGAATCGCCGCACTGGCAGGGTATTGCGCTGGCTGCTCACGAGCAGGTGACGGCGAAATCTGCTCTGACTGGGCGGGTTGAATACTTTGACGACAACCAGGGATTTTCCACCGGCAGGGCCCAGGCTCTCAAGGAGTTTACCGGCACCTATGAATACAAGTGCATGGCGGGACTGCTGGGGCGTGTGGAGTATCGCCGCGACTGGTCGAACGTGGATTTCTTTCATAAGGGAGATACAGGGATGGTCGGTGCGCAATCCACGTTGACGGTTGCCTTTATCGCTTTCTTCGGGCCGAAGCGATAGGGGCACATGGCAGTTCAGCATTTCGATCTCGAAAATTCATCAGGAGCGCATTCATGAAAAGACGGAAAACGACTTGCGAGATGCAGCCTGCGGTTGAGGCTCCAAATTGCGCCAGCAATTTTAACAACAGGAGCTACAGGATGAAACGCGCTGCGAGGCGAGGGAACTCCCTCTCCATATCTCAAAAATTTTCCCGGATGGCAGCACGACTACGCGATCCGGAGTGGCGCCGCTATGGAACGACCCTACTGACAGGCAAGCTTGCCGGCGTGGGCCTGGCGCTGCTTATTATGACGACCGTCAGCGGTATATTTTTTGCCAAGGTGATGGCAGCCGACACTGTGGTCAAGGCGGCGGATATTGTCAATCCGGTGAATACTGCCTGGACGCTGATCGCCGCCTTCCTTGTCTTTGGCATGCAGGTTGGCTTCACGATGCTCGAAGCCGGCTTTTGCCGTTCCCGTGAGACGGTCAATGTATTGATGGAGTGCATCGTCGATACCTGTCTCTGCGGCATCCTCTTTTATGCGATTGGTTTCGCGTTCATGTTCAGCCACGGAAACGGCTTTATCGGCTATCACTGGTTCTTTCTGCAGAATGCGCCAGCGACTTACGAGAGCACCGGCGTGGCTTTTCTGGCCGTCTGGATCTTCCAGTTCGCCTTCGCCGATACCTGCTCCACGATTACTTCGGGCGCGATGATCGGCCGTACCGGATTTGTCGGCGACCTTCTCTATTCGGTCGCGGTTTCAGGGTTCATTTATCCCATCATCGGTCACTGGGCCTGGGGGCCGGATGGTTTTCTCGCCACCATGGGTTCAGCCGGATACTTCCTGCCAACCCTGGGAACCGGCTTTCACGATTTCGCCGGGTCCACTGTAGTTCATACTATTGGCGGCTTCATTGCCCTGGCCGGCTCTATTGTTCTGGGACCTCGGCTGGGTCGCAAGTTCAAGCGTGATGGCGGCGGTCCCATGCTGCCTCACGATCTGACTATTGCCGCGTCTGGCGGCCTTCTGCTCTGGTTCGGATGGTACGGCTTCAACCCTGGATCGACGCTTTCCGCAATGGACTTCGGGGGGATTGGCCGTGTAGCGGCAAATACGACGCTGGCGGCATGCGCCGCGGGACTTACCGCAATGTTCTACGCTTACCTCTTCAGCAAAAAATGGGATGTGGGCTTTACGGTCAACGGCTTTCTTGCCGGGCTGGTTGCGATTACCTGTCCTTGCTACTGGGTCAGTCCAACGGGAGCCATTCTTCTCGGCGGGGTTGCGGGCGTGGTGGTGGTAATGGGCGTCGAGCTGCTCGAATGGCTGCGCATCGACGACCCGATCGGCGCTGTGCCGGTCCACGGCTTCTGTGGAATCTGGGGTACGCTCTCGCTGGGGTTGTTTGCGTGCGGCAAGTATGGGGCCACGGGGCCAACCGGTCCTGACAATTCGGCGGCGCTAAATGGCCTCTTTTACCACGGCGGATTTATGCTGCTCAAGGCCCAGTTCATCGGCAGCGCCATTATTACCCTTTCAACCTTTGGCATTGCAATGCTGGTTATGTACCTGGTCAACCTCACGGGAACGCTCCGCGTCTCTGAAGAGGGCGAACTGTATGGGCTTGACCTGCACGAACACGGTATTTCCGCTTATCCCGAATATGTCATTTCGTCTCTGGCCGCTCCGTCGGGGTTGCCGAGGGACGTGACTGGTTCACACTTTGCCTCGTCCTCTGCCAAGCAGTAGCGATGCAGTCTTCAGTAACGGTCGTTGATCAGATTAAGGAGCGAGAGAATATATGACTAAGATTGAAGCAATCATCCGGCCGAACAGGTTTGAAGCCGTTAAAGAGGCTCTTATTCAGGTCGGCACCGAAGGGATGACCCTCTCGGAAGTTCGCGGTCACGGGCGCCAGAAAGGACATACCGAGACCTATAGAGGCCGCGAGTATGAAGTTGATCTGCTGCCTAAAGTCAAACTGGAACTCGTTGTCCAGGATGCAATCGTTGAGCAGGTGGTCGAGGCAGTGTTGAACGCTGCTTATACCGGCAAGATCGGCGACGGCAAAATCTTCCTCTACAAGCTTGACGAAACCATTCGTATCCGCAGCCGGGAACGAGGCGAGGCAGCTGTGTAAGCGAGCTCTGAAGCTGGGGGAGAGGGCCATTGCGGGTTGGCCCGCGCCCCAGGCTGGTTGCGGTGATGACCAGGTCAGGAGGATATGTTCTTCAAGTCCGGGCGCAAGTTTTCGTAGGTTGTGCTGTAGGCGAGCAGCCCAAGGTTCGGCTCAACTCCCCAGTGCGCACAGGCGGTGCGGTAGACCTCGGGCCACCAATTGTCGTGGTTGGTGAATCCGTCTTCGCGCAGCTTAGCCCAGTCGGCAAGGACGCGGTTCCATGCCTCATCTCCCAAGGCCATTGCCTCTCTTTGCGTGCCGATCATGGGTACCAGCCAGTCGCGTCCAATATGGGCGTGGAGGATTTCATCGGCCCAGTCATAATCCTGAATCAGCGTTGTGAGCCTGTCGGCGCTGGCGACGGCCACTTCCCACTCAAACCGCTTTCCGGTTTTCGCGGGCATCAGGCCCTGCTCGATCGCGTAGAGCACGGCGTGGCGTTCAAGGGGAGTGAGCTGCGTGTTCAGGTTGAGAGCCCAGGTGAAGTTAAAGGGAATTTGTGTCCAGTCAATGCCGAGTGACACAAATCCAATTTCGCCCATCATTGCGTGCCGCGCCTCATCCCAGAGCTGGCGGGTCATGTCGCGGTAGAAATCCCATGGAAGGTTTTTGGTTTCGGCAAGGATGCTGGACATGACTTCCGGCACGTCGATTTCGCGCATGCGCTTGAAGTACAGCATGATGGATTTAGGGAGTGGGGGCACGTCCTCGCGGAAGATCATGGCCTCGGCATTGACTCCCTGGTTGTAGAGATCTTTGAATCGCTCGTCGCGCTGCGGCACTCCGTCATAAACGTATGGCTTCACAGAGTAATAGCGGGGCACTCTGGTTCCGGTCTGCTCCTGCGTTCCATCGAGATCGCCGGCGGCAGCGAGCAGGTTCTTTAGCGTGTCGAGCCACAATGAGAGGGTTTCCCGCTCCGGGTCTGCGAGGGCCTCGATGGCCTGGCGGCCGTAGCTGGCGATGTCTTCAAATTCCACAAGCGCGAGCCGGCAAATTCTGTAGGTGGGATGATCGAAGAGGTGGTTGGTATCTGTGATGAGGCGACGTAAGGCGCGCTCAATTGCGGGAACAGCATATTCGTAGATACCCGCGACGCAAGCGGCGACAGAGGGCGCAGTGAGAATCTCGTCGAAGAAGATATCGAGGGGCTCATTCGGCGCGTGCTCGAGTCCATAGGGGGGCTCGCGCATCTCACGGACGCGGGCGGCAAAATCGCCCGTGTGTTCAGAGCAATAAAAGGCGTGAAGGCTGAACGCCATCTTGATCTCGTAAACGGGCATGGCTGTGATGCGCAGGGTGAAGATCCCATGCAGCCGTCTGAGCGACCAATGCAACCGGAGCAGACGCGCGACTGATTCTGCAACGGTCAGACCCTTGATCTGCGCCTCTTCCATGGTGTGAAGGCCAACCAGAGGCGGGAGGCCGGCGTAGCCTCGATAGGACGGAGAGGTCATGCAAACTCCAAAGAAGCAAAGTACGGCACAGTGAGTATAGGCCGGTTATAGAGCAGGAGTCCTTCGCGTGGTTGACCATAATATGTACTCCATTGGCATAAATATGCGAAGAAAGACCCGAAATTATGCAGGAAAGCGGTTAAACTTCTCCTATGAAGGCCCACTACGAAAAAGTAACCACCGGAGCCGCTTCTCTGCTGGTGTGTGAGCGCGTCGATACGGAGTTCGCCTTCAATTGGCACTATCACCCGGAGTATGAGCTGACGCTGATTGTCGATAGCGAGGGCCAGCGGCTGGTAGGCGACGGCATCGCGGACTACGGCCCGGGGGACCTTGTGCTGCTGGGGCCAAATCTCCCCCATAGCTGGCGCTCGGGACCCATGCGCCTGCGGTCGCGTCGGCGTCATCGCGCGGTGTTCATTCAGTTTCGCCAGGATTGCCTGGGGCGCGAATTTTTTCATCTTGGCGAGATGAAGCCCGTCCTGAAATTGCTGACGCGGTCCACGGGCGGCCTGGCTTTTGGGCATACGAAGACGGGCCGCGCGGTCGCGAAGCGCATGGTCGATCTTCCATCGCTTTCGCCGGGGCGTCGCGTGACTCAACTGCTCGACATTCTGCTGGATCTGAGCGCCGAATCTCATGCGACGATCCTCTCTTCGCACCGGGTGCGGCCGATGGGCCGGGTGGAGGACCAGCGGCGGATCGAACGAATCTGCAAGTACATTCATGATCGATACGATAATGCGATCGATTTTCGAGCGCTCTCGCGGAAGGTGGATCTGGATCAGACTTCGCTCTGCCGCTTTTTCAAGCGGGCTACGGGACGTACGCTGACGGCTTATGTCAACGAACTGCGAGTGGGCGCGGCGGCGCAACTGCTCGTGGATACAGACCTGAGCATTCTGGATATCTGCTTTAAGGTTGGTTTTGGGAACTACTCGAATTTCAACCGGCAGTTCAAACGAATGAAAGGATATGGGCCGCGTGCACTGCGGCAACAATTCCTTTCCAGAGAAGCAATGCAAACATCCGCTGTGGGCCGTCGAGCCGCGTGAATGCAGGAAGCGGCGATGCGGGAGGCCGGGGCCATCTCGGTTCCTGTGTTTAACTGGGTGTGGCTTTCCGGCAGGGCGAAGAATCATGACTCGATGCATTGATGCTCATCATCATTTATGGAAGTACTCTGCGGAGGAGTATGGCTGGATTGGCGATGCAATGCAGAGCCTTCGCCGCGATTTTCTGCCTTCCGATCTCCATACGGAGATGGCCGCAGCAGATGTGCAAGCCAGCATCGCGGTACAAGCTCGCCAGACTCTTGAAGAGACACAATGGCTGCTGCGACTGGCTGATGAGCACGCTTTTATCGCCGGGGTTGTGGGCTGGGCGCCCATTGCGAGCGCCGGATTTCGTGAGCAACTGGATGCGTTGGCTGGGCACCCAAAACTGAAGGGCTTGCGGCATGTGCTTCAGGATGAGCCGGACGACACGTATATGCTGCGCGACAGTTTTCAGCAGGGATTGGCTGCGCTGAAGGGCACGGGGCTGGTTTATGACATCCTCATCTACGAGCGACAGCTTCCGTTTGCGACAGAGTTAGTAGATCGCAATCCCGATCAGGTTTTTGTTCTTGACCACCTTGCCAAGCCAAAGATATGCGCCGCTGAAATCTCACCGTGGCGCGAACGTTTACGCGAACTGGCCCAGAGGCCGAACGTCTATTGCAAATTGAGCGGCATGGTAACGGAAGCGGACTGGAGCCAATGGACGATCGATGATCTGCGACCCTATGTGGATGTTGCTCTGGAGTGCTTTGGGGCAACCCGGCTGCTGGCGGGGTCGGATTGGCCGGTTTGTACGGTTGCGGTCAGTTATGGAAAGTGGTGGCAGACGCTTCGGGAGCTGGTTTCAGGATTGTCGCTCACAGAACAGGCAAGCATCCTCGGCGACAATGCAACCCGTGTCTATGGCCTTGAGGGGAATGAAGCATGAAGGCACTGGTTATGCATCGGCCTGGAATGGCCAGCATTGAAGAGGTGGCGCAGCCGGAGATGAAGGCCGGAGAGGCATTGCTGCGGGTGCGTCGCGTGGGACTGTGCGGCAGCGATCTAAATACATTTCGTGGGCGGAATCCCATGGTTTCCTTTCCGAGGATTCCGGGGCATGAGATCGCAGCGACGATTGTTGCGCTCAGCGAGAAGCATCCGCACCTCTCGGCCGGAATGGATGTGACGCTCTCCCCCTACACGAGCTGTGGGCAGTGCGCTGCCTGCCGCAGCGGCAGAAATAATGCCTGCCAGCACAACCAGACCCTGGGCGTGCAGCGGGATGGCGCTTTGACTGAATACATTTCTGTCCCAGTTGAAAAGCTGTATACAGCCAACCTGAACCTGCAGGAGCTTTGCCTGGTTGAGCCGCTTACCGTCGGTTTTCATGCGGTGGCGCGCGGCCGGGTTACGGCGAAGGATACGGTGGCAGTCTTCGGCTGTGGCGGCGTGGGCCTCGGCGCTGTAGCTGCCTCAGCGTTCCGCGGGGCCACCACCATCGCGGTCGATATTGACGACGCGAAGCTGGCGATTGCCCGCGAGGCAGGCGCGACGCATACGATCCACTCGCAGCGGCAGGATTTGCCGATTGCTTTGGCTGAGCTGACGGAGGGACTGGGTCCCGCAGTCGTGATTGAGGCGATTGGAACGCCGGACACCTTTCGCGCTGCCGTGGACGTAGTGGCCTTTACGGGGCGGGTGGTTTATATCGGCTACGCGAAAGAGCCTGTGAGCTACGAGACAAAGTTTTTTGTGCAGAAGGAGATCGACATTCTGGGGGCGCGGAATGCGCTCCCTGAGGACTTTCGTCAGGTGATCCAGATGCTGGAGCAGCACCGGTTTCCGGCAGAATCAGCGGTGAGTCTAGTCGCGCCATTGGCAGAAGCGCCGGAGGCGTTGCGGGCATGGAGCGCGAATCCTGCCCAGTTCAGAAAGATTATGATCGATCTCGACAAGATCGAGGAGCTGCGTTAGCCTGCATCCCGTGCAATCGTATTCATGACAACCATGCTGCCAACCAATAACGAAGCCCACTCGAGCGATACAGACGTCGCCCTCCTGCCCCGCGGTTACGGGCTCCCATTCGCTCTGGTCACTACGCTTTTTTTTCTTTGGGGCATTCCCAACAACCTGAATGACGTGCTGATTCGGCAGTTCATGAAGTCGTTTGTCATGACCCGTTTTGAAGCAGGTCTGATCCAGTTTGCCTTCTACATGGGGTATTTCCTGCTGGCGCTGCCGGCTGCGTTGATCATGCGCAGGCTTGGCTACAAATCGGGGTTTCTGATTGGCCTGGCTCTGTTCAGCCTGGGGGCAATCCTCTTCTGGCCGGCGGCGATTGCGGGACGCTATGCCTTTTTTCTCGCTGCGCTGTTCATCATTGCCAGCGGGTTATCGTTCCTGGAGACAGCGTCCAATCCGTTCATCGCGCAGCTTGGCGATCCAAGGAGCGCGGCGCGGCGCCTTAACCTGGCGCAGGCTTTCAACCCGCTTGGATCGATCACCGGGGTGTTGATCGGAACCATATTCATTTTTTCTGGAATCGAGCTGCGCCCGGACCAGGTTGCTGCCTTGCAGGCGCATCATCGTTACGCGGCCTATCTGCATTCGGAGACCATGCGCGTGGTTACTCCCTATGTGATCCTGGGCCTGGTCACGTTTGCCATGCTGGTGCTGATCGCCGCAACGCGCTTTCCAGCAGCGTTGACCAATGCTGAAAAAAGCGAATCAGGCGGCGGTGGTTTTCGGGCACTGCTGCGGTATCCGCACTTCCTGTTCGCGGTAGCGGCGCAGTTTGCGTATGTCGGCGCACAGGTTGGGACATGGAGTTATTTCATCCCGTATATCCTGTCGTACACCCATGAGGCGGAGAAGGCAGCCGGCTACCTGCTGACTACTACGCTGGTGGCGTTTGGAGTGGGGCGGTTCCTGTCCGCGTGGCTGATGCGATTCATCCACCCAATTAAGCTGATGGCCATCTACTGCATTGTGAATACCGTGCTGGCGGCGATGGGCGTGTTGTTTCCTGGCTGGGCCGGAGTTGGGGCGTTGCTGCTTACCAGCTTGTTTATGTCGCTCATGTATCCCACCATTTTTGCGCAGGGGCTGCGCGGCCTTGGGGAAAATACCAAAATCGGCGGGTCGCTGATCGTGATGGCGATCGTCGGCGGCGCTGTGTTGACTCTGCTGATGGGTTATCTCTCGGTGCGGCTTGGAAGCGTCGCAGTGGCGTATGTCGTACCGCTGCTTGCTTACCTCTTTCTTACTTTGTATTCCTTCGCGGATATGCGGATGATGGTGCCTGCAGTCCGTGACGCCAGGGCGAAATCATAGTTTTATGATGTACAGAAAGCGGGAAGAATGCTGAAATCCGGAATACTCAATCCCCATGTGAACTCGCTTCTCAGCCGAGTGCGGCACACGAATACGCTGGTCATCGCCGACCGGGGATTCCCATTCTGGCCCGGGATTGAAACCGTCGATCTGTCACTGGTAGACGATATTCCCCGCGTGCTGGATGTGCTGGAGGCCATCCGGAGAAACTTCTCGATTGGGAGATTCTTTATGGCGGAGGAGTTCCGCGGGAATAACTCTCCGGCGGTGGTGCAATCCTTCGGCAAGGCGCTGGCAGGCGCAGAGGTCGTGTATGAGCCTCACATTGAGTTCAAAAGACGTGTTCCGCAGGCGATCGGACTCATACGCACGGGCGACGCCATCCAGTACGCCAACATGATTCTGGAGTCGGCTTAGGTTCTGGGCCTAAATTGGCGTAAATTGTTGAAGAATATGGTGGGCGCAGCAGGGATCGAACCTACGACTTCCACCGTGTGAAGGTGGCACTCTACCGCTGAGTTATGCGCCCCACGGGCGGGAACTTGTTCAGATTATCATTCCTGCTGCGTTGCCGCCAGCTTGCCATTGAGTCGCCGGTTTCCCGGCAAATGCCGGTGCCGCTGCGGTTTGAGGGATGTGCGGAGGCGGCGGGGCGCTTCCCGGATACAATCGTTTTACGTGCAGAATGGCCCCTCGTGAACCAGCTTCGCCCGATGATTCTCGCGCGTCCCCCAGGGAGCCCTATCCGGTGCAGGATGATGAACCGACGCCAGATATTGGCGATGAAAACGACCTCGCGGAACCGCAACCAGATGACGAAAACGGGGTTGAGGAAGATATGGCTACCATTGCCCTTGAACGGCCGCTTTCCGGTGCTTCTTCGCAGTTGGGTGGACTTGCCAGCCGCAGGACAGCGGGGGACTGGAAAGGGATGACCGATGCGGAGATCATGCTCCGCGTGCGCGATGGTGATGATGCGGGGTACGACATCCTGATTGAGAAGTACAGGAAGCCGATCATCAACTTCATGTTTCGCATGGTGCATAACCAGGCAGTGGCCGAGGAACTGGCGCAGGAGGTTTTCCTGCGGGTTTACCGCTCGCGGCAGACCTATCGCGCGGAGGCCAAGTTTACGACCTGGCTCTACCGGATTGCGACCAATCTGGGTGTGAACCACGCGCGGGACACGAAATATGAGCGGGCGGCGCAGAATGTTTACCTGGACCAGCCCGATCCGGAGACAGGAACGACACCGGACGTGGCGGACATGACAGCTTCGGTTGAGGAGAACCTGGTTCGGGCGGAATGGATGCGGGCGATCCGCCAGCATGTGATGGCGCTGCCGGAACGGCAGCGGAATGCGGTACTGATGCACAAGTATCAGGGGATGGACTATAAGCAGATTGGCGAGGTGCTTAAGTTGAGCGAGTCGGCCACGAAGTCACTGCTGTTCCGGGCCTATCAAACCTTGCGGGAACGCTTGAAGGATTTCGTTTAAGTTGTTGTGAGAGAAATAGAGGGAATTATGATCTGCCGGAAATTTGAAACCGAATATAAGAGCTTGCAGCCCGATCTGCTTCTGGATCGCGAGCGGGTTCCGGCTGCGGTGCGCGCCCATGTGGAGCAGTGCACCGATTGCAGCAGGGAGCTTGCAGCTCTGGAAACGACGATGCAGACGCTGGATGGCTGGGAGGGCGTGGAGCCTTCGCCGTTCTTCGATGCACGCATGGCGGCGCGGATGCGTGAGGCACGCGCTGCGCAACCGTCCGGATTCCTGGAGAGGATCCGGGAACGGCTGCTTTATGGCTCGAACCTGCATCTGCGTCCGCTGGCGGCTGGTGCGCTGGCTGTGATGCTGTTGATTGGCGGCGGGACGTATGCGGGGTTTGAGGGTTTGCATCCGGCCACTCCGGTAGCGGCCTCGGCTACGGTGCGGGATTTGCAGTCTCTGGATGAGAACGCGCAGGTATTTCAAGAGATGAATTCTCTGGACCAGACGGATGGTGATTCGGGCAGTAGCGCGAGCAGTCAGGGGAGCAATTAGACTTTCATCTAACAGGTTATAGGTTTCGATGTAAGCATATGAAAATCTTAACCTTACTAGCATTCAACCGGAACAGATCCGGCCTTGGGATACGAAGACCCACGACGATGCGCATAGGGAACAATTCGAGCGGCCCGGGCGGGCGGCTGATGCGCTCTGCCCTGCGTGTTGGCCTGTTTGCGGCCCTGACTGCCGGTCTGCTTTTTGGCTCACCGCTGGGCTGGGCAAGCCCTCGCGTTGGCGGGCATTTTAGCGGTCGTGGCGGAGGGTTCGCCCGATTCCAGAACCATACCCCCGATGAGCGGCAGCCCCAAGGCAGTAATGCCGGGGGGCGAATGCGTCCGGCATTGCGGCAGGGGCCGGGAAATCGTCAAGGTGCAGGCCCCGGAATGCGACAGGGACTCCGCCCAGGGCAGCAGCATCTTCCGGCGTGGTGGCAGGCACATCGCGGACTTTCTCCCCAGCAGAAGGCGGACGCCATGCGCCGCGAGCCGGGATTCCGGAACCTTCCTCCAGGACAGCAGCAGCGGCTGCTGAACCGGCTGCAGAACTTCGACCAGCGGCCTCCGCAAGTCCAGGCGCGGATGATGGACCGTAACGAGATGTTCGAGCGGCTGTCTCCAGAGCGCCAGCAGGAAGTGCGGGGAGCGGCGCAGGCGCTGTCGCACATGTCTCTGAACCGGCAGGCGCTGATCCGGCATTCGTTCCAGCAGCTTCGCGGGATGCCTCCCGAGGAGCGGGAGCAGATGCTGCACTCGGCCTATGGCGGGCAGTTCACGCCGCAGGAGCGGACGGTGCTGGGAAACATGCTATCGATTGAGCCTTACCAGCCACATATTATCCAGCCTTATTTCGGGCGGTAAATTGTGACTTCAGAAAAGCGGCGGCTAAAAGTGCTGTTCTCTGCAGTTGGCCGATGATAGTCTCGCAGGCATGAAAAAAATAGGCCTGCTGCTGCTCGTTCTGCTGCCTATTCCTACCTCGGCCTTCTCCCAGACGACACTTGCAACGGCTTCGGCGCCGATTGCGAATACATCCATATCCACTTTGCCGCCTGCGCAGGTGGTTGCGCTGGGCGATTCGGCGGCGACACTGGCTGGGCCGTGGAGGTTTGCTCCCGGCGATTCGCCGTGGGTGAACGGCGCGCCGGTGTGGGCGAGCCCCGCGTTTGACGATGCGGGGTGGGCGGACATGGGCCTGCATTCCGGGAGCGGGGAGGTTGACCCGTCTTATGGGAGCGGCGGGTACCTGACGGGATGGACAGCACGCGGCTTCTCTGATCTGTGGGGTTTTGCGTGGTACCGGCTTCGCGTGCATGTGGCCAGTTCGACCGGGCCTTTGTGGATCAAGATGCCCGACCACGTTGACGACAGCTACCAGGTCTTTGCCAATGGGCAGTATGTGGGAGAGTTTGGCCGGTTCCTTGCGAGCGGCGTGAAGTCCTACCGCTCCCGCCCGCTTGTCTTCGAGCTTCCTGCGCCGGATGAACACGGCGACATCCTGCTGGCGATTCGTTTCTACGCAGAGCCGAGTTCGGTGGTGATGTCTAACAGTGGCGATGGCGGAGGGATGCATGAAGCGCCGGTGCTGGGGATACGGCCCCAGATCGAGTTGCTGCTGGCGCAGGCAAATACGCTACGGGTGATGGGCCAGGTGGTTCCGGTCTTCGTCGGATTTCTGATGCTGGTTGCGGCTGCGGTGGCGTTCCGAATCTGGCTGCTGGACCGGCCGCACACGACCTATTTATGGCTCACGTTGGGGTTTTTGCTGGAGGCCGCTCCGATTGCGGCGGTGATTACCGCCTTGTTCACCTATGTGTACACGCAGGCCACGCCCATCTTTCTGCAAACGTCGTTTTCTGCGCTGGGGGCGGTCTGCTGGATTCTTTTCTGGCGCCAATGGTTCGAGATTGGGCGGAAGCGCGTGTTCGACCTTTTGCGCACAGCGGCTGCCGCGGTCGTGATTCTGGCAACCTGCACCATTTTTTGGCATCGTGCTTCCCTGGCCGTCAATCTGCTCGCCGACAGAATCGGCGTCATGGCGAATATTGTGCTGGGCGTGATGCTTTTTATGACACTGGCGCAGGGGGCGCGCAAAGACCGCATGGGCGCTCTGGTTGCCCTGCCGCCGGTGATCCTGGTCGCCATCAGCCTGCTCGAGGCCGAGCTGATTAGCTGGTTTCACATTCGGACGTCCTTCTTCCCGTTCGGAGTTGCGGTCGGCATTGGGGACATTGCCGGGCTTCTGCTGGTACTGGTGGTGGGCGCGCTTACGGCACGGCGCTTTCTGCACTCGCAAGTGAAGCAGCGGCTGGAGCAGCAGGCGGTAAAGCAGGAACTGGAGCAAGCGCGCGAGCTACAGCAGCATGTTCTGATTCCCGAGCCAGTGAACTCGCCGGTGTTCACGGTTGAGACGGAGTACCATCCGGCGCAGACGGTGGGCGGGGATTTCTTCCAGACGCTGACGAAGGCGGATGGGAGTCTGCTGGTGGTGATCGGGGACGTATCCGGCAAAGGGGTGAGCGCGGCGATGCTGGTGGCGGTACTGGTGGGGGCGATTCGGAATCAGGCCGAGTCGAGCTTTGATCCGGCGGCGATGCTGGGCACGTTGAACCGGCGTTTGCTGGGGCGTTCGGGCGGGCACTTTGCGACGTGCATCGTGGCGGAGATCCGTCCTGACGGCACAATGCGGATTGCGAATGCGGGGCATTTGCCGCCGTATCTCAATGGCAAGGAAATGGAGATGGAAGGCTCGCTGCCGCTGGGCCTGAGTAGCGAGGCGGAATATCCTGTGCAGGCGTTCAGGCTTGTGCCGGAAGATCGGCTGACGTTCCTGACGGACGGGGTGGTGGAAGCGACGAACGCGACGAAGGAGTTGTTTGGGTTTGAGCGGACGCGGGAGATCAGCCGCCAGCGCGCGACGGCGATTGTGGAACAGGCCCAAAGCTTCGGGCAGGAGGACGACATTACAGTGCTGGGAGTGGCGTTTGCTGCCGTAGCTTCGCCTGTGCAGGCAAACTGAATCTCCGCAGAAAAGTGAAGGCGTGCGGGGTGGGCTGAGTTAGAATCCCGGCATGCAAGGGCATGGTTTCGATGCGTTTCTGAACTGGGGGCATGGCGCGGGGTTTGCTGTTTACTTCATCGCGCTGTGGAGCCTGGTCTGCTATGGGATTAGCTGGATGGGCGGCTGGCATCGGCTGGCGGGGCAGTATCGGTGTGAACGAGAGTTTGATGGCGAGCGGTGGCGCTTTCGGTCAGGACTGATGCGCTGGTGCACCAGTTACAGGAGCGTGCTGACGCTGGGCGCGAACCGGGACGGCCTTTATCTGGCTGTCTTCTTTTTGTTCCGCCTGGGGCATCCGCCGCTGTTTATTCCGTGGAGCGAGATCACAGCCAGCGAGCGGCGTCGCTGGTTTATGTCGGGGACGCAATTTGTGCTGGGGCGAGAGACGCAGATTCCGTTGTGGGTTTTTAAGAGAGTTGGAGACGGAATCTTGGAATACCGTCCGGCGGACAGCAGCGCGATGCAGGACTTCTATTCGCGGCCGGGGCTGGATGAACCGCGGGCGATTGAGTAAAGCTGGCGGTCCTGTGGAACGTGGGACTTCGTGTCGCGCGGAGGCATTTCAGGCAAATATATGAAGTCCACTGCATGGGGCTCCCCTATCTCGAACTCGAGATAGGGGAGCCCTGAAGTTTTGCTCTAGTCGCGACCACGAATTTTTCCGAGGAGGTTGAGGATCTCAAGGTAGAGCCAGACGAGGGTGACCATGAGGCCGAAGGCTCCGTACCACTCCATATATTTCGGCGCGCGGGCCTGGACGCCGCTCTCGATGAAGTCGAAGTCGAGGACGAGGTTGAGGGCGGCGACGATGACGACGACTACGCTGAATCCGATGCCGAGCGGAGTTGCGCCGTTGATCAGGCCGAAGTGAAATCCGAAGAAGCCGAGGACGATTTCGACGATGTAGAAGAGGGCGATGGCTCCGGTGGCGGCGACGATGCCGAGTCGGAGCTTTTGCGTGACAGGGATAAGGTGGGAGCGGTAGGCGAGGAGCATGACAAAGAGAACGCCGAAGGTCATGCCGACGGCCTGCATGGCGATTCCGGGGAAGCGCAGCTCGAAGATGGCGGAGATGCCGCCGAGCACCAGGCCCTCAAGCAGGGCGTAGATGGGCGCGGTGGCGGGTGCCCACTCCTTTTTGAAGATGGTGACCATGGCGAAGATGAATCCGCCGATCATGCCGATCCAGAACAAGGGCATGACAGTAGCGGCGGAATGCGTCTGCATGAAGGCGTGCCAGGTATATGCGGCGGTGGCGATGGCGCAGAGCAGCAGGATTCCGGTTTTGTTGACGGTGCCGTCGAGGGTCATCGCGTTTTCGAGGGCGACGGGCTGACCCTGGAAGATTCTTCCGTTTAAGGCCGGGTTGGATGTCTTGATGAGGGCCATTGGTTCTCCTTGCTGCTGCTAATTCTAACGTCCCGACTATTATGCACTTCGGTATGCACTCCGGGGTGGTGGGTCAGGAGGATTGGATTCGCTCTGTGAGGCGCTGTTTGGCTTCGGGCCACTCGTCGGGGAGCATGGAGTAGCGCACGGAGTCGCGCGGGATGAAGTCGGAGGAGATGCGTTGGGCGCGGAGAAGGCCTTCGCGCTTGAATCCAATGCGTTCCATAGCGGCCTGGGAGCGCAGGTTGCGGGAGTCGGTGTTCAGCGAGACGCGGAGCACCTTCCAGACCTCGAAGGCATGCTGGAGCATGAGGAATTTGCCCTCGGTATTGGCAGCCGTGCGAATGGCGGAGCGAGTGTACCAGGTGTAGCCGATCTCGCAGACGTCAGGATAGGGGTTGTCGTGGCGCTCATGCCCGACGGGCCAGGGCCAGCGCTCGATGTTGAAGAAGCGCGTTGAGCCGATGACGGTGTTGTCGCTTTGACGGACGACGACGAAAGGGACAGCTGTGCCTTCGTCGCGCCAGCCGAGTGCGGTTTCTATATAGAGAGCGGCTTCGGCGATGTCCTGCGGGACGAAGGTCCAGCGGTAGATGTTTTCGTCGTAGAGAGAAGGATCGGCAGCAGCGGCGGCGGCCAAAGCCTTAACGTGGTCGAGGTGGAGCGGTTCTAGACGGATGTGGATGCCGGTGAGGGAGAGAGCTTCCGGAGTCATGCAAATATTATAAGGAGCCGGAACCGGCAGCCCGGTCGATTCCGCATGGACTTAGTGTTGGGAGAGGGAGAGCACATTCCCATCGGGGTCCTGGAACCAGGCGATTCTGGCTCCAGTGGGGGAAGCCCAGATGCCGAGATCGTTCTGGGGCAGGCCGGGGAATCGCTGGAATGAAACTCCACGGGCGCTGAGGTTCTTTACTTCGTCCTCGATATTCTGCACGCGCCAGCCAAGAATGGTGAATGGAGCGACCGCGAACTCTTTCACTTTCGAAATTCGGATGAAGGTTCCGCGTGACTCAACGACGAGCGCGAAGTCATCGTCGCTGATAAAGCGCAGACCTAATTTTCCTTCGTAAAAGGCGCGCGCCTGTGCTGCATCTTTCGTCGGGATGAACCCCATCACTTCGCTCTCAGAAAGCATGGTTTTCCTTTTCTGCCGGAGATCTTCCAGCCGGTACGCTGATGGTATGTATTGCTGAAGCGCCCGTCTTTCGATATTGTGACAATTTATGCCGAAAAAGCGTCAGAAGGGAATTTTCGATCGGCGGCGCCACATTGGGGCTGCCATTTCGACGCTGTCGTATACCTATGTGAACGGCCATCACGTGCCATGGCATTTCCACGAAGAGGATCAGCTTCTCTATGGCATATCCGGAGTAATGACGGTCACCACGGACGATGGTGTGTGGGTCGTCCCGCCTAACCGGGCCGTTTGGATTCCTGCACAGATGAATCATTCCATTGTCATCTCGGGTGCTTTGACGATGAAGACGCTCTATCTTAAACCGAGAATGGTGAAGCGGCTGGGACGGCAGTGCTGCGTTCTGAATATTTCTCCGCTCATGAGGGAACTGCTGCTGGAGGCATGCAGACTGCGGCTGCTCTACCGGAGAATCCCGGCGCATGGACGGCTGATCGGGGTGATTCTCGACCAGATGGAAGAGGCTCCGTCGGTGCCGCTGCAGGTGCCCATGCCATCCGATCCTCGCGCGCTTAAAGTTGCTGCGCTTTTGCTGGCCGATCCCGCGGATCGAAGGCCGCTTTCTGCTCTATGTCGATCCTGCGGTGCGAGTAAGAGAACCATGGAGCGTTTGTTCCGGGACGAGACCGGGCTCACCTTTGGCAGATGGCGGCAGCAGATGAGCCTTACGCGTGCGATCCAGTTGCTAGCTGAAGGGAATCAAGTTACAGGCGTGGCGCTGGATGTCGGTTACAACAGCCCAAGTGCATTCATTGCGATGTTCAAGAAGATATTGGGCGCGACTCCAGCTCAGTATCTTGAGCCGTAGTTTTTTTGCTCCTGGGGGCCGGCCGTTCTGTGTGGATGGAGTTGTCGCTGGCATGTTAGGCTTCGTGTTCGATGAGCGTTTCAGGAAAAAGCATTGCGGTTCTTGCCGGGTGTG